>CAITYU010000102.1 GCA_903896675.1 uncultured Planctomycetaceae bacterium
GACGAACGGCATGCACCAAACCGCAATCTGCCAATTCTAACAAGCCGCACTTCCTGGAACAAGTCAGGGGATTTTTCGAGAATTCCGGCAGACCGTAAACCTCACCCCTTCGGCCACAAACCACGCATCTCTTCAGAATTTTCCCCCAAAACTCCAAAATACCCCAGATTCCAGGAACTGCATCACAGCACCCGCCAACAATCCCCATTCACAAAAAAGACAACAATATCCTCTATCTTTCCCCGCTCGGATCGCACACTCCGACCCGCTAACCTGCACACACACCCAGCTTTTCACCGCTTTTCCCCACACAACATTCCCGCCACATGCCGATTTTCACTGACTGACGATTGCGATTTTCCCAACTCCCACCGTAGACTGACACGGTCACGCCTCTACAGGTTCCCCGCCCCCAACGCCGAATTTGCCTACCCCCGACCCGTCGGGCTGGCCGGCTCAACCTACCCACAGGACAACTTCCCATGCTGGTGATTCCAGGAAATTACGGCAAAGACACCTGCGACGGTTACTCCCGCCGCGCCGTTCTCCGCGTCGGCAGCTCCGCCATCGCCGGACTCAGCGCCGCGACACTCCTGGAAAAAGCCGCCGGGGCAGGCGAAATCAGCGACGAAGAAGCCCGCTACGGTGGCAAGGGATTCGGCGCAGCCAAAAGCGTGATCATGCTCTACCTCCAGGGTGGCCCCAGCCATCTTGACCTGTGGGACCCCAAAACCAATGTCCCCGACAACGTTCGCTCCGTTTTCAAAAACATCGATACCAAACTGCCCGGCATTCAGTTCACTGAACTGATGCCAAAACTGGCTCAGCAGATCGATCGCGCCACACTCATTCGCTCAGTCAGCTACACCCCTGTGGGTCTGTTCAACCACACTGCCGCCATCTACCAGATGCTGACCGGCTACACCGCCGATAACGTCAGCCCCTCCGGGCAGCTCGAACCACCCAGCCCCAAGGACTTTCCGAACTTCGGCTGCAATATTGTCCGGCTGAAACCACTGGCGGCCCCCATGCTGCCGTTCGTGATGATGCCGCGACCACTGCAGGAAAGCAATGTGATCGGTAAGGCCGGTACCGCGGGCTTTCTCGGCCGCGCCTTCGACCCGTATTACCTGTACCCGTCCGGCGATGACATGGACATGGCGAAGATGGAACGAGTCCGCGTGGACGACCTGACGCTGCGTCAGGATGTCCCGCTCGACCGCCTCCAGCGCCGCGCCTCGCTCCGCGATACCATCACCGCCGGCATGAAAAGCATGGACAAGGCCGTCCAGCAGTATGCTCTGAACGAGTACTACGAGAAAGCCCTCGGACTGGTGCTCTCCGGCAAAGCCCGCGAAGCATTCAACCTGTCCTCAGAATCGGCAGAGCTGCGCGAAAAATACGGCAATAACACCTTCGGACAAAGCTGCCTGCTGGCTCGCCGACTGGTCGAAGCCGGGACTCGCGTGGTCGAAGTCAACTGGCCGAAAGTGGCCAACAGCGACAACCACTCGTGGGACGTCCACACCGGGCTCAGCGATCGCATGAAACGCCAGTCCGCTCCCATGCTTGACGCCGCACTCTCCGCACTCCTCGAAGACCTCGATCAGCGCGGACTGCTCCAGGAAACGCTCGTTGTCGCCGTGGGCGAATTCGGACGCAGCCCCAAACGCGGCGTCAGCACCTCCGGCAACAGCAACAGCGATGATGGTCGCGACCACTGGCCATACTGCTACACCGGACTCATCGCCGGTGGTGGTACCAAACGCGGGTACGTCCACGGCAAGTCCGACGAAACCGGTTCCGCACCTGTGGAAAATCCGGTGCACCCCGGCGAGCTGCTGGCCAGTATCTACCATGCCGTCGGTCTGTTCCCACGCCGCACCGTTTACAATCACCTCAATCAGCCTCGCGAAATGGTCAAGAATGATGCCGTCATGGAATTCTTCGCATGACCGCTGGCTGAACTGTCCGTGACCACAAACGCCGGTGCCATGGGCTCAAACCCATGGCACCTTGCCTTTACTGACACTTCAACGCACACCACACCGGCAGCTTCGAACCACCTGTATGTCAGCTCACTTCACAACCGACAGACCCGTCCGCTTTGGGCTGGTGGGCTTTGGAGCCTGGGGGACACACCACGCCCGCGCCATCCAGGAAACTCCCGGTGCGGAACTGGTCATGATCGCCGCCAATTCCACGCAGTCCCTGACCGCCGCAGCCTCCGCGTACCCACACATCCCCGTCACCGGCGACTATACACAACTGCTCGCAAACCCTGACATCGATGTGGTGGACATCGTGGTGCCGACCCACCTGCACACCGAAATCGCCTGTGCAGCACTGCAGCACAAGCACCATGTCCTGCTCGAAAAACCCATGGCCTCCAGCGAAGCTGACTGCCACCGCATTCTTGCCGCCGCTGATGCCTCACAGAAACTGCTCGCCATCGGCTTCGAACTGCGCATGTCCAGACTGTGGGGGCGAGTTCACCAGTTGATTCAGGAAGGCGCCATCGGTACGCCACAGTACTGCCTCATCGAACTTTTCCGCAGACCCTACCGACAGGGCTCCGCCGGCTGGCGATATGATCGCAGTCGTGTCGGCAACTGGATCCTCGAAGAACCCATCCACTTCTTCGATCTGGCCTGCTGGTACTTCAGCCAGCTCGGTGAACCCACTGCCGTTCAGGCTCGCTCCAGTTCCCGCGATCCCGGCCGACCACTGCTGACAGACAACTTCACCGCGATCCTTGATTTCCC
>CAITYU010000103.1 GCA_903896675.1 uncultured Planctomycetaceae bacterium
CACATCGGTGGCACCCCGGTGCTGCTGAAACACTTCCTCGACAACGGACTCCTCGACGGATCGTGCCTGACAGTGACCGGACAGACACTGGCTGAAAATCTGCGGGATGTGCCACCACCGCCGGCCGGCCAGGATCTGCTGGTCAGCCGTGACAACTGCTACAAGCCATTTGCTGACATGCAGGTGTGCTTCGGCAATCTGGCTCCGGAGGGGATTGTCTTCAAAGTGTCCAGCATGAAGGATCCGCGGTTCACCGGTCGAGCAGTCTGCTTTGACGATCCGCGAGACATTGTACGAGCCGTGGAGCAGCGGCGGATTACTCCGGGCAGCGTCATTATTCTGCGATACCTGGGTCCGGTGGCCAGCGGTATGCCGGAAGTACTGATTGCCACGGCGGCTCTGGCGGTACCTGAACTGGACGGAAAGATTGCGTTTCTGTCTGACGCGCGAGTGTCCGGCGTGTCGCACGGAGCGATCGGAGTGCACTGTGCTCCGGAAGCAGCCGTCGGCGGTCCGATTGCCTGTGTGGAGGACGGAGATGAGATCTCGTTTGACCTGCTGCAGGGCGTCATTCACGTGAACGTCAGTGACGAGACTCTGGCAGCGCGGAAAGCAAAGCTGCCAGCGTGGTCCGGACTGCGAACAGTTCGTGGCTACCTCGCTGACTGGTCCGCCACTGTGGCTCAGGCCAGCCACGGCTGCGTTTCACTGGCACTGCACCGCTCCATCGCACCGCACAGAACCAACTGAGTCTGCTGTCGAAAAGTCAGGGGCTGGGGGGGGGGCTGCAGGTTGGCAACAGGACTTGCAGCCGCCCACGTATGAGTTTCGCAGCGAAGTCGCTGGTTAACGCAGGACCCCCAGTCGTTCCAGTTCTGCAACCAGCAGATCGGTCTGACGGTAGGTGTGAGTCTGTATGCCGAGTGTGGCTGCGGCGGCGGTATAGGCTTCGATGTCGTCCGTGTAGAAACAGTTTTCCGCCGGACACTGTGCCTGAGCCAGAGCGGCCCGAAAAATCGGTTCGTCGGGCTTCATCACGCCCACTTCGCAGGACAGGACGCGGGCATCCAGATAATTCAGCACCTGAAAATTACGCTCGATGAACCGGACATGTGCCATGCTGGTGTTGGACAGCAGCACCAGCCGCTGACCGGCGGCCTTCAGTTGCTGCAGTACCGGCACGATACTGTCGTTCAACTGGAAGATATCGCCCAATGCCTCAGACACGGTTTCCGTTTGCAGGGTGCGACCACTGTACTGACTGAGCTGCAGACAGAAATCCGCTTCACTCAGCTCACCCCGCTCCATCATCCACTGCCGTTGTTCGGTCATCAGAAACTGCCGCACGGCAGATTCCGGCAGCCCGCTGATGTCGGCGATGTTCCGGCACATGCGGTCGTGCGAGAAGTGTACGAGGACATTTCCCATGTCGAAAAAACACGTACGGATCTTCATGACTGCCTCATCTGCCGACGACATTCGCCGAATTTTCCGGCCCCAGCATGACGCTGCTGCCACCGCCCTGTTATAAAGCAGCCACACCGCCTCAGGCAATTCTGACGCAAAGGTCACCCGTATGAACCGCAGGACCGGGAATCGCTCACCACTGTCCGCAATTGTCGTGGTCGCAGTCACACTGCTGTCAGCCGCCACCGTGTGCGCCGGATCTGCTCCCGATTCGCTGACCGATTGTCAGACGGCATGGCAGACGGGGGACTACGGCAAATGTCTGGAACTGGCCACCGCGGCCATTGAGGCTCGCAGTTACGGCGAAGAATGGCCTGTGCTGAAGGCGCGTGCCGAACTGGCTCTCGGCAGGTACCCCGAAGCACTGGCTTCCGTGGCTGCCGGCATCGAACGTTATTCGTGGTCCGTTCGGCTGCAGCAGCTGCGGATCGAGGCGGCGCTGGCGAATGGCAATCGGGAACTGGCCGCCACGGCCATCAGCGAAGTTGAAAAACTGGCCAGCACAGCCTCGTGGCGGTATACCGATGCCGATGACCTGACCTGCCTCGGTGAAGTCGCCCTGTTGCTGGGGGCGGATCCGAAAGCCGTTCAGGAAGGGTTTTTCGAGCGGGCACGGCGAAACTATCCCAATCGCCCTGACGGATTTCTGGCAGCCGCACGTCTGGCCCTCGACAAAGGCGATCCCGCCTTTGCCGCCGATCTGCTGAAACCGATTATGCAGGACTTCCCGGACAATGCCGAAATGCTGTTTCTCTACTCGGAAGCCCTCGCCAGCGGTGACGATCAGCAGTCCCTGCAGTTGAGAACTCAGGCGCTGGAAAAGAACCCCCATCTGTTTCCGGCACTGCAGCGGATTGCCGAACAGCAGATCGACGCGGAGGACTACGAGGCTGCAGAGGGGACGCTGCAGCAGATGCTGGCCGTCAATCCGCATCTTCCTGCTGCTCACGCGCTGCGCTCGGTGATCTTTCACCTGCAGGGCAATGCGGCCGCCGAAGCCGAAAGCCGCGCTGCCGCTTTGAAATTCTGCCTCAATAGTCCGGAACCTGATCACCTGATCGGCACACGACTGTCCCGCAAGTACCGTTTTGCCGAGGGCGCTGCGGCTCAGCGCAGGGCTCTTGAGTTTGATCCGGCCTGCCACAAGGCTCGGACCCAACTGGCGCAGGATCTGCTGCGACTGGGGCAGATCAGCGAAGGCTGGCAACTGGCGGAACAGGCCGGCAAGGCTGATCAGTACAATTCCACACTGTTCAATCTGCTGCAGTTGAAGGACAGTCTTGGCCGCTACACAACGCTCAAAACAGAACACTTCGAAATCCGGATGGAACGCAGTGAGGCCGCTCTGTATGGGCCCCGCGTCTGCAGTCTGCTGGAAGAAGCGTGGCAGCAGTTCACGACGCGATACGCTTTTCAGCCGGAAGTCCCTGTCTTTGTCGAGATTTACCAGCGGGCCGATGATTTTGCAGTGCGGACATTCGGAATTCCGGACGTGACGGGGTTTCTGGGAGTGTGTTTCGGGCGAGTGGTGACGGCCAACAGTCCGGCCAGCCGTCGGGACAGTCCGGTGAGCTGGGAATCGGTGCTGTGGCATGAATTCTGTCATGTCATTTCGCTGCAGAAAACGGGCAATCGCATTCCGCGGTGGCTGAGCGAGGGGATTTCGGTTTATGAAGAGCGGCTGCGGGATCCACGCTGGGGGCAGCAGATGACTCCCGAGTTCCGTGATCGGATTCGTGAAGGCCGTGCCGTGCCGATTGGTCGGCTCAGCAGTGCGTTTCTGAATGCCGGTTCCGGATCGGACCTGAACTTTGCGTATTTTGAATCGTCACTGGCGGTGGAACATATCATTACGGTGCATGGGTTGCCGGCGATGAATGCGGTGATGACTGATCTGCACAGTGGTCTGCAGATCAACGATGCCCTCGGGCGTCACTGCGGTGGCCTCGAATCGCTGCAGGCTTCGTTCGACCAGTTCCTGCGTCAGCAGGCGGACCTGCTGGCACCGACGGCCGATTTTTCCAAAGAGCCTTTGCAGGCATTGCAGGGGGCGGATGCGGCCGCACTGGCGGAATTCTGCCAGCAGAATCCGCAGCACGTTCCGGCGCTGCTGCTGCTGGCTCAGCAGCAGTTGCAGGCACAGGACTCGGCGGCTGAGCAGACGCTCAGACGCGTGCTGGAATTGTATCCTCAGGACCAGGGTGCGGGCGGGGCCCGTCCACTGCTGGCCGGGCTGTATCGTGAGCGTGGCGATGTGCAGTCTGAGCGGCAGATTCTGACGGAACATCTGCAGCGGACGGCGGACGACGTGCAGGCGGCTCTGCGGCTGCAGGAACTGTCCGTCAGTGCGCAGGCATGGCCGGACGTGATTCGTTACGGACAGCAGATTTTCGCAGCGGATCCATTTCGTGCCGAGGTTCAGGAGCGGATGGTTCAGGCAGGTCAGGCAAGCGGAGATGTGGGGGTGGTTGCTGCAGCGCTGCAGTGTCTGCTGCAACTGCAACCGGAGGACGCGGCGCGTCTGAATTTCCGGCTTGCGCAGGTCTTAAAGGACAGTAATCCGGTGGAATCGCGGCGCCGCGTGCTGCTGGCGCTGGAGCAGAGTCCTCGGTATCGCGAAGCGCACCAGCTTCTGCTGCGTCTGCAGCCACCGACACCGGCCCCGGCCCCGGCGGATCCCGCTGCCACACCTGATCCACAGAATTGACCGCAGGGCTGAGGAGCTCCTGCATTGCGTTCCGAGCCCCCACTCGGCAGTTGAAATACTCGCCACCCGGGCCGCCGCCACCGACTGGCGACTGAGCGCTGCCCCACGCTGGTCTCGGCAGTGCAGTGCCGAGCAGGAATAGCGCGAGGTATGGCCAACACGGCAGCGTGGGCTTCAGCCCGGGCAGGATCCCCCGCGTGGCCGGCTTGAAAAGGCACCGGCGGGGGGCGGCGTGCCATTCCGGAACAGCCTGTTCGTACGAACCGAAACGGTTGTTTTTTGGATCAACGCAAAATCCTGTGCGCGGCCACAGATTGCCTTGCCACGGGGGGGGTGACCCTTTGGGAGGGCGAAGCTCCCGCTGAGCCGACCCCGTGCCAAGCCCCTGATTCCTGCGGCTCGGCGGCAGCCTTCACCGCCCAGCGGGGGACTTGGCGATTACTGAACACTGAACACTGAGCACTGAGCACTGAGCACTGACGTCCGGCTCGGCGGGAGCCTCGCCCTCCCAGGGATTACCGGCTCGGCACGCGCACTTCATTTTGCGTTGAGCCTGTTTTTCGATTACGAGTCTGACTACGAGTGCGAATCGGGTCAGAACGGCCCCCTGCCCCTATGGAAATGCGTCCCGATTTTTCCTCGAATCGCTGCTGCGTTTTGCTTCATCACCTCCGCGGGGTACAATACAGCCGATGATCTGCCCGCTGTTGGGCGGATATCCGGGCTGGTCCAGCCCATTCTCCTGTGTCTGGGAATCGGCCATTCAGCGCCGATTTTTGTTGACATCGTCTGTTCTCTTGCTGCCGGGCTTCGCCCGTTATCACCCCGCTATGCCTCGATACGACTTCCGCCGAATTGAATCCCGCTGGCAACAGTACTGGGAGCAGCATCAGACCTTCAGGGTGCAGGACTGCGTTGCCGACAGACCCAAGCTGTACGTTCTGGATATGTTTCCGTATCCGTCGGGTGAAGGTTTGCATGTGGGCCATCCGGAGGGCTACACGGCGACGGATATTGTCTGTCGTTATTCGCGGATGCGGGGCAAAAATGTGCTGCACCCGATGGGCTGGGATGCGTTTGGTCTGCCGGCGGAAGAGTTTGCCCGGCGGATGAACGTGCATCCGCGCATCAAGACCGAGCAGAACATCAACACGTTCCGCAAGCAGTTGAAGATGCTGGGCTTCAGTTATGACTGGACTCGTGAGTTGTCCACCACGGACCCGGACTATTACCGCTGGACGCAGTGGATCTTTCTGCAGATTTATGACACGTGGTACGATGCTGGTTGTGTCTGGACGGGGCCGGATGGTGTGCAGCGGCGTGGTCGCGGGCGTCCGATTTCAGAGCTGCCGATTCCTGCTGCGGTGGCGGCTGCCGGGCAATCGGCTGTGCGGCGTTATCAGGACCAGCAGCGACTGGCGGTGCTGACGGAAGCGCCGGTGAACTGGTGTCCCGAGCTGGGCACGGTGCTGGCCAATGAAGAGGTGGTGGATGGTGTCAGCGAGCGTGGCGGGCATCCCGTTGTGCGCATGAATCTGAAGCAGTGGATGCTGCGAATTTCGCTGTACGGGGATCGACTGCTGGACGAGCTGGCCGAGCTGTCATGGCCGGAATCGATCAAGCTGATGCAGCGCAACTGGATTGGGCGCAGCATTGGTGCGGAAGTGGATTTCCGGGTGGCCTCAGCGGCTGACGGTCAGGCGGCGTGGCAGTCAGCGCGGGGGCTGGCCGGTTTCCCCGGGCGTCCGGAAGCCGACGTCATCCGCATTTATACGACTCGCCCGGACACCCTGTACGGCGTCACCTACATGGTGCTGTCGCCCGAACATCCTCTGGTGGACCAGTTGACGACTCCGCAGCAGCAGCAGGCTGTCCAGCAGTATCGACAGCAGGCGGCGCTCAAGTCTGAACTGGAGCGCACGGATCTGGCGAAGACCAAGTCGGGTGTGTTCACGGGCAGTTACGCAATCAATCCGGTGAATGGTCAGCCGGTACCGGTGTGGATTGCCGACTATGTGCTGATCAGTTACGGGACTGGTGCGATCATGGCGGTTCCGGGCCATGACGAGCGTGATTACGAGTTTGCTCGGCAGTATCAGATTCCGATTGTGCAGGTGGTGGCAGCAGCGTCAGCCGAAGGTCCGCAGGCGGATCTTGCGCAGGCGGCGTACTGTGAGCTGGGTGTGGCGATCAATTCGGGACCGTGGGATGGGCTGCCGACTGAGGACGTGAAGCAGCGGATCACAGCCGATCTGGCGGCGCGTGGTCTTGGTCGTGAGGCTGTGAACTTCCGTCTTCGCGACTGGTTGTTCAGCCGTCAGCGGTACTGGGGCGAACCGTTTCCGATCTGGCATGA
Source organism: uncultured Planctomycetaceae bacterium (assembly GCA_903896675.1). GTDB lineage: Bacteria > Planctomycetota > Planctomycetia > Planctomycetales > Planctomycetaceae > SXXK01. Next base: position 6,531 of record CAITYU010000103.1, read on the forward strand.
GCTGGACGAGCAGGGTCAGCCGACGGGGTTGCTGCGGGCCGATCCCGTGGAAACTCTGCCGGTGCTGCATCCGCATGTCGAGGATTTCAAGCCCACGGGGACTCCGGAACCCATGCTGTCCAAGGCGACCAGTGACTGGCTGTATCGGACGGCGGAGGACGGTGTGCGTCTGAAGCGTGAGACAAACAGTATGCCGCAGTGGGCGGGCAGCTGCTGGTATTACCTGCGTTTCTGTGACAACCGCAATTCGCAGCAGTTCATCGATCCTGAGAAGGAGCGTTACTGGCTGCCGGTGGATCTGTACGTTGGTGGCGCTGAACATGCGGTACTGCACCTGTTGTATTCCAGATTCTGGCACAAGGTATTGTTTGACCGTGGGTATGTCAGTCATCCGGAGCCTTTCCGTCGGCTCGTGAATCAGGGGATGATTCTGGGTGAGAACGGTGAAAAGATGTCGAAGTCCCGTGGCAATGTCGTGAACCCCGAGCAGGTGGTGAATGACCGCGGAGCTGACTCGCTGCGCCTGTATGAAATGTTCATGGGTCCGCTGGAGCAGGTGAAGCCGTGGCAGACCAGTGGTGTGGAAGGCGTCTATCGGTTTCTCAGCCGCGTCTGGCGTATGATTGTGGACGACCGGGCTGAGCAGGTGGTACTGGACAGTGCCGTGCAGGACATCCCGGCAACTCCTCAGCAGCTGCGGGTGCTGCACCGTACAATTCGGGCGGTGACGGACGATATTGAGCGGATGGCCTTCAACACTGCGATCAGCAGAATGATGGAGTTCACGAATGCGATGTCTGATCAGGAGGTGCGTGCGAAATCCGTACTGGAGCAGTTTGTGCTGCTGCTGAGTCCGTTTGCGCCGCACATTGCTGAAGAGCTCTGGTCTGCACTGGGGCATACGACGACGCTGGCGTACGAGCCGTGGCCGGTGGCCGACCCGCAGTGGCTGGTTGAGGATGCGGTGGAGGTACCGGTGCAGGTCAACGGCAAGCTGCGAGCGCGACTGGTGGTGCCGGTGGGCACGACGGGGGAAGTCCTGCAGGCGACTGCTGAGGCGGACGAAGCGGTGCAGCGGCAGCTTGAGGGGAAAACGGTTGTCAGGGTGATTGTGGTGCCTGGGCGTCTGGTCAATTTTGTTGTGAAGTAATCCATGAAGCGAATCGGGATTCTGACCGCGGGCGGTGACACACCGGCACTCAACGCCACGATTTACGGAGCGGTGCAGCGCGCCAATGCTCTGAAAATCGAGGTGGTGGGGCTGTTGCGGGGCTATGCGGGGCTGCTGGATCCGCGGGTTCCGCATGTGCTGCTGAACCCGCTGTATTCCGGTATTCCCGAGCTTGATCCGTGCAAGGGTGGTACGCTGATCGGATCTTCGCGGACTTATCTGGACCACAATTCGCATGAGCATCTGCAGGTGGCAGGCCGGCATGCGGCAAAGCTGCAACTGGACGGTCTGATCTGCATCGGGGGTGACGGGACGATCAACGGGATGCAGCCGCTGGCCGAGATGCTGCCCTGTGTACTGGCTCCGAAGACCATTGATAATGATCTGGGGCTGAATTATCCGGGCGAGCCGGATGAGTGGCAGCGACCGCAGGTGGCTGGTGGTCCGCCGGTGCGTGGAGCCAGAAGCCGGGATACTCTGCAGTTGGAAGACATCATCAACTACGCAACTCCGGGATTTGCCACGGCGGTGTTTGTGGTGGTGCAGATGGTTGAGCGTCTGCGGACAACGGCGGAAAGTCATCATCGAATTGCGGTGGTGGAGGTGATGGGGCGGCAGTCCGGCTATATCGCTCTGGGTGCCGCGTATGCTCAGCCCGACATCATTCTGATTCCGGAAGTTCCGGTGGACCCGCACCAGCTGACTCAGCAGGTGTCGCGGATTTATGATCAGCAGCAGAACGTGGTCATTGTGGTGGGTGAGGGTGTGCGGGGGTTGGACGGGCGTGAGCTGGGTGCGACGGCTCCGGCCCTCGATCCGGCGGGCAATGTGAAGTACTCGGGGGCCGCCGATGCGATCGTGGGCATGCTCGAGCAAAGCCTCAGTCCCGATCTGTTCCTCGAGACTCGGCGATTTGAACCGGGCAGCAGTCCTTTGTTCAGTCGTAAGGTCGGGCATACCCAGCGTGGCGGTCGTCCGATTCTGTTTGACCGTTTTGCTGCCACTCAACTGGGTGGCAAGGCGGTGGAGCTGCTGGCGGCGGGTTACAGCAACGAGATTGCGACGCTGCAGTACAGTGCGGTGGATGGATTCACATTCCGTTCGATAGCGGCCAACCGGCTGCGGGACCGCTGGGGTGAAATTCATCCGCGGGAGGTGCATCCCAGTCTCTACGATGCCGGGCGGATGCAGTTGTCGCCGCTGGGCATGGAATATCTCAAGCCGATCTTTACGCGAGCCGTGGGTGCGGACGATGTGGAGTCGATACGGCGGGAAGTTTTTGATGCGGGTTGTCTGAGCAATCGCTATCAGAGCATCAATTCGGACATTCGTCGCCGAATCCGTTATTTGTGAGTGTGTCAGTGCTGATGTTGGGCCATACAGCCCTGCAGATGTGGTAATGTGGAGACTGATCAGTCGGCGGAAAAAAGTGTTTCATGTACGGAAGAGCAGGTTTGGCAGTGAGTGCACAGGGTCAGGGTAGTAATCAGCCGGTGTCAGCAGGTCGTGGAACTCTGCTGGTGGTCTTTCTGACGGTGTTCATTGACCTGCTGGGTTTTGGCATCGTGCTGCCCCTGTTGCCGCGTTATGGGGCGTGGTTCAGTGCATCGGGTTGGCAACTGGGGGCATTGATGGCCTCCTTTTCGGCCATGCAGTTTCTGTTTGCGCCGTTGTGGGGTGGACTGTCGGATCGGGTTGGTCGTCGTCCAATACTGATGCTGGGACTGCTGGGATCGGCGTGGTCGTATGGTCTGTTCGGCTACGTGTCGTCTCAGGGGCGTGAATTTCAGTGGCTGGGTCTGGGGGCTCTGGCGTGGCTGTTTATCGCACGGATTGGTGCAGGGATCGCCGGTGCCACCATTTCCACGGCTCAGGCGGTGATTGCAGACTGTACGGAAGCGAAGAACCGTGGTCGTGGCATGGCAATGATTGGTGCGGCGTTTGGGATTGGCTTCACATTTGGTCCGCTGATCGGGGCTGCCTGCGTGTCGGAGGACAACGCGGTGGCAATGAATACGGCTCAGTTGCAGTTGATGAATGACTGGGAGAATCAGCAGGAGCCGGTTTCGGCGGAGGAATTTCTGCAGCAGCTGGGGACCGCCGGCACGGTGGACGAAGCCAGCGAGGCTTCGGTGAAACTGCTGCTGGCTCAGCCGCTGCCGAAAGCGCAGTTGAAGTCCGTCCTGACAACTCCACCTTCCGGTCTGCCTGGCTATGTGGCGTGTGGTTTGTCGCTGCTGGCACTGCTGCTGGCTGCCGTGAAGCTGCAGGAATCGCGGCGACCTGGCAGCAGTGCGGTGCATCGTGGTTTTCATCCGGGCACGGTGCTGCGACATCTCGGCAATCCCCGACTGTCAGTGATTCTGGGGGCGGTATTTGTCACCACCTTCGGGTTTGCTCAGTTTGAAAGTACTTTGTCACTGCTGACGCAGAAGTTTGGTTACAGCAGTCGCTGGAATTATCTGCTGTATGCGTACGTTGGATTTGTGCTGTCTCTGGGACAGGGACTGCTGGTACGGCGGCTGCTGCCGAAGGTCGGTGAAACTCGGATGGCCCTCGCCGGTGTGCTGCTGATGACCGTGGGTTTCTGCCTGATTGCTTTGACTGGTCTGAAGGTGCTGCCGGGAGCAGCATTGTGGGCAATTCTGCCGATTATTGTGATTGGCTTTTCTTCGGTGAACCCGTCGCTGCAGTCGCTGCTCTCGCGGGCCGCCGGGGCTGACGAGCAGGGGATGGTGCTGGGGACGGGGCAGAGTCTGTCATCACTGGCTCGCATTCTGGGCCCGGCCATCGGCATTGCACTGCTGCGGCAGGGGGCCGGGTTTCCCTATTTCCTCGGTGCAGGTCTGATTCTGTGTGGTGGAGTGCTGGTCAGTCGAATTCGGCTGAATCCTTCCGGAATGGCCGACGGTGAGCAGCGGGCATGAGTGGTTCTGACGATCAGCCGCTGCCGTTCGAGGCCGTCCATGCGGCGCCTGGCACACGCAATATTCGTCTGACGCTGGCCTATGACGGTACGGATTACAATGGCTGGCAGGTGCAGCCGGATCGACCTTCGGTGCAGGCGTGTGTGGAACAGGCGATCCGGAAGATCACGGGCGAACAGCGGCGCGTGTACTGTGCGGGGCGTACGGACGCTGGAGTCCACGCGCTGGGTCAGGAAGCCAATTTCTTTACGCTGAGCCGCATTCCGGCCGCCAGTTTTCGACCGGCCCTGCAGACGGAACTGCCGGACGACATTGTGGTGGTCGGTTCGCAGGAAGTTCCACTGGGATTTCATGCCACGTTTTCCGCCATTCGCAAACGCTATCGATATGTGATCCATGACGGAGCTGTGTGTCCGCCGTTTCTGCGGCGCTACTGTGCCCACTCCCGATTTGTGCTGGACGCCGCTCGCATGCACGAGGCCACTGCCTGCCTGCTGGGGACTCACGATTTTCGCTGTTTCGAAAAGGAGTATCCAAACAAGCTGACCAGTGTGCGGACCATCATGGATGCGAAGGTCTTTCGCTGTGACTGCTGGCCAATGTGGCAGGGCACGCATGACTGGGCACTGCGACCGGCAGATCAGCAGGCAGCCGCAGTCCCTGACGCCCCGTTCGTGGTCTTTGAAGTGATGGCGGACGGGTTTCTCTACAACATGGTGCGAGCGATCGTGGGAACGCTGACCGACATCGGTCGTGGCCGTCAGCCCGTGGACTATCTGCAGACAGTGATTCAGTCCCTCGACCGGGGGGCAGCCGGCATGACGGCCGTGCCCGCGGGGCTGTATCTGGTGAACGTCGAATATCCCGGTGGTGACACGGCGGTCTGAACGCAGCGGGGTCAGCTCAGGATGTCGCGAATCACCCGCCCATGCACATCCGTCAGTCTCATCTCGCGGCCGCCGAACCGATACGTCAGGCGCTCGTGATCCAGTCCCAGTTGATGCAGTATGGTCGCGTGCACATCGTGAATATCCAGAGAGTTCTCCACGGCGCTCATCCCCATGTCATCGGTTGCCCCCCATGTCATCCCCCCGCGGACTCCGCCACCCGCCATCCAGATCGTATAGCCGCTGACATGATGATCGCGACCGTCCGTACCGGAGCTGTGTGGCGTGCGTCCCATTTCTCCGGCCCAGACCACCAGCGTGTCGTCGAGCAGACCCCGCTGCTTCAAATCCTTCACCAGTGCAGCCACGGGCTGATCCGTGATCCGGGCATTTTCCGCGTGCCGCAGCTTCAGATCACCGTGCTGATCCCACGGTGAATTGTTGCCGTGAGTATTCGGGCAGGTGATTTCCACAAAACGAACTCCGGCTTCCACCAGTCGTCGCGCTCGCAGGCACTGCAGTGCGTACAGCTGATCGTACGAATCTGATCGGTCCACGCCGTACATGGCCAGCGTCGCAGCTGTTTCCCGCGACACGTCGCACAGCTCCGGTACCAGAGTCTGCATGCGAGCCGCCGTTTCGTAGTTGCGAATTGACGACTCAATTTCATCCACGCCACCCTGACGTTCGGCAAACAGGCGATCCTGCCCCTGCAGGTAAGCCAGCTTGGCCTGCTGCACGTCCCGCGAGTCGGTCGGCACGATGTTGTCCACCGGAGTCCCTTTTGCCCGCACCAGCGCCGCCTGATGCATGGCCGGCAGAAAGGAACTGGCAAAATTCTGAAATCCGCCGTTCGGAATCCAGTCGTTGTTCAGCAGCACATAGCCGGGTAACTGCTCATTCTCACGCCCCAGGCCCCACGAGATCCACGAGCCGATGCTGGGAGCAGCGGCAATGGACCGCCCCGTATGCAGCAGCAGCGACTGCGCACCATGCAGCGGCGTTTCGCCGATCATCGAACGAATCACACACAGGTCGTCCACAATCTCTGCCGCACGAGGAAACAGACTGCTCACCCACAACCCCGACTGGCCGTGCTGCCGAAACTGCCACGGACTTCCCAGCCACTTTCTGCCTGCACTCACGGCCTGCGAACGAGTGTCCGGACGCCACTTCGCCGGCTGGCCACTGCGTTCCGTCAGCAGCGGCTTGGGGTCAAACGAATCGACATGCGAGACTCCGCCGTCCATGAACAGAAAAATCACTCGCCTCGCCCGCGGGGCAACGTGCGGCAGTACAGCCGACTGACTGCCCTCGCCGGCAGCCAGTCCCTGCCACGCCAGCCAGCCCCAGCCCAGCGAGCAACCCTGCAGATACGCACGTCGTGACAAAGTGCTACGGGACATACAGAAACTCCCTCAGGTTGAACACCGCGTGTGCCGCATCCGCCCAGACCAGCTCCGAAGTCAGCAGGCCGGATGACTCCACTCCCCGCAGTCGCGCTGACTGCTGCACCAGTTGGACGAGGCCCGGCACTTCCGCTGCGGATGCCGGACGACTGAGAGCCCGCTGCAGCATCGCCGCTGCCCGCGCCTCTGCTGAAACACTGCCATCCTGCACCAGCTCTCGACTCCAATGACCGGCCAGCTCAGCCACAAACGGATCATTCAGCAGCGCCAATGCCTGATCAGCGGTCGTCGTCACATCCCGACGCCCGGTGGTCTGCTTCGGCAACGGCTGATTGAATAAAGCCAGAAATCGAGGCGGTTCCATCAGAGTCATCTCCAGATACAGACTGCGTCGACCGGCTCCGTCCAGAGGTCCGCGAAACAGCCGTTTCGAGGAATCCTCGGCCGCTCGCCACGGTTCAATCGTCGGACCATACATCGTGCCATCCAGCCGCCCGGACACCGCCAGCAGGGAATCCCGCAGTGACTCAGCTTCCAGTCTCCGCAGCGGACGATAATGCCACAGCCGGTTTTCCGGATCCACCTCCAGAGCGTCGGGATTCGCCACACTGCTCTGCTGCCAGACCGCAGACAGTACCAGACTGCGAATCAACCGCTTTGTCGACCAGCCATCCTGCATGAACTGCACCGCCAGATAATCCAGCAGTTCAGGGTGTGACGGTTGCTCGCCCAGGTGCCCGAAATCATCCGTCGTCCGCACCAGCCCCGCACCAAACAGGTAGTGCCAGATACGATTCACCCAGACGCGAGCCAGCAGCGGATTCTGCTCGCTGGCAATGCGTTTCGCCCATCTCAGCCGCCCGCTGTCTCCGGGCTCCAGCGGCTGATCTTCCGGAAACATCCTCAGCAGCCCGCGCGGTACCGTGTCTCCGTGATCCGTGTACACGCCGCGAATCGCCACACGCTCATCCTGCCCCTCCGACCACTCCGCTGCCGAACCCACCGTGCGATCCGGCCGCAGTTTCGCAGCCGTCTCACGCCACGCCGCAACGAGGCGAGCGGTCTCGGGATCACCCGCCAGATCCACGGGCAGCAGGCCCGCCTGCAGTACATCGTTCAGCAGCAGCGCATCCTCGGAACTGCACGCTTCTGTCTGCCACCGCTGGACCGCTGCCTGAACCAGCATTGTCAGACGTCGCAGCCAGTCCGATTCCACCGACAACTCGGTGAACAGCGGTTCAAATCTTCGCAGCTCATCCTGTGGCGGCTGACCGGGCGGATGCTGCACGATTCTGGAAACGCCAAACCACGAACGTTCGTCCGCGCACTCCGCTTCATTCACTCCACCATACCCCACACGTGGCGGGAAATAGTTATTCAGAGACTTTGTGGCCAGTTCAAAATACACTCGCCTTGGCGATGCATCCACAGTGCCTTCCAGAGAATCAAACTGACCGGCCGTGACTGTTCCCCAGACGGGCTGCGGTCGGGACGGAAACTGCATGCGTTCCGGATTCAGAGCCCGATCCACCACAAATGTCTGCGAAGCAAATCTGCCGGCCACGCCGTGCAGCGAAAATGTCACCGGCTGCAGCGGATCCATGGCCGGCCCCTGCAGCAGACCCGCCAGCCGGGTTGACCAGAGGTGCGAATAGCGTCCGGCAGGCAGCAACTGCACAATCGCCCGCTCACCCTCCTCAGCCACCACCATCTCACCATCCGCTGCCAGCCCATGTCGCATTCCGAATCCGTCCCAACGCCAGCCGGGAGCTGCGTCATCACGTGAGAAGTCCGCCAGCAGCGTAAGATTCGCCGCATTCGCCGCAATCCGCTGCTGCTGCTCAATCCGGAACTGCTCGACCGTGACCGGATTCACCCGCGCACGCTTCCAGTAGTCCAGCACCGTCGCAGGCACCCCAGCTCCCGCCAACTGATCAGCCGGCACTGCCTGCAATCCCGCCGCAAAGCTGCCCGCAGTACTATCGGCCAGAGCCTGCAGCCAGCGATTCGCCAGCGCAGCACGCAGTTGACCCCGAATCTGTCGCAGCGATTCCAGCACCTCCACATTCGAATCAACCGCATCGACCGTGCGGGAACTGAATCGAGTACTCATGAGCATCCCGGCCAGCGAGCAGTAGTCGCGCTGCTCCACCGCATCCAGCTTGTGGTCGTGACACTGAGCACAGGCCAGCGTCGTGGCCAGAAAAGCCTTCCCCAGCGTATCCACCATGCTGGCAACGGCTTCCTGAGAAATGCCCTCCGCCGCGGAATTGTCGCCGTGCCGACGCTCACCCAGCCGCAGCATCAGCGGAGCTGTCAATGCTTCATTCAAACCAGTCTCGGCATCCACGCGCGGTTCCAGCAGATCACCGGCGATCTGCTCCAGCACAAAACGCTGATAAGGCACATCCTGATTGAAACTGCGAATCAGATAGTCGCGGTAACGCCACGCATTCTTCACCGGAACATCCCATTCATACCCGTGGGTATCCGTGTAGTGCACCACATCCATCCAGTGTCGCGCCCAGCGCTCACCAAACTGCGGACTGGCAAGCAACTGGTCCACGAGGCGTTCCACAGCATCAGCCGAAACATCAGACAGAAACTGCTGCTGCAGAGCCACCTGTGGCGGCAGACCGGTCAGGGCAAAGGACAATCGTCTGAGCAGTGTGGCGCGGTCGGCGGGCGGAACAGGCTGCAGTCCCGCTGCCTGCAGTTTCGCCAGCACAAACTGATCCACTGCCCCCTGTGGCCATGTGCTGCCCGTCACCTGAGGAACCACGGCAGCCTCCGGCCGCTTCAGGCTCCACCAGTCCAGCCGCTGCTGATACTCCGCTTCCCACTCCCGCTGACGATCCCGCTGCGGCACCGCACCTTCCCGCGGATCCACGGCCCCGTCCTGAATCCACTGCGCAAAATCGGCCAGCACCGCGGCCGATAAACGTGGCTGATCCGGTGGCATCGACGACACACCCCGCGCATGCTGCAGCGACAGCAGCAGCGGACTGGTGGCGGGATCACCGGGCACAATCGCTGACTGGCCCGATTCACCGCCCTGCTGCCAGCCTGCGCGCACATCCAGCCGCAGCCCACCCTGCAGCTCCTTTGCCTCGGCACTGTGACAGCGATAGCAGTGCTGCACCAGAACCGGACGAATCCTCTGCTCGAAAAACTGCAGTCGCTCGTCCACCGTCGCAGCAGAACAGGCATGCTGACACACAACGCACAGCAGGCACAATCGCAGAACCCGCGACACCCATCCGGTTGGCGCTTGCCTGTCGGCGCTAACCCCCCGAAACGATTGATCCTTCGCCCACGCGGCCATAACTGCACCATCAGCACTCTGTGACCTGCACCCTGCCGGCACTTCGCCACGCAGCGAACCCCTGCAGTATCCCCGAATCCGCCGGCAGATGCGCCCGCAAAACCGGTCAGAAATCGGGGATTTCACGAGGAATCTCAGGGGGAATTCGGGACCCCGGCCACTCAGGACAGTCGCAGAACTCGCTCGGCGGCTTCACGCCCACTGTCAATCGAATCCGGGATCCCCACACCACGGTAGCCACTGCCGGCCAGTTGCAGCCCCGCATGCTGCTGCAGACTGTGCTCAATCGCAGACACCCTGTCCAGATGCCCGACATGATACTGCGGCATCGCCCGATCATACCGCATCACCTCGGCAAAGATCGGTTCACGCGACATCCCGAAGATCTGCTGCAGCTCGGAATTCACAATCTCCAGCAACTCCTGATCACTGTGCTGCATCAGTTCCGGCTGCATGGCACCGCCGACAAATGTCCGCAGTACAATCTGGCCGTCCGGAGCACGTTCAGGGAACTTGCGACTGGAGAAACTGACGGCCAGGATCTGCCGCCGTTCGCACGCCGGCACCACCATCCCGAAGGCATCCATCGGATATGAAAAATCCGACAGTTGATGCCCGCTGACCACCAGCGCACTGGACGCGTACTGGATCGAATTCAATTGCTGTCGCAACAACTGAAACTGATCACCCTGCAGCATGTTCGCCGCCAGCCACGTCGACAGAGTGACAATCACCGCATCAAACGGCTGCTGCTGTCCGGCCGCCTGTACTACCCAGCCAGCGGCGCCATCCGCCGGACGCAGAATTGCTTCAATGGGCGTACCCAGCTGCAGGCAAACATTTTCGGCAGTTCGCAGGCGCCGTTCCAGAGTCGAGACCAGGTCTCCCAGACCGCGCCGCGGCGCTGCAAAAAGTCCGTATCTGGCACCACTGCCGGACCCGTCAGAGCCCCCCCGACCGGCCGTTCGTTTCTGCTTCAGCACACCACGAATCACACTGCCGCAGGTGGCTTCCATCTCAGGAAATCTTGGCATCGTCGCACGCAGGCTGAGCTGCTCAGGATCCGAAGTATAGATGCCGCCCACCAGAGGCTGTACCAGACGATCCAGTGCCTCACTGCCAAAGCGACGACGCACAAAACTGGCCAGACTTTCGTCACCGGCAGGTGCCGCACCCGGTACAAAATACTCAGCCAGCAGACGCAGCCGTCCCGGCAGAGACAGCACAGGACTTGTCAGCAGCGACCACGGTTTTTCCGGAGCCATCAGCATGAAACCGTCCGGCACCGGCTGCGGTCGGCCACGTGACAGGACCAGCGAACGACGGTAACGCGAATCGGTCGAAATCAGTTCGGCCGAATAGCCAAGTTCTTCGCACAATCGCACCCCGCCCGGCTTGTTCGTGATGAACGAGTCCGGGCCCAGCTCCATCAGATAGCCGTCAGCTTCCTCCGTGCGAATGATTCCGCCAAGTCGCCGCGAAGATTCAAACAGGGTGACCTGCACTGACCGATGATCAGCCTGTGACGCCCTGGCCAGAGTGTATGCAGCAGACAGCCCCGTAATACCGCCACCGACAACTGCAACCCGCAGGCTGCGTCCGTCGGCGTTGGGATTCACGGAGGACTGAATCATTCAGCGACGCCCCAGCTCGTGGACATAATCAACAACCGCCTTCACATGATCCGGATTCATGTCCGGCATCACCCCATGCCCAAGATTGAAAATGTGACCGGCACGGCCCTGCGCCAAACGCAGCACATCACCCACCCGCTGCTTCAGCACAGGCAGGTCCGCATAAATGCTGACGGGATCCATGTTACCCTGAATCGCCACATCATGACCAAATGTCTGCCACGCCACGTCCAGCGACGATCGCCAGTCCGTCCCCATCACCTGTCCACCAGCCTGCCGCTGCAGTGACAGCAGCGCCGGATTGCCGTTCAGGAAATTGATCACAGGTGCCAGCGGTTCCACCGCCTGAATCAGCCGACGCACATGCGGCAGCACATAACGCTGGTAGTCCGCCGGACACAGACAGCCAGCCCAGCTGTCAAACACCTGCACGCACTGACAGCCGGCCTGAATCTGAGCCTGCAGATACAGAATCACAGTATCCACCAGACGACTCATCAGCACATTCCATGCACCCTCATCGTTGTACATCAGCGACTTGGTGTGCACATAGTTCTTCGATCCGCCACCTTCAATCGCATAGGACGCCAGAGTAAACGGGGCACCGGCAAAACCAATCAGCGGAATGTCGCCCGGCAATGCCGCGCGAATCAGACGAATCGCCTGAAACACATAGTCAACAGATTCGGTCGATGTCAGAGCCTGCAGACGATCCACGTCATGACTGCCCCGAATCGGATTGTGGATCACAGGGCCCTCGCCCTTCTGATACTCAAGGTCTATCCCCATCGGTTCCAGAATCGGCAGCAGATCCGCAAACAGGATCGCGGCGTCCACACCAAGCACCTGCCGCGCCGTTACGGTCACTTCACAGGCCAGCTCGGGAGTCTTGCAGAGCTCCATGAAGGAGACTTTGCTGCGGACTGCCATGTATTCAGGCAGATAACGACCGGCCTGCCGCATGATCCACAGTGGAGTCGTGTCCACGGGCTGCCGATGCACGGCCTTCATGAAGCGACTGTCCGCCAGCCGCGCCGCTGATGTGTCACAGGCCACGCCCATGCTGCTGTCCGAAAAATCTGCAAAAAAACGGCTTACACGCCAACACAGTATGCCGGATACTCCACCACACTGCCAGATCTTTGTTGCCGTCAATCCATGATCAGGCCATGTTCCGTGATGCGATACGGCAATATGTCCTCACAACACGCACTTCCCCGATGTTTGGCAACATACATCGCACGACCAATCCGGTCCCCCTGACGGACCTTGCCCATCAGCAGAATCGTGTTCGCGTTCGACAGAATATCGCCCGAACGGATCGGTCGGGCAATCAGATCGTCCAGCAGAACCTCATGACTGGTGTACAGAAACAACCCACCGATCTCACGACAATCATACGCCCGCTGCTCCACCACCGCCTGCTGAGCGCGAAAATTCACACGAAATAAATCCCGGGCCAGCCAGTCGTGCTCTTTTCGCAACACCTGATGGTAAATGTAATCAAACAGGTGAAACTGGAAAGAATCGGAGTCCTGCGTCGTCGGTTCCACTCCGTCAATCACCACCCGCCGCACGCCATGCACAAAATTACCATAGAACCACGCGATCGTCTGGTCCAGCCGCCGCATCAGGTCCGATTTGAACTCCTGCCAGTCCTCCGGCTCCATATCCCCGATCGTCACCCGACGACCATTGCGGGAAAATACGTGCAGATAGTCCGATCGGGCGGTCCCACGATCCCAGACCACCGTCGGATCAAATCGTTCCACAAGGCCACTGCACTGCATCTGCCAGCCGAACATCCGCTGGGCGTACTCGGACTGGTTCTGGGAATCACCGCGAGTCGTGAGGTCGAACAGAATCCCCGACTCACCCTCCTGCTGCAGACCGGCATGAGCATAACCGAGCCCCAGCTGGGTTTTGCCAATCCCCGTCGCTCCCATGACGACCGTCAGAGTCCCCGGGATCAGTCCACCGCCCAGAGCCGCATCAAGAGCCGGAATTCCCGTTGATTGTCGCTTCGTTGCCATCGTCGCCTGTCACCTGCCTGTTCACTTGCCTGTCTGCAGTCACATCCTCAGAATTCAGTCTCGTGGTTTCAGTGCCACTTGTCGCTCTCCGTCGCAGTCCTTTTCCGGAATTCTTCCATGACTGCTCTGCCACGCCCGCACCGCCTGAATCACCCGCTGCTGCCCGGCATGCTGGCTGCCGCACTGGCCTCGATCGCCCTCCCGCTGGCTGCTGACGATATCCGCTTTTCGACGCAGTCAGCCCCGCTGCTGCAGAAGTACTGCATCGGTTGTCACAATCGAGTCAGTCCCGAGGGGGGACTGTCGCTGCAATCCGCCGATGAAATTGAAAAAGGCAGCAGCAGTGGCCCTGTACTGGATCGCACCAATCCCGCGGCCGGACGTCTGCTGCAGACACTGAACAGCAGCGGTGATGACCACATGCCGCCCGCCGATCAGCCTCAGCCCACTGACGCCGAACGCAGACTTCTTGCCGACTGGCTGCTTGCCGGTGCCCCCTTCGATTCGCGCCTGCCCATCCTGCCGAAACTGCCCTTTCTCAAGGCCAGCCACGCCGGTCCCGGTCCAGCCATCGCCACCACGCTCACAAAAGACGGCACCCGCCTGCTGAGCGGTCACTTTCGTCGAGCACAGATCACGAGTCTGGCGGATAACTCAACACAATGGCAGATCGATATTCCCGACGGCAAAGTCACCGATGTGCACTTCGTCGCCGCCGAACAGCAGGTGCTGCTGGCCACGGGAACTCCCGGTGTCTCCGGGCGCGCCCTGCTTGTCGATCTCGCCGGTTCACAGATTGTGCGTGAATTCTCCGGACATGCTGACGCTCTTTATGCCGCAGTCATGTCCCCTGATGAAACAGTCGTAGCCACTGCCGGTTATGATCGCATCATCCGCCTGCATGACGCACACAGCGGAAAACTGCTGCGGGAAATGCCCGGCCATAATGGCTCAGTCTTCGACCTGCAGTTCAGCCCCGACGGCACTCTGCTGGCCTCCGCCAGCGCCGATGCCACCATCAAAATCTGGCACGTTGCTTCCGGACAGCGTTTCGATACGCTCAGTCAGCCGCAGGCCGAACAGTACAGCGTCGCCTTCAGTCCCGACGGTCGTTTCATTTACGGCAGCGGAGCCGACAGCCGCATTCGTCAGTGGCTGCTGGTGTCCCGTCAGCAGCCTCAGATCAACCCAATACAGATTTCAAGGTTTGCTCACGAAGGCACCATCAGTCTGCTGCAGCTGTCCAGCGATGGCAGCACGCTGGCGACAACGGATGAATCCGGCACAGTGAAGTTCTGGAATGCTGTCACCGTCGAAGAACTCAGTGCCACATCCCTCGCCGCAGATCCACCACTGTGCGCCGTTATGAATTCCGCCGAACGCTTGCTGCTGCTGCCGGCTCGCGATGGCGGCATCCGCCGACTGCCGTGGCGTGGCGAACAAACAACGGTCGCCATGAATGCACCGGACACGTCCCCTGCTCCGGTAACTTCCCCCAGCGCCGCTCCGGTGGAACTCAGCGAAACCGAACCCAATAACACGCCCACGGAAGCCCCACTGGTCAGTATCCCCGCCAGTATCAAAGGCATCATCCACACTGAAACAAGCACTTCCCAGGACAGTGATCTGGTCCGCATCAGTGCCCGTAAAGGACAGACACTGCTGATTGAAGTGCAGGCGGCACGGGACAAAAGCCCGCTCGACTCACTGGTTGACGTGTTGACCACAGACGGTCAACCGGTGCTGCAGACTCGACTGCAGGCCGTCCGCGATTCGTGGTTCACCTTCCGCGGTAAGGACTCAGACACCAGTGATGACTTCCGCATGTTCAACTGGCAGGAAATGGAACTGAACGAATATCTGTATGCCGACGGGGAAGTAGTGAAGCTGTGGCTGTATCCGCGCGGACCGGATTCGGGCTTCAAGGTCTATCCGGGGTTCGGTCAGCGGCAGACGTGGTTCAACACCACGCCCTCCACCCATCCGCTGCAGGGGCCGGCCTTTATTGTGGTGCCCCGAGCCCCCGATGCGGTGCTCAGGGATACCGGGCTGCCCGTGTTCCCGATCTATGCCGAAAACGATGACGACCCGCAGCGACAGTGGGGCGCTGATTCGCGTCTGATGTTCACCGCCCCCACTGATGGCGAATATGTTGTTCGTCTGCGCGATGCACGCGGCTTCCAGGGCCCCGACTACAACTGGACCCTGCGAATTCGGGAACCACAACCGGACTTCACAGTCGCCGCCAGCACCACAGAACTGAAGATCCATGCGGGCACAGGTCGTGAGATCAGTTTCACTGCCACACGCCTTGACGGTTTCAGCGGACCCATCCGCATCACCGCCGAAAATCTGCCGCCTGGGTTTTATTTTTCGGATCCGGTCGAGATTCAGGATGAGCAGCGACAGGCGTTCGCCTCAGTACTGGCCACAGCCGACGCAGTCGCTCCAACCGCCGCAGCCGTGGCCACCATCCGCTTCTTTGCCGAAGCCGATATTCAGGGCAAAACAGTGCGACACGAAATCGGCGGACTGAAAACACTGGAACTGCTGCAGAACCCCAAAATCAAAGTGGTTCTATTAACTGATGAACAACATGCGGCTGGAAACTTCGAACAGACACCGGAGCTGATCGTTCACGCCGGCCAGACCACTCGCGCATGGCTGAAAGTGGAGCGCGTTGCTCATGACGGCATCGTCGAATTCGGCAAGGAAGATGCCGGCAGAAATCTGCCGCACGGAGTCTTTGTGGACAACATCGGACTGAACGGACTGATGCTGCTGGCCGGCCAGAATGAACGCGAAGTGTTCATCACCGCCGCCCGCTGGGTCCCCGCGCAAACTCGCCCATTCTTTCTGAAATCCAGCATCGATGGCGGTATCACGACGCTGCCCGTACAGGTCCGCATCATCCCGGCCACCGGCGAGTCACAGACCGCAGGTCGGTAAATCGGCTCAGCACACATCCACGCTGACGCCGGGGACAAAACCGTAGCCTCGGCTTTAGCCCCGGCAGGTTACGATGGTTCACCCCTTGTGAGGGCGCGTCCCCCGGCGAGCCGGTCACCCTCGGGAGGGCGAGGCTCCCGGCGAGCCGGTCACCCTCGGGAGGGCGAGGCTCCCGCCGAGCCGGACGCCCTTGGGAGGGCGAGGCTCCCGCCGAGCCGGACGCCAGTGCCCAGTAATCAGTATTCAGTCATCGCAAAGTGCCCTCCCAAAGGGTAAGGCACCAGCCGAACCAGGGCATCCAGCGGACAGCCAACCATTTCAGCTCAGCAGGAGCTTCGCCCTCCCGCTGGGGCGCAACAACCGAGGCAATTCAACAGCCTTCCTGCTGTCATTCGCCACGGAAGAACAATCTCCTGCGTGACACCCCGAGTCATTTTGTGCTGCCCGCAGGTGATTGCCCCGGCGCACTATTTGTCACTTCCGCTGCCGGTGCCTGCTTTGGCGGCTGAGTCCACTTGCGGTATTCCGCTGTCAATGACACGATCGCCAGAGTTCCGTACACCAGGCCACACAGAATCAGACACACACGACGCCACAGAGGCGGACGCAGCTGTGCAGGCAGGAACGACATGTTCACCACCAGTATCTGAATTGCACCAACTGCCAGAATCGGACTGGCCAGCAGTCCCAGAATTCTGAACAGACTCAAAGCACTGTCGCCCGAGGCCAGTGCAATCACACCCCACACCGCAAACAGCATCAGCAGCAGGAAGTACACACGTCGAGCACGCTGGCGACGAACTGCCGGCCAGCCAGCCCATAACGTGTCGGTGCAGATACGAGTCAGGCAGTCAGTGTTGCCAAGCTGCGTCGAAAACAGAATCCAGAAGCCATTCAGCAGCGCCAGAAACCAGAAGCCCGACCACATCTTCTCGGCCATGTAACGAGCCTGAAATGCCCCCGCCGCATTGTCCGCCGGAACATCCCCCGGTGACACAATGGCCTGCGCCAGATTCACATTCAGAAACATCCCCGCCACACACCCTAACGCCCACAGCACGGACTGGTCCACCAGCAGATACTTCCACCACGTGCGCCAACGCTGCAGACTGCCACTGGTCACCTCAAACACCTGCCCGATCGGGCGGACTTCCGTCGCATCATCACTGAGCATCCCACCGATCGAACCACTCCAGTGAGCCATTCCCAGACCCTTATCGCGAACGAGGTTGGAAACCGCCAGATTTCCGAGGCCACCGGAACCCGCAGTCGCCGCAAAGACTCCCAGCAGTACCCAGTCCATATTCGCAGGCAGAAAACCGGGACTGACAAAACCCACTGCCGTCCGCAGCCAGATTTCAGCCGGCACAAACAACACATTGGCTGCCACCAGGAACACAAAGATGAAGATCACCATCGACCACGACAAACGCTCCAGCATCCGCTCAATCGATTTTCCGCACTGCAGCAGGAAGACTGTCAGGGCCAGTACCGCCAGCGATAACAGAAACAGAGTCCGACGATCACCACCCCCGGGGTCCGGCAGATCGCCTTTGCCCGCCGTGAACAGCACGTTGGCACAACCCAGAGCCAGTGCCGGAGTCGCCAGTTGCAGCGTTCCCGCTGCCATGTAAAACGGCCCCCACAGCCAGCGTCCCGGACGCAACCGCATAATACCCGTCAGAATCGGCTCGCCCGTGTACAGCGTGTAACGAATCGCCTCGAGGTTGAAGATCATCTGCAGAAAGATCCCCACCGTCGCCACCCACAGGATACCGGTCCCGTAACGCACCGTTGTCAGTGGCCCCACAATCCACTCGCCACCACCAATCGAACCGGCCAGCAGAATCGCACCCGGACCAATCGTCCGCAGCACATTCCGAAAAGTAAACGGCAACGGCTCGGGCAGCTCCTGCCGTTGCCATTCCGGCAGACATCCCGCGCGCTGTACCGATCCGGAATCAATCGGCGTATTCGTCGCCTGTGAAGACATGTCAATCATCCGCTGGTGGGGGCAGAAAATACAGTGATCAATCTCAACCGTTCTCCGACACCACAGCCATTGCAGCCCGGATCACGCTGGTACAGAATACAAGCCCGTTCAGTGCAATGTCCAATCAACCACCGGATCCAGACTCACCGGAATGCTCCTGCCGCATGCCGACTCCTCCAGCCTCATCAGTGACCAGACGATCCAGCAGCGGAACTCGCTGTCGACGACAGACATTTCGCAACGGCTCGGTCATGGGCACAGCCCTGTTTTCCGGCTGCGGACAGTATCGCTATCGACTGACTCGCACGTGGGGGCCCGCGGCCCACGTCGTGTTTATCGGACTGAATCCCTCCACCGCCGATGCCGCCCTCGATGATCCCACAATCCGCCGCTGCTCGGCCTTCGCCCGCAGCTGGGGCTTCGACGGCCTGATCATGCTCAATGCGTGGGCCTTCCGCAGCACCCATCCCCGCGAACTGCTGCTGACACCCGACCCCAACGGTCCACGCAATGATCACGTCATCCGTCAAACCTGCCGCACGGCCACACTGATCATCGCCGCATGGGGTAACCACTGCTCCCTCGAACGACAGACAAAACTGCTGCAATTGACCGGCCCCCTGCACTGCATTGCCAGCAACAGCAACGGACAACCGGCTCACCCGCTCTACCTGAAATCCACCCTGCAACCGCAGCCGTGGCCGATCGGTAGCAGTGACGTCAGCCGCTGATCCGAGCCCGCCGGCGTCAGTCCGCCACCAACAGCCCGCAGGCAACATGCCCGCCAAACCCCAGCGACAGCTTACCCCAGACCGCACGACGCGAAACCGCTGCCGACTGCCCCGCCATCCGCAGCCGGCAACGCTCATCCTGCTGCGACAGATTCACCGTCCCCGGCCGCTGCCCGGCCGCAATGCCCTGCACCGCCAGGATCGTCTCCACACTGCCCGCCGCTCCCAGAAGATGCCCCGTGGAACCCTTCGTCGCATAACACTCCGCAACATCAGACAGCCCGCCTGCCGCAACACCACGAGCCTCCACAAGATCGTTGGTTTCCGTGGCAGTCCCATGCAGCCCCAGAATGCCGGGCTGCATCCCAGACACCTCGCAGCACCTCCGCAGCACCTCCCGCACCACCTCGCCGGATTCATCCATCTGAGTCAGTCCGGTGGGATCACTCAGCCAGCCACCACCCAGCACCCGACACAGCCCCGCCACTCCTCGCTGCCGAGCATGTCGACGAGACTCCAGAATCAGAACTCCCGCACCCTCGCCCACCACAAATCCGTCACGCTGCGCATCAAACGGGCGACACGGCTGCTCGGCCGGATGACGCCGCGATAACACTCCCAGCCTGTGAAACGAAGACAGTACACTGGCTCGCAACGCCGCATCCGCACTGCCGACCACACACACATCACACTGGCCGCTGGCAATCAGTGCTGCACCCTGCAACACCGAAATCAATCCCGTTGCACAGGCGGCCACCGGACATAACACGCCTGCCCCCGCCTGCAGCAATCCGGCAATCGCCTGAGTCGCAGCATCCGTGCCAGCCTGATGCTGCCACAACTGAGCCACCACGGACTCCGAATCCGACACAGGCTCAGGCACGGACTCGCCGGCATAAACTGCTGCACAACCCGACCGAGCCGCTGCGGCAGTCGTGACCGCTGCGGGACCACCCGCCAGCACCATCGCCACCAGCCGCTCTGCAGTCCGCAGTCCCCCCTTGCTGCTGCCAAAGACCACAGCCGTCCGCTTCGAAAGATGCTCGTCGGAGGGCAGCTCAAGGGAAAACCCGGCCGACCGCCACGCCTCCGCAAAAGCCAGCAGCGCCATCGCAATCATCGGCTCGGCCACCACACCCTGCAGTCCAGCCCGCTGCAGACTGCCGGCCAGACCAGATCCCCGCAGCAGGGCCGCAACACGCAGCTGGTCCACAACACAGCCGGACCGCTGCAACCCCGCGACCTGACCCAGACCCGACCAGTGATCGATGTCGGCAGCAGTCAATGACCTCGCCGCAACACCCCCGCGCTGCACAAACCGAAATGTGTCAGCCGCCGACAGGCCTGCCGGAGACACCGCTCCGACTCCCGTCAC
>CAITYU010000104.1 GCA_903896675.1 uncultured Planctomycetaceae bacterium
ACTCCCTGACTCCCTGACTCCCTGCTTCACCCTTCATTTCTCGTTCTTTGCTCCATCGTCCGTTTGCGGCTGCCGTGTTTCTCGTAGACTTTGCGGGCGTTGTGGCGGGCGAAGGCGGAGTCGCGGGCAGCGAAGATCCGCTGTTGGGCGGTTTTGAAGGCGGTTTCGTGGTGCACGATGGGTGCGGGATAATCGCGTCCGATGCGGCAGCCGAACAAATCCTGCTGCAGACGGCTCATGCGATGCGGTTCGGCCAGGTACTCATCCGGCACGCCTTCCAGTTCCGGTACCCACTGGCGGATGAAATCTCCGCGAGGATCCTGATCGGCGGCCTGGCGGGCGGGCGAGTAGATGCGGATGGCATTGATCCCGGTGACTCCGGACTGCATCTGGCACTGGCAGTAGTGGATGCCGGGTTCGTAGTCGAGGAACAGTTGTGCGAGGTGCAGTGCGGGTTGTCGCCAGTGCAGCCACAGGTGGTAGGCAGCGAACGACATCAGCATGGCACGCATGCGGAAGTTGATCCACGCTCCGGCCTGCAGCGAACGCATGCAGGCATCCACCATCGGGTATCCGGTGACTCCCTGCTGCCATGCTTCAAACAGGTCGGGGCGGAATTCATTTTCGCGCAGTCCGTTGAAGGCGGAGTTGACGTTGCGAAATTCGATCGTGGGTTCATCTTCCAGTTTCTGGATGAAGTGGCAGTGCCATGCCAGTCGGGATTCGAAACTGGCCAGTGACTGGAACCATGCGGGATCGACGTGAGTTTGCTGTTGTGAGCCGCGCAGTTGCAACAGTCGCTGGCGGCCGGCCTGCACGGCTTCGCGAACGGACAGGCAGCCGAAGGACAGGTAGGGGCTGATGCGACTGCAGGATTCGGCTGCGGTCAGGGGGCTGGACATTTCGCTGCGGTAGTTGAGACCGCGGGAGTTCAGGAAGGAGTGCAGGCAGTCGGTGGCAGCGTGGCGTCCGCCGGTCTGCGGAGGACTGATGCGGGGTGCATGAAGTCCGGCCTGCTGCCACGTCAGCAGCGGGATGGACGGCACCTGAACGTGTGGCGGAGGTGGCGGAACTGTGGCGGGTTCGGGGATGACGGGCTGTCGCATCCGCTGTTTCCAGATCGCGGACCAGTCGTCCCGGCTGGCCAGCCTCCGCACAACTCCGTTGCTGGGAAATTCGTGGCACGCAATACCGTTGGCTCGCGCCCACGCACGGACTCGCCGATCCCGCTGGTAACTGATCCAGTTACCGGTTTCTTCGTGGCCATAGATTGCGGAGATCCCGAACTCGCGGTGCAGCTCGGCGAAGATGTCGGGCAGTCGCCCGGTTTTCAGAACCAGACGATTGCCGAGCTGCTGCAGGCGGAGATCGAGACTGGTGAGCGACTGGTTGAGAAATTCAAGATGGATGGGGTCAAAATCGGGAGCCTGCAGCATTTCCGGTTCGTAGACGAACAGGCACAGGCAGGGTCCGCGGGAGGCAGCGGTGGCCAGCGCAGCGTGATCGGTGGTACGCAGGTCACGGCGGAACCAGACGATCTGCAGTGCCATGGGGGGCTGAGCCAGGCTTGGGGGCGTGAAAAACAGGAGATTTGACGGCAGCTGATCCTAGACCGGGCAGGGCCATCGGCATCCCTGAAAAATCGCGCTCTTCTGAGCGGATCCAGGGCGACATTTGCTGTTTTTGGGCTATACTGAGGCCCACGGGATCGTAGCTCAACGGTCAGAGCAGGGGACTTAAGCGTTACTGCCTGGGCACCTGCGGATGCAGCATTTTTGCTGGCATCTGCGGGTGTATGGCGGTATCGAATGGGTTGCCCTGGCACGGGTTTTGGATCGCGGAAGGCCGCTGGCTGTCAGCCGGCACTGGAAGTTTCAAAAACGTGTCTCGGTAGAATCTGTCAAAGTCGGGGAACGCTGCGTCGTTGCGGGTCAGGCCATGTGAATGTCCTGCAGTGGCATGCCAATCCCGAGCCAAGCCGGTGCAGAAACAGCGGTGATTTCCATCGCTGTTGTTTTGGCAGCGGAAGGTGTAGAGGCCAGACGGCAGACGCGGCAGGTGCTGAAGTTCAGCAACTGCCGTGAAGGGATGGTCCAGACCACGAACCTGAAAAGGGCGGCGAAAGCCGAAGTGGGAAGCATAATCCCTTGGTTGCAGGTTCGAATCCTGCCGGTCCCAGTGA
>CAITYU010000105.1 GCA_903896675.1 uncultured Planctomycetaceae bacterium
ACAATTCAGGCCCGCGCCTGGTTCAGCCCGCACGATGACTGCCCACGGGAAATCCGCTCCCTGATCGCCACCGCCCGCAGCTCCATCGATCTGTGCGTCTTCACAATCACAGATGACCGACTCACCGACTCAGTACTGGCAGCCCACCAGCGCGGTGTCCGCATCCGCATCATCACTGACAACGACAAGGCTGCAGATCTCGGCTCTGACGCCGATCGATTCCGGCACGCCGGAATCCAGTTGCGGATCGATCGCACGCAATGGCACATGCACCACAAATACGCCATCTTCGATCGCAAACTGCTGCTGAACGGCAGCTACAACTGGACTCGAGGTGCCGCAGAACACAACGAAGAAAACTTCATGGTGCTGAACTATCAGCCGCTGGTCATCCGCTACCAGGAACAGTTCGAAATGCTGTGGAACAATCTCGCCTGCTTCGAAAACGGCTGAACCCCCCGGCATCACTCCGATTCAGATTCCGACCCACCCGACTCACCCGACACTCGTTCGTCAGTTTCCGCACGACCAACATCCCGCAGCTCACCAGCAACCTCCGCCAGCAGACTGGTCGCAAAGGTGCCGGGCGGCAGCGAGAATGAAATCCGCAGAGCCCCCTCCACAAGCTCAGCACCGATGTTCTCAGGAAACTCCAGCATCCGCCGCCGCGCCCCGGATGTCAGCTTCGCAAACCGCGAAAAAACACCCGCATGCAGACCCAAAAGCTGCATCGCAGACTGCTCCTGCTGCAACACATCCCCCGCAGCAACCGTCATCTCAGGTCCCGGCATCGGACCCGCCGGCAGATAATCCGCCGTAGACTGCCCCGGAGGCAGCAGGAATGGTTTGATCCCGCCGCGACGAATCACCACGTCCCCCTCCTGAGGCGTCCCGACCGTTCCGGCCTCCACACGAAGTGCCGTGGTCAGGTTGAACACCGCACTCTGCACCGCACTCAAAGACAGCCGCTTCAACGTCCGCGACTGGTCTTCCGGCCAGTAATCCTTCGGCATGCGACCCTGCAGCAGTCGCAGACCGTCATTCAGCGTCTGGCCCCCACGACCAAACCGCTGAGGACCATAGTAGTTCGGGAATCCCTCCGACTGCAGCTCCGCAATTCGTGACTGCACCGCTGCCAGATCCGCATCGGTAAATGGCTGCTGCTCACCACGCAGCGTAATGATGAAACGATTCCCCTTCAGATGCCCCGTCTTCAGCTTGTTCCTGTGCATCGTCACCGACAGCACTTTCAGCTCCGGCAGCGAAATCCCCGCCGCAGATTCAGCACAACGCCCCGGAACAGAGACGAACTGACGAGTCACTGCCCAGCGATCCTTCTGACCCGCAAGACCAATCTCGCCCCCACGAATCCGCAGCTCGCGGGACAACAGACTGATCATCTGGGGTGACGACAGACCGCGTTTTTCCAGCCACAGCCACGCATGTTCGCCACTGCCCGTCAATTGATATGCCGGCACCTCCTCAACCTGAAAATCATCGTCCAGCGAACGCATCACCGCCACCGGAAGAACCGCTCCACGCATCCTCGGAGGATTGATGATTCTTCCAATTGTCTGTTCCGGTACCGGCATCTCTGTCCCGCCTGAAAATTCCGCCCTGCACCCGCGATCACACACCGCAGGACCTGCACCAAACACCACGTCAGTCCCGTGATCCCGGAGTCACCCGGAAGGACAATTCCTTACCACCACGAGTCACCACGATCTCAGTTTCCTGACCGGATTTGAGCGACTCAATCGCATAGGTGTAATCATAGATGTTCTCAATCTTCCTGCCCGCCAGCTTCACAATCACATCCCCACCCTTGACTCCCGACTTCTCTGCCGGACCACCCTTCGCAACTCCGGACAACAGAACACCCGCCAGGTCGGACTGAGCATAATCGGGAACCGTCCCCAGCCACGCCCGCAGAGCAGCCCGACGCTGCCCCTCCGCAGGACGCTCCTGTGCAGCATACTGCGGAGCCTTCTCAGCGGAAATCAGCTGACGACAAACCAGACTCATCAGCCGAGCCACCTTAGAAATGCCCTCGTAATTCAGCTTCTCCGGAGTATCCCGCGGCGTGTGATATTCACCATGATTGCCCGTGAAAGCCGAAAGGATCGGCACACCGTGCAGAAAGAACACGCTGGCATCAGTGGGCAGATAACTGTCATTCTGCAGTGATATCGAAAGCCCCAGTGGAACATTCGCCCGCTCCACCAGACTCTGCCACGCCGGCGATGAACCAATTCCCTGCAACACCAGTTTCTCCTGCAGTCGCCCCACCATATCCATATTCAGACAGGCCGCAATATACAGATTCAAACCCCCGGTATTGGGTCCGCTGAGTGGATCCTCCTTTGGCTTTTCCCCCTCAGCAGCAGCCACGCCAGCACCGTCCGTTCGCGGCTGCTTTTCACCCGCCGCACCCTCACCCTCGGCCGCCGCCGCATGCTTCGAAAACAAAGTCTCCAGATTCTTTACGTAATGACTGGAACCCAACAGCCCCAGCTCCTCACCCGACCACGCAGCAAACACAATATCGCGACTGCCCTGCAACTGCCCCGCCTGCTTCGCATTGGCCAAAGCCTCAGCCATCTGCATCAGCGCTGATACACCGGATGCATTGTCGTCCGCTCCAAAATGAATTCCGCCACGCTCGTCATCTCGAGCCAGCGAATTGCCGTTCGGTCCCGTACCCAGGTGGTCAATGTGCGCCCCCACAACAACAACCTGTCCCGCCTGCTCCTCATTCACCTGCAGACGACCCAGCACATTCCGCCCCTTCTTCTTCTCATGCACAATGTCAACCGCCGCCTCAAATACAGCATCCTTCAGCGGATAACCAATGGCCGGAACCCCACTGTCCAGCTTCTCCTGAACCGCCTTCAGATCCTTGCCGGCCGCACTGAACAGGTACTGAGCTGCAGCGTCAGACAGACTGACCACAGGCAGACCCGCACCGGCCAGCGAACCATCAAACTGCAGCGGCACCAGCTGGTCCCGCACACCCGCTGTCGGACCACTGACAATAATCAGCCCCCGCGCCCCCAGATCCCGAGCCTGCATCGCCTTGAAACGCAGACTGGAAAAACGACCGAAATGCTGCCGCTGCTCTGGTGTCAGCTTCTCCGGCATGAAGCGAAACGCCAGCACCCACTTGTCCTTCACATCCAGATGCACATAGGAATCATATTCCTCGTGACCGTCAGCCGCCGGAACTCGCAGGCCATAACCCGCAAACACCACGTCACCACGCTGCAGCTCCACATTCGCCGAAAATGCCGCAGGCTGCCAGTCCTTTTTCAACTCCAGTACATGACCTGCCGCGGTCGCCGCATTCTTCGGCCCCGCCGACACTCCACTGGTAAACTCAAACTCCTGAAACCACGAACCATCATCACCCGCCGGCTCCAGCCCCAGCGTCTCAAAATGCAGCGCCACATAGTTCGTCGCCAATTGCTCGCCCTTCGTCCCCGTCAGACGACCTCCCAGCTGCGGACGACACAGATACTCGACATGGCGGACGGCGTCCGCCGGAGCAAAATCGCCGCGACCCTCCACGCCGGCACCCATCACACGGCCGGTTCCCGCCACCGTTGCCGCAGACTGAGCAGTACTCAGACCCAGCAGTTCCAGTGCCTTCGCATGATTCCACCCAGCCATGAAAATCTGCGACTGACCGCTGACCGTTCGACCCGCCGTCCAAGCCAGACCCGCACCGTCCGGGCTGAACACCGGCAATCCATCGAATCCCGGCGTATGCGTCACTCGCACCGGCTCATGCTTCGCCTCAGCATCCACCAGATACAATTCAAAGTTCGCAAACCCATGACGATTGGTCGTGAAAATCAGATACTGACCGCTGGGATGAAAATACGGAGCCCATGACATCGCCCCCAGCTTTGTCAGCTGCCGCTGATCACTGCCGTCGATGTTCATCGTCATCACTTCCGCCACAGCACCATTCTCTGAAAATCGTCGCCAGCAGATGCGTTTACCGTCCGGACTGAAAAATGGCCCTCCGTCGTATCCCGGAGTCTGAGTCAGGCGACGCACATTCGAACCGTCAGCATTCATCACATAGATTTCATTGGCCCACGCCGGATCCAGCTCAAACGCCTTCTGCTGCTCGGCCGTCAGCGTCTCCTCATAAGCCGAACGATTCGACGCAAACGCGATCAGACTGCCATCCGGAGACCACGATCCCTCGGCGTCATACCCCTTTTCACGAGTCAGCGGACGATAGGTCTTCCCCGCAAGGTCGTATTCATAAATGTCGTAGAACAGGTCGTAGTCCCACGCGTAACGACGCTCCTTGCCCGAAGCACGCAGCTCAAGCTCCTGCTGCTGCTCAAGCTTCGCATCAGGATCCTCCTGAGTCGAAGCGAACAGTACCCGGTTACCCTGCGGATGAATCCACGCACACGTCGTTTTGCCCGTTCCCGGGGAAATCCGCTGAGTATCTCCCGACTCGAGATCCATCAGGTAAATCTGAAAAAACGGATTGCCCGGCTCACGCTCGCTCTGAAAGATCATCTGCCGACCATCGGCACTGAAATAGCTTTCTCCCGCACGTCGCCCTTCAAAGGTCAACTGGCGAACTCGCGTCACCAGACGCTCTTCCAGACCCCGAGCCTCTGCCGGATTCGTCTCCGTGATGTCCGGGTCGACCGTCTGAGCAATCACGGGCAGACCCGAACACAGTACCGCCAGACCAGCACACCATCGCGCAATCACTCGAGACAGCGACATCTTCACGCCTCCAACTGACAAGACTGACAACACTGCAGCCATGATTGTCTTTCCAGACAGCAAAATCCGCGTTCCAGCATATCAGGACACGGCCCCAACCGGAAAAACCCCGGCCAGTGTTCCGGAAATTGGCCAGGAAACACGGGGAATTCTGAGGATCAGGAGGACTCGGCTGACCGGCCAGTCAGCATCACAACGCTCCCCCCCAAACCACGGTTTTCACCGCGGCAGCCGCGACAGCGGATTGTCCCGCGCCTGCAGCGGTATCAGCACCGGACCACCCTGCACATGAGACTCAAACGCGGCCAGCACCAGCTCAACAGCACCCCGCGCCTCGTACATCGAACACTTCGGCTGCCGGTCCCGTCTGATGGATTCCATCAGATCCAGCGCCGCTGCCGGATTGCCACCCTCGTACCCCGTTGCCGTAAGAACCTCCGGCTGCCCCAGCCCCTGCGAACTGATCGCCTGCCACCCGGCAGCACCACTGGCCCCCGGACCGGCCCACCTCGCATCCCGCAACAACCACGCCGGATTCCCATACCCCGACGTGTGTTCAATCACGCCCTTTGTCCCCAACACCCGCAACCCAAAACGATTCGGATTGCCCCCCGCCCCCTTACGAGAAGAAAAATACCCCGTCACGCCACCACGGAACCTGTACATCGCATCCACGCGATCTCCGGCCAGCGGCCCCAGACCCTCATTCCCGTCTCGCACATGCTCACCACGAACTCGCTGCCCCTGATGATGAAGTTCCGCATAACACCGCTCCGGCTCTCCCCCCAGGGCACGCATCAGATCCAGCACATGGGTTCCCAGAACCCACAGGTCCTCAGCACCACCGCGAGCATCCTCCTTGCCCCGCCCCCGGATCTCCAGCACCTCCCCAATCTCGCCACCCTCAATCATACGCCGAATCTGGTCCAGTTGCGGTGACCACCGACTGATATGCGCCACAGCCAGTTTCAAATGCCGCATCTCACACGCACGAATCATCTCGTCCGCCTCACCCAGGGTGCGACAGAATGGCTTTTCCATGTACATGTGACTGCCCGCTGCCGCACACGCCAGAACCATGTCCCGATGCTGATCAACCCAGCGCGGACAAATGGCGGTGATCTGAGGCCGCTCACGCTCCAGCAACTCACGATAATCCGCATACGACCGCGCCGCACCCGTACGTTCCCGAGCCTGCTCCCGCCCCGGCTCGTCCGGGTCAGCCACCGCCACCACTTCACAATTCGGAAAACTCCGCCAGATCGAATCCAGCCCGTGACCGTAGTCCCCACGACCAGTGCTGCCCAGAATTGCCACGCGAAACTCAGCCATCACCCCGCCCCTTCCCAC
>CAITYU010000106.1 GCA_903896675.1 uncultured Planctomycetaceae bacterium
AGCCGACATGCGCGATTACATGGTGGGACTGCAGATACTCAAGGATCTCGGCCTGACAAAGGTACGCCTGCTGACCAACAATCCCAAGAAAACGGATGCGTTTGTCTATGCCGGAGTTGATCTGACTGTCGTTTCGCAGGTGCCGATTGTGGCACCGCCGCATGCCTGCCGAGCCAGTTACATGGCGGCCAAAAGGGACAAGATGGGACACCTGTTACCCGAAGACGTTGTCAGGTTGTCACCTGATGGAAATGAACCGTGAGACAACTGGTGCTGGACTGGCTGCGGATGGGACTGATCTGTTTCGGCGGTCCCGCGGCCCACATTTCCGTCATGCATCGTGTCGCCGTGGAAGAGCGACGCTGGGTAAAGGAAGCCGAGTTTCTCAGGGCCATGAACTTCTGCATGCTGCTGCCGGGACCTGAAGCCCACCAACTGGCGGTTTGGCTTGGATGGCGGACACATGGCGTGCGGGGAGGGTTGATTTCGGGAATTCTGTTCGTGCTGCCCGGCAGCCTGATCATGCTGATGATCAGTTGGCTGTATGCACGGACTCAGACTCTGCCGGCAGTACAGGGACTGCTGCTGGGGCTGAAGTGTGCCGTACTGGCCATCGTTCTGCAGGCATTTCTGCGACTGGCCAGCCGAGTCCTGAAGTCGCCGTTTCTGGTGTTCCTCGCCGTGATCTCCTGCCTGATGTCAACACTCCAACTGGTTCCATTTCCGCTGTTGATTGCAAACGCAGCCCTCGCGGGCATGCTATGGTACCGTTTTCGTGGTCGCACGGTGTCCACTGCTGCGGCGAATGTGCCGGACAGCATAACTGCCACGGACTCTCAGCCACGCAGGGAAACGCGAAGAATCGTGACGACTTTGTGTACCGGACTGCTGCTGTGGTGGCTGCCGGTCGTCGGCTGTGGACTGCTGGCCGGCTGGTCCAGCCTCGCAGTTCGGTTGGGACTGTTTTTCAGCAGGGCTGCCGTGCTGACATTCGGTGGAGCCTACGCAGTGCTGAATTACGTCAGTGCGGTTGTAGTGGACAATTTCGGCTGGCTGACCCGAGCCGAGATGGCGGATGGACTTGGGCTTGCCGAAACCACTCCCGGTCCCCTCATCCTCGTGGTTCAGCATGTCGGTTTTCTGGCCGGATGGAAGCAGGCCGGGGACTGGTCGCCGGCGGTTGCCGGGGTGGCGGCAGCATTGCTGACAACGTGGGTCACTTTTGTTCCCAGCTTTCTCTGGATCCTGCTGGGTGCTCCGTGGCTGAACCGCCTGAGTCAGCCACGCTGGCTGACTGCCATCATGAACGCTGTCTCAGCCACTGCTGTGGGACTGATCGCGGCTCTTGGTATCGGACTGGCAGGCAGCACGCTGTTTTCGGAAGAGGCTGCCTTGCCATTCCGTCAGTTCCTGTTGCGGGTTCCCGGGGGCGGACTGTTGAGACCGGAGGCCGTTCTGTTGACCGGACTCAGCCTGTTGCTGACATTTGCGTTCCGCAGAGGTCTCGCAATAATTCTCGGCTGTTGTGCTGCAGCCGGCTGGCTGCTGAGCCTGTTTGTCTGACGACGTCCGGAATCCCTTTGAATCTCGTGGAGCGGGTACTGTGAAAACTGCTGTTTTTCTGACTGTACTGCTGGGCACGGTATGCACGGATGCCTCCGCGTTTGCAGAACCGGCGTCGGACAGTTCTCCGGGACTGATCTCGCGTCAGTTCATTTACGAGCGTGCGCCGTTCCCGGAATGTCATGCGTCCACCATCGTGGAGACGCCGGAGGGACTGGTGGCCGCCTGGTTCGGGGGCACAGAAGAAAAGCATCCGGATGTCGGTATCTGGACCTCACGTTTCCGCGAAGGTGCGTGGTCGGTCCCGGTGGAAGTGGCCAACGGTGTGCAGCACACGTTTGTTGATGGAAAGGTTCATCGACACCCAACGTGGAATCCTGTTTTGTTCCAGTACCCGAATGGTCCACTGGCACTGTTCTGGAAATGCGGGCCTGACCCGGCGTCATGGTGGGGAGTCATGTCTCTGTCAACAGATCACGGCGTCACATGGACCCAACCCTGTCGACTGCCGGAGCAGATTGACGGACCGGTGCGCAACAAGCCGATACTGCTGCAGGATGGAACACTGCTGTGCGGCAGCAGCACCGAGTTTGACGGCTGGCGAGTGCACTTCGAGAAGACGTCGGACTTCGGAAGAACGTGGCAGAGAACTCCTGCCATCCATGACGGACGCACAGTTGGCGCCATTCAGCCCACGCTGCTGACGCTGGCCGATGGTCGCATACTGGCACTCTGCCGCAATCAGAACGGCAATGGCGCGATCCTTGCCACCAGCAGCACGGATGGCGGATCCACCTGGACCAGTCCTGAGCCAACCGCACTGCCGAATCCCAACAGTGGAATTGATGGCGTAACACTGAAATCCGGGGCTCATCTGCTGGTCTACAATCATACGCACCGTGGCGAAGGCAATCCGCGGGCGCGTGAGATGATCAATCTGGCATGGAGCGATGACGGCAGTCGCTGGAAGGCCGCCCTGCTGCTGGACCGCGAGGCGAAGGCAGAATTCTCGTATCCCGCCATCATCCAGACATCGGACGGAATGGCTCATATCACATACACCTGGAAACGGCAGCGCATCGTGCATCTGGTTGTGGATCCGGCAAAACTGGCACTGCGTGATCTGCAGGGCGGGGCCTGGCCGCTCGAACAGTAAGGACTGGAGTTGTTCATGGAAACGATTACGGGAGCACTCCAGCGGATTCGTCCGCAGCGGCGGATTACCGGCATGTCGGCTGTGCTGCTGCCATTCACCGATAACGGTGCTGTTGACTGGGTTGGCTTTGAGTTGCATGTCAGCCGTACCCTGGATGCTGGCCTGCAGCCTGCCGTAAATATGGATACCGGCTATATCAATCTGATCGACGAAGGGACTCGCCTCGAGGTCCTGCGACGGACAAAAGCCCTCGCATCCGGGCGTACTTTTGTCGCCGGTGCATTCGTCGGAGATGTGCCTGGCAGCCGTTTCAACAGCGCAGCCTATGCCGCTGCCATGCAGCAGATTCAGGACGCCGGTGGCACTCCCGTGATCTTTCAGTCGTTCGGACTGACGCAGCAGTCCGACGAGTCGATTGTGGAATCCTACGGCCAGTTGGCCACATACGCTGATCGCTTCATTGGCTTTGAGCTGGGGCAGATGTTTGCACCATTCGGACAGATCTACAGCGAAACGGTGTATCGAGGACTGCTGGGGATTCCACAGTGCATTGGAGCAAAACACTCCTCACTGGAACGTGCCGCCGAATGGCAGCGACTGCGCTGGCGGGACGAGGTGCGCCCCGATTTTCTGGTGCTGACGGGCAACGATCTGGCAATCGATATGGTGATGTACGGAAGTGACTATCTGCTGGGGCTCAGCAGTTTCGCTCCCGATCTGTTCGCGCTCCGGGATCGATTCTGGCGTGAGGGGAATGCCGAATTTTACCAGTTGAACGATGTCCTGCAGTACCTTGGGTTTCTGGCATTTCGCACGCCGGTACCGGCCTATAAACATGCCGCAGCCATGTTTCTGCAGCTGCGCGGCTGGATTCAATCGTCGGCCCCGCATCCCGCGGGCACGCGACGCCCCGACAGTGACCGTGAACTGCTGGCTGAAGTCCTCGCAAAGCTGGAACGCTGGATTTGACACCTGCCTGCCGGAATCCTCCTGAAAATCATCTCCTGCAGAACATCTGCATTGGCTTTTGTCGGCCGAATCTGAGACAAACTCGGCGGAGGCAGCGACAACTCGAATTCCTGCGGGACGGTCGAACATGAATCGACAACGACTGGCAGTGGCCACAGCAATCATCGTCCTGTGCTTTACGGCAGTTGTGACCGCGCAGTTTGGTCAGTTCGGCCAGCGCGGCAGGTCCCGAAATATGTACGGACCGGACGGACGCGTGGAACGCAACGGTGTACCCGACTGGAAACTGGACCAGAACTTTGCAAAGGACGTCTTCACCTTCGCCCGCATCCGTTACCGCAGCATGGGACGCTGGGGATGGCAGACTGACTACCCGGATGCCGATCTCAACTTCTCCTATCGACTGCAGCAGCTCACGTCACTGCACACGGATCCGGACGGAGTCATTCTGGAACTGACTGATCCGAAACTCTTTGAATACCCGTTCATCTATATCATTGAACCGGGTTATATTTATCTGGAGGAAGATGAGCGACAGGCACTGCGATCGTACCTGCTGAACGGTGGATTCCTGATGGTCGATGACTTCTGGGGTGACGAAGAATGGCAGGGGTTCTACCGTGAAATCAAACAGGTCTTTCCTGAGTACGAGCCGGAAGAACTGACGCTTGATCATCCCATCTTTCACTGTGTTTATGACCTCACCGAACGACCTCAGATCCCGGCCATCGGCTATGCTCGACAGATGGCCAACGGAGAAGTCTACTCCGCGCAGGGATATGGCACTGAGGAAGTCCATTACTGGGGACTGTACGATGCAAATCGTCGCCTGATGGCGGTGATCTGTCACAATACGGATCTGGGAGACGGCTGGGAGCGGGAGGGTGAAGATCCCTGGTACTTCCGCGAGTTCTCAGAAAAGAAGGCCTATCCTCTGGGAATCAATATCATCTTCCATGCAATGACTCACTGATTCATCTGAAAGCGGACTATGAGTGCGGCAGAGCTGAGTGCTGAGCGGGAGCGGGAACTGATTGCGGAACTCCGCCGGTTTCGCGGAAAAATTGACGCCGAACTTTCCCGCGTCATCATCGGGCAGAAACAGGTTGTGCAGCAGCTTCTGATCTCGCTGCTGTCCGGTGGCAACTGTCTGCTCACAGGTGCCCCCGGACTCGCCAAAACGCTGCTGGTAAAAACCATCGCCCAGCTGTTCGACCTGCGGTTCAATCGCATTCAGTTTACTCCCGACCTGATGCCGGCAGACATTACAGGCACTGAAGTACTGGAGGAAGATGGCAGCGGAGCACGAACCATGCGGTTCATCCCTGGCCCGATCTTCGCAAACGTGCTGCTGGCCGATGAAATCAACCGAACGCCACCCAAGACTCAGTCTGCCCTGCTTGAAGCCATGCAGGAACATCAGGTCACGGCAGCCGGGCGCCGCTACCCGCTCGATGAACCATTCTTCGTTCTCGCCACACAAAATCCGATCGAAATGGAGGGAACGTATCCACTCCCCGAAGCACAGCTTGACCGGTTCATGTTCAATGTGATGATTGACTACCTGTCCGAGGACGATGAGACCCGCGTGGTCACTCAGACTACATCCGAACGACCTGCTCCCATCCAGGCTCTGTTCAACGGGCAAACGCTCCTCGAATTCCACGAAGTGGTGCGACGCGTACCGATTGCCGAAGAGGTCGCCCGGTACGCAGTCAGGCTGGCCGCAGCCTCTCGTCCCGGCCAGCCGGGGACTCCCGACTTCATCAATGAATACGTTTCCTGGGGCGCAGGGCTGCGAGCCGGACAGTTTCTGGTGCTTGGTGGCAAGGCACAGGCTCTGCTCGACGGTCGCACCTTCGTATCAACTCGCGATCTGCAGGCAATCGCCAAACCGGTACTGCGTCACCGCATTCTGCCAAACTATCGCGCTGAGGCCAAAGGCGTCTCCGTGGATTCACTGATCGATCGGCTGCTGGAGGTGGTGGCTCATCCGAAAAACGAAACCGTCAACTGACCGGGCCTGGGCCATGACCGCTGAATTGATGAACCCCGCGGTGATCATGAGCATTCGTTC
Source organism: uncultured Planctomycetaceae bacterium (assembly GCA_903896675.1). Classification (GTDB taxonomy): domain Bacteria; phylum Planctomycetota; class Planctomycetia; order Planctomycetales; family Planctomycetaceae; genus SXXK01. Next base: position 5,766 of record CAITYU010000106.1, read on the forward strand.
GCTCGAAATGCGCGCTAAACTGGTGGTCGACGGCTTCCGCACGGGACTTAATCGCAGTCCGAAACACGGGTTCTCCGTCGAGTTCTCTGAATATCGCCAGTACGCACAGGGCGATGATCCTCGCTTCCTCGACTGGAAACTGTTTGCCCGGACAGACCGCAGCTACATCAGACTGTTCGAAGACGAAACCAACCTCCGCTGCTGCATTCTGCTCGATATCAGCTCCTCAATGACCTTTTCGTCCGTCGGCTGGAACAAGCTGCAGTATGCATCCACCGTAGCTGCCTCACTGGCCTGGCTGATGAATCGGCAGGGAGATGCCGTGGGGTTGACACTGTTCGATGACCACGTTCGCACTGTCATTCCCCCGCGGTACCGCCCCGGACACTTTCGCCGACTGATGACAACTCTGGAGGACCCCGGAACCGGCGTACTGACGGACCCTGCGGCAGCACTTGAAGACATCGCGCGAAGACTCCGCAAACGCGGCCTTGTGATCCTGATCTCAGATCTGCTGTCGCCGGTACAAAAACTGGGTGATGGCCTCCGCATGCTGCGCGGCTGCCTGCACGATCTCGTCGTATTCCAGATCCTTGATCCCGCTGAACTGACGCTGCTGTTCGACGGACCGCGACTGTTCGAGGATCTCGAATCAGAGCAGCAGATTTTTGCTGACCCCGACGTTGTGCGGAGCGAATACCTGCAGCGTCTGGAAGACCACAACCGGATGGTGCGGGAGGAATGTGAAACAGCCGGAGCCAGTCTGCGACTGCTGGCCACGGACCAGCCACTGGAACTGTCGCTGGCCGAATTCCTGCAGGCCCGTCGACAGCGTCGCTGAATCTCACAACACCAAAGACCTGAAACTGCAAACTTGCGCCAGAGTTTTACTTCGGGAGTGTCACTGAAATGTTTGAGTTTCTGGCACAGAACTTTGCCGTCGCCGGAGGTGTACTGGCAGCCATTCCCGTGCTGCTGCACATGCTCCGACGAACGCCAGCCGTCCGCATGCCATTCAGTCTCGTACGATTCCTCTCACCCACACTTCCCAGGACCACGCGTCGCTCACGCATCGAAAACTGGCCACTGATGCTGCTGCGAATCCTCGCCGTCACCCTGATTGCCCTCGCATTCTCCAGACCCTTTCAGCGGCTCACAGTCACTCAGGATTCTGCTGCCCCCACCGGACGACGACTTGCCATCCTGCTGGACTCCAGTGCCAGCATGCGCCGTGATGGCATCGCCGAGTCTCTGCTGCTGAAGTTCCGAGAACAAACGGCAGCACTCCAGCCCGCTGACGTACTCAGTGTGTCAACTTTCGCACAGACAACCGTAACTCTGCTGACAGCGGACGAATGGCGTCAGACAGACCCCGCCAATCGAACGGCACTGCTGCAGCGGGTGGAACAGCAATGGCAGCCGGACTGGACTGCCACACACCTCGATTCAGCAATGCTGGAAGCTGCTGAAGAAGTGTCCCGCGAGCGTCTCGGAGACGCTGCCGACGCCGCATCCGTCATAGTAATCACTGACTTCCAGGAAGGCTGCCGGCTCGATGGACTCCGATCATCAGCCTGGCCGGATGGCGTACGTCTCGAACTGTGTCCCGTCAAACCCGAACAGTCCGGCAACAGGGGCCTCAGCCTCGCTGAAGATCAAAAATCCGGGCGAGTCCGAGTGCGCGTTACCGCCTCAGGTGATGCGCCGCCCGGAGCCTGCACACTGCAGCCCTTCGACAACCAGGGAAAACCTGTGGGCAATTCAATTCCCGTCGACCTTGCACCGGGCCAGCGACGGACCGTATCCATGCCGGACGTCACCGAAAACCAGCCTCGGATTGCCGGAGTCGAACTGCAGGGCGATCCGCATCCGTTTGACAATGTCGTGGACCTGCCCATCCAGCAGCAGAAAACTCGACGCATCCTGCACGCAGGCTCCACTGATGCCAATGACGAAGAATCCATGAGGTATTACCTGCAGCGCGTCTTCGACGGCCAGGAAGCAGAACCTCTGGAACTGATGGACCTCGTCACGGCCGATGGAATTGCAACTCCCGCTCCGGCCGACGCAAAACTCGCTCTGCTCACCGACACGGTTCCAAACAGCCTGACGACGTCCCTGAAACAAGTTGTGGATCAGGGCGGCATCATTCTGGCAGCGATCAAGTCAGTTGAGATGGCGTCCTCCATCAGCAGTCTGCTGCCCCCTGGACTGCAGTGGACGGAAGCCTCCGTGGCTGACTACGCAATCATGAGCGCCACCAACTCCGAGTCGCAGTTGCTCGCCCCCTTTGCTGATGCTCGATTCTCTGACTTTTCCTCAGTCCGATTCTGGCACTACCGGCAGATCGAAGGCCTGCCGCAGGACGATTCCGTGCGAGTACTGGCCCGCTTCGATTCCGGCAGCCCAGCCATCCTCGAATTCCGTACGCAGAACGGAGGCCGCATTTTTCTGCTCACCTCAGGCTGGAATCCGCAGGACAGCCAACTGGCATTATCCAGCAGATTTCCACCATTGCTGCTGCAACTGGTGCGGATCGCATTTCCAGCACAGGCAGCTTCACAACTGCATGATGCTGGCACAACTCTCAATACCAAAGATCTCACACAGGAAAGACAATGGCGGTTGCAGCGACCCGATGGACAACTGGCCGCGGATCAGGCTTCGCAGGTTGCCACAATCCTGCTGAACGAACCGGGACGCTGGATCCTGACAGAGGAAACTTCTGAAGGTCCCAAATCATCCAGCCTGCTGGTCACCGTAGCCGCCTCAGAAAGCCGCACAGAACCACTGCCCGAAGGTCAGTTACAGGCACTGGGAATGGCTCCGGATGTGGCTGTAGTGCAGACCGACAACATTGAAAAACAAGCCGCCGACGGCAGTGCAGAACTGGACGCTCAGGAACTGGAATCTCAGCAGAAATACTGGCGTTACCTGCTGCTGGCTGGCATGGCCTGCCTGTTGCTGGAATCCGCGCTGGCCGCAGCAGCAGAACGCAGCCAGGCAGCCGCGACCTGAACAGCAACAGCACTGATACACAAGCGTCAGGAGTTCACCGGGCCATTCTCGTAGAACATCCCCAGTCGTCGGAACTTCTGATAGCGACGTTCCAGCAGATCGTTCACCGGCAGTGGCTCAAGATTCTGCAGTGCTTCCACCAGTCGCCCTTTCAGCGTCGCTGCCATCTTGAAATGATCCCGATGAGCCCCCCCGAGCGGCTCTGGGATGACTTCATCCACAACACCGAGGGATAACAGGTCCCGGCTGGTGAATTTCAGGGCTTTGGCAGCCTTCGGAGCATGCTGTGCACTCTTCCACAGAATACCAGCGCAACCTTCCGGACTGATGACAGAATAATAGGCGTATTCCAGAACCGCCACATGGTCGCCGATCCCGATCCCCAGCGCCCCCCCCGATCCGCCTTCTCCGATGACCACACACACAATCGGCACTTCCAGAGTCGACATGTCACGCAGATTTACCGCGATGTTGTAGGCCTGACCACGCTCCTCCGCACCCACTCCCGGATAGGCGCCCGGGGTATCAATCAGGCAGATAATCGGCAATCCATAACGACTGGCCATCTCCATCTTCTGCATGGCCTTGCGATAACCCTCCGGGTGCGCACAACCATAACAGCATTCGTTTCGCTCGCGGAGATTCCGCCCTTTCTGATGACCAACAAACATGACCTTGCGATCAGCCAGCCGAGCAAAGCCAGTCACTATTGCACGGTCGTCACCGAAAGACTTGTCTCCATGCAACTCGACAAATTCGTCGAACACCAGTTCGATGTAGTCAGGAGTCTGCGGACGATCAGGATGCCGCGAAACCTGAACAATCTGCCACGGATCCAGATTCGCATAGCGCTCACGCGTCATCTGCGTGAGTTCCACACGCATGCGCCGCATGATTTCCTTCTCTGCAGGAGTGGGGTCCTGCTGAGCTTCCAGCTTCAGCAGTCGCTCTTCCAGTTCGTACAGAGGTTTTTCAAAATTCAATTGATGCAGGGCGGCCATCAGCGGTCATCCACCGGTATCAGTCAGTAAAGCCGAAACACACAGGTCCGAATCCGGAATTCTAACCGGCCCGACCCGGACGGCAAACACGGAGCCTCCCGGAGAATGGCTGATTCCCGTGAGATTTCGGCAAATCAGGCGATGTCGGGAAGCTCACTCCACTCCTCGAGATCCGCCACCTGCTCCGTGGGTTTCGCCGCCGCAGACTGTCGCCTCTCCAGAGGCAAATGCACATTTTTAGCCACAGGTGGCGTTGCAGCAGGTGCGGGGGGTGGAGCTGCGGCAGCCCGAGCCACCGGTTGCACAGCAGCCACCGGCGGAGCAGCCGCAGGCAGCGAAGCCGCCGGAACCACCGGAGCAACAGCCGGCACACCTGACTGTGGCATCATGGGCTGTGGTGCCACGCCGGGCATCATACCGGGTTGCGGCATCATCGGCGGCATCATGCCGGGCATCATCTGCGGCATCATACCCGGCATCATTCCCGGAATCATACCGGGAGGCATTTGCGGCATCATGCCGGGCATCATCTGCGGCATCATGCCGGGCATCATCTGCGGCATCATGCCAGGCATACCGTATGGCATCTGAGCCACAGGGGCCGGTGGCTGAGTCGCCGCGGACACAGCACCGGATTTTTTCGGAGGTGCCATCTCGCCGATCGGAGCCGTCGTACGCTTCGATTTTGTCGGCTTCAGCGGCGCAGCAATTCCTCGCGAGACACGATCCGCATCAGCGCGACTGTCCAGCCGTTTATCCACGCTCAGACTTTCATTCGCCTTGGCCTCACGCACCTTCTTCTCGTGCAACTCCACCGGATCTTCCAGAAATACACGACAATTGCGAAACAGCGACATCACATCCCGCATTTCCTGAGGACGATCCTTCGGCTTCTTCGCCAGCATCTTCATCAACACCATGTCCAGTTCGGGAGTACAGTTTTTGTTGACCGCCGATGGTGGTGCCGCTTCCTCACTGAGGTGTTTTTTGAGCAGGTCATTCGGACTGAGACCTGCAAATGGCGGACTACCCGTGGCGATTTCATACAGCGTGACACCCAGACTGTAAACATCCGACTGGGCAGTGGGAGGGCGTCGCATGATGATCTCAGGCGCAATATAGGTTCGCGTGCCCATGATGTTTTTCTGCTTCCCAGCCAGCAGCTTCATCACACCGGTCGCCAGCCGGGACGCAAGGCTGAAGTCAATCACACGAACTTCACCAGTCTTGTTCACCAGAATATTGTCCGGCTTGATGTCCCGATGCAGCCAGCCTTTTTCATTGAGGTGAACAAATGCCTGACAGACCGATTCCACGATTTTCTTCATCCGGGATTGTGTTTCCGGCAGGTTCGCAGACAGCTGTGCTTTCAGGCTGGGAGCCCGGAAATAGTCCATCAGCAGAAAGCCGTGATCCCTGTTGATCTCCAGCTTATGGAACCGCACAAATCCTGGGTGCTCAAGCTGCGCACCAACTTTGTACTCATGCTTCAGCACGGACTTCGCCTCAGAACTTTTCAGCGAATCCGGCAACAGCAGCTTCATCGCAAGAGGCACCGTCCCTCCCTGCTCCACAACCTCCCACACCTGCGTCGAGCTTCCGGAGGCAATGCAGTTCTTCAGTTCGTATCCGCCGACAACATTCTGGTTCTCTGCCACAAATCCAACCCTCGCCGAACAACAGGAGGCAGTGCGACACAGGCTGCCAATACGGTACGATAAAGACACCCGCCCAGCCTGGACACGCAGACTGTTTATCGGGTAAATCATAGGCTCAGTTCGCCCGGAACGCGAATTCAATTCCCTCAGACAATCGATTCTGATCGGGGATTTTTGAGGATTTTCTGGGCAAAACCCTGCTCTCACCCACGTCTCCCACCGGTTGAAACATCCAGTTTTGTCGGTTTCTTCCGATTTTTCCAATTCTTCACGGCTGTTTTCCCCCACCGCCCCCCGCTATAAACTCCACCAACAGACTTACCTGCAGACTGCCCTGAATCCACTCGCCATCGGCCGGACCCGCCTAATGTCTCCCACTCCAAAATATCCGTTTTCTCCGTCCGCCACCCTTGCCACAATCCTGCTGTGCTGCACGGTCCTGATCAATCCCTCCCCTGGCTACGCTGCAGACGAACCCGGAATTGTTCACAACGAATACTCCGGTGCACTGATTCAGCCGGGCGACGGTGACGGACAGGTACTTCGCAGATTCGAAGTCCAGACAATTGATTCCCCCGCCTCCTGTTTCTTCCACCTCTCTGACGATCTGCGGCAGGGTTGCCCGTGGCCCGACAGCTATGGTGTCACAGGACCGGCAACCACTCAGAATCAACTGCAGCCACACCTGCTCTACCCCTATGACGGTACACCGTGGTTTCTCGCACTGCCCCCCCTCAAAGTCGCCCTGCCGGCAGATATACAGCCCGGGCACGCGTGGACTCAGAACGGCTGGCAACTCACCGCGACCGAATCCCGTACAGTAGAAAATCTGCAGATCTGGCAGCTTGAGGCACGTGAGCCGCGCGGCCGGCGACAGAGCCTGCAGGTTGACGCCACCAGCGGCACTCTCGTCCGCGCCGAAGCCGACATCTTCATGGGTCAGGGTGATCAGTTTCTGCTGACGCTCGTGCGCTCTGCCACCAAACGGCTGACAGCAGATGAAGCTCAGGCCGTCGACAAGTCCCGCGCTGCCCTGTTGCAGCTACAGGCAAAACTCGGCAGACGCCCTGATGCTCAATTGGCAGAACTCTCACAACGGCAGGTCACCGATGCCGCTGCTGTTCTTGACGAACTCACCACGCTGGCAGCCGGTACCACTCTCGAAAGACTCACCCGACAGATTCGTGCCGACGTTGAAATTCAGAAAAAACGTCTGGAATCGGCCGCCGGACGAGCCGCATCGCTGATGAGCTCCCAGGCCCCCGACTTCACCCTGAATCTCGCGACCGGAGGAACTCTCAGCTCAGACATGCTCAAAGGTAAAACTGTCATCCTGCATTTCTGGGATTACAAGGACTCACCGCTGTCCGAACCCTACGGACAGACTGGCTACCTCGAATTTCTTTACAACCGACTTCGCAATCAGAACCTGCTGGTCGTCGGCATCAGCACCAACGGCGACCTGCAGACCCCGGAAAACCTCGCCCGCGGTCGACGTGCAGCACGCAAAATCGCCGAGTTCATGAACCTCAGCTACCCCATCGGATACGACGACGGAACACTGCTGAAAACCCTCGGCGATCCCCGCGAAGCACGCGGACAACTGCCCCTCTGGGTCGTCATCGGGGACGACGGGAAGGTCAAACACTACCACCCGGGATACTACGAAATTGACGCCGCCCGCGGACTGAAGGAACTGGAAGCCGCGCTGAGCGAGGATGCCGGAAAGTAATTCTGCCGAAACTCAGAAGTTGTACGCCGGATTGTCCTTGTCAAAATCACTGTCGGTCAGCCGCAGATCCGGCTGCACGTCCGTAAACAGATAGTCCTCAATAACCGGAGGTTTGGCGTCCTTTTTCTTCGGAAACCCAAACTGCTGCACCCGCACCGGCAACTGTGTCTTTTCGTCGATCCACAGTCGAGTCATCTGGAAGGGAAACTGTCGCCGCGGCTCGGGGTGACTGCTCTCAATCACCCGACAATTGTACTTTTCGTACTTCTCAATCTTTGCGTCCGAAAAGTACTTGACGTCGCACTCACCGTACTTCGACTCAACTTCCCACTGCTCAATTACAGCCTGCACCATATTCGCCATGCCGGCTTTGGTTATCGGGTAACGATTTTCAGCCTTTACCCGCGAATCGTCAGGTGACAGTGACAACGTCCCAATCAGTGCAGCCAGCCCGGTTTCGTGAACCAGCAGCTTGTTGTCATTCTGGCCAGACACAAAAATGACCTCACGACCCTCCCTGGGATCCTGGAAAAGCATGTAAACACTGAAAGGATCATGCCGGATCTTCAGCTTCATCTTCTGCGAAATCAGATCGTCGTCCACAACCTCTTTCTTCGCAAAAATGCACTCGTAACCACTCATCCGCAGGACCCGACGATGAGCCTCGCGTGCCAGTCGCAGGGCCGGTTGCAACGGATGTTCAGATTGATTCTCGTCGGCAGCCAGCGCCGCCGGCTGACCGGTCAAAAAGGCTGCCCCGGCTGCCGCTATTGCCCCCATGAATACGCGGCGCTGTGGCCTGCCGGCACCAAAACTCTCTGTTGCTGTCATTACACTTACCCCGCAATACTCGGCAGAATCCGATGCCACCTCAATCCAGCAGACCAACATCACTCTCAACTGCAGTCATGTAAATCCATCGAGGATTTCTGACGCCGTGTTCAGTCAATAACTCAGGATCCCTCAGTCGAGCCCAAAGTCCAGCCCGCAATGACTTCACATCCTGTGATTTCGCCCCGGCTGAGTCTGAGCGACGGGGACCCGAACAGGAAAATCCGGCAGAAACTGCCGCTGCGACCTGAACGCCACGTTTTTATCGGCCGCACCTGTCTGCAGGGAAGCCAAAAACTGCAATTGCCGGAAATTCCATCGGAACATAAACTCCGGCAGGAACTGCCGATGGACTGGCAGTGAAAATATGTCCTGGAGTGGCGGGAATGGACTCCTCACGAAGTGGCCTGCTGTCGACATTGCTGATGACACTGCCGCTGATCATCGTTCCGGCAATCGCCTTGCTGCGCCCTGCAGGAGGGCCTGCGGGGGTGTCGCAGACGATAGCACACGGCTCAGAATCCTCGGAGGAAACTCCGGGGGAAACACTCGACATTGAACTGCTGGAAGGATTCGAGAAATCTCTCGCAGATGCCCCGGAATTCAACCCGACTGAGACAGCAGACGCCGCAGGGTCGCCAAAAAACAGCGGCATTGATGAACTGCTGCCCGATTCCGCCTTAACACCCAAAGACCAAAAAAAATCGCTGACCCCAGCCACGCCGAAATCAGCAGAACCCATCGGCAGAGACCCATTCCAGCAACTGGGCTCGGATGACTCCCCCCCCGACACTCCCCGCGAACAGGCAGCTGATGCCGGCGTCGATCCCGCAACCGAAGCCGCCGTTCGACAACTGCAGGCTCTGGGAGCCATCCGAACCCTCTGGTTCGTGCCCGGAACAACCACGTCACACGGATTCGCTGCGTTCTTTCGCGGTGAAACTGAGTTGGTTCGCTATCGGTTTGAAGCGACCGGACCGACTCGATCCGGCTGCGTTGAGGACGTACTGCAGCAGGTCCGTCAGTGGCGGAGCCAATCCGCACGCAACACACAACCAGTCAACTGAACAGACTGCAACCCGGCTGACTATCCAGAGACAACTCATGCTGGAACGCACAACAACCGGTCCCTGGAACTGCCCCGGCAGACTGCTGCGGTGCAGCCCCGTCGGCAATTCCCGGACGGAGCGGGAAAAGATGCATCTGCGAACCCCGCCGGGAGGCCGGCGCAGTGTATGCCCCGGACAGTTGCAGCCGGACGGCAGCCTGATCCGCACTCTCCGCATCGCCAGACTGGAGGCTGCCCTGCTGATTGCCGAAGGCGCTGTTCCAGCCAGAAAGCTGGCCCAGTCCGCACGACTCATTGATGCTCGCGAAGTCCAGCAGTTGGTATCACTCCTGAACGAAAGTTATGACCGCACACGCTCGGCATTCCGCATCGAACAAACCGCCGCCGGTTACATCCTGATGACCCGGGCAGCACTGGCACCATGGCTCGATCGACTGCATAACAGGCAGGCGGCCACAAGACTCTCGGCACCAATGATGGAAACCCTGACCATCGTCGCCTATCAGCAGCCTGTGACACGAGCTGATGTGGAAGCCATTCGGGGTGTGCAGTCGGCGGAAATGATTCGACAACTGATGGATAAGGGGCTGATTCGAATTGCCGGGGAGGATGATTCGCTGGGCCGACCCTTTCTTTACGGCACAACAAAACTGTTTCTCACAACCTTTGCGCTGCGGCAGATTGATGATCTTCCCGGTTATGCAACCCTGCGAAAACCCGGCCGGGATTCTCAACCTGCACTCCTGCCTTTTCCGGAAGACGAAGATGCAGCCGCGTAATCCCCTGCCATGACCGAACTGTTTCTTGGTTGCCCGGTCTGGGCCTGCGAATCCTGGAAAGGATCGCTCTTCACCGGCACAGCCTCACGCCGAGACTGGCTGCCTCAGTACTCGTCCGTATTTCGGACTGTCGAAGGCAACAGCACCTTCTACGCCCTGCCGCCCCTTGACCGCTTTCACGAATGGGGAAGCTCTGCCGCCCCCGGATTTCGCTTCTGCCTCAAAGTCAGTCGATCCATTACGCACGACCGCCGGCTCCGAAAAGCTGGCGCCGAGCTGGCAGGATTCATTGAAGCGGCTGAGGTGCTCAGCAGTCACCGGGTACTCGGGCCATCCTTCATTCAGCTGCCACCGGACTTCTCACCGGCTGAGGCCCCGGCACTGCAGGACTTCCTCAACGAGTTGCCCACACATCTCCCGTGGGCAGTCGAAGTGCGGCATCATGCGTGGTTCGATCAGGGCCACCATGAGCAATGGCTGATCGAACTGCTGACGAGCCACGCACTGGACTTCGTTCTGTTCGATTCCCGACCTCTGTATTCCGCCCCGCCAGCAGATGAGATCGAACGCATATCGCAGTCTCGAAAGCCCAGAACTCCGCTCCGACAGACTGTCACCGGCCGACACCCCTTCCTCAGAATCGTCGGGCGGAACCACGTACAGCAGACTCTTCCATGGCTGACGGAATGGGGGCCCGTAATCGCCGGTTGGCTGCAGCAGGGGCTGCAGCCTTTTGTCTTCACCCACGCTCCTGATGATCGATTCGCGCCGGACTTTGCTGCGCTCATGCACGCACAGATCAGCCTCGCGTACCCAGCGCTGCCGGCACTGCCAGCATGGCCCGGAAAACAACAGCCTGCAATACGCCAGAAGTCCCTCTTTGACTGATCACCTGTTCCGCCGCAGCAGGATAGACAATTCCTCAGGCACCGGGCCCGCGCAACGCATCAGCAATCCAGTCCAGATCCTCAGCCTGCACCGCTGCAGCACCGGCGCTGCGCGTCGCCCCGGCGGCCGTCAGTGCATTCATCACCAGAACACGCAGTACGCTGGCCAGAGGACTGGATACACCGCTCCGCAGAGCATTCTGAACCAGCCTGTGTGCACGGTTCAGCACCACTTCATTGCGACCGGTTGGTGACTGTCGAAAGTGAGCATCGATCAGTCGCTGAAAGCCCGTCGGGATATCGCCCTCCCGCCGCAGCTCTTCGAACGTACGAACCAGCTCATATCGATCATTCAGAAACGCCACTACCGGAGGCCCGGATGCCAGTGAGGCAATCATCACCCGCGCGTCAGTGCTGGAGAAATAATCCTGCCAGCCAGCGGCCAGATCTTCCGGATCAGTCATCCCGAGAACAATGCGACTGAAATTCCGGGCCGAAGGAGTCGCCTGACGCAACTCAACCCCGCCATCTTCATCAACCAGCATCTCAGCCAGCAGACTCTCTTCAAAGCTGCGAACGGCATGCACGCAGGGAATATTGATCCGGCTGAACAATTCATCGAGGTAACGTTCCTGACGACGGTCAGCGTTGTACCAGACCACACTTTCAAGATCGCTCTCGTACAGCGGATCCGCTGCACTCTGCTGCAGGATTTCATCCAGCAGCAGAGGCCCCCTCGATGTCTGAAAACGATACACTCGACGCAGCAGAAACCTCAGACGCGCCTCGGATAATGCCGCACCGGCAAAATGATAGCGATGCCAGGTGACAATTGACTCCAGTCGCGACCCCGGCTGATCCGCCAGATCCTCCAGATGCTGATACAAATGCTCCTCAAGTGTCCTGCGGAGCGCTCGGAAATTATCATCACGAACAAGATCTTCGCGGCTGGCAACCGGAGTCCCGTCCTCCAGTTCGAGGATGCCGCGAAAAAAACTGCCCCACGCCGGCAGCAGATCACGAACCCGTCGCGAAATCACCATGCGACGCACCGTCACGGCCACCGTCGATTCGTCTGCAAAACCCGGCGTTCTCTGCGGCGAAATGTACAACGCTCCGGCAATCGACAGCGGATGCTCCATGCGTATCGGAATCACGTCCAGTGGCGACTCATTGAAGTAGTCCGCCAGAGCCAGTTCCAGTGACTCAGGCTCAGGTGTCGCCTCAAACCACGGTGCATTGATGACATTCACCCGGGCAGGACGATCGTTGACATGAATCGGTACCGGCAGAAAATCCGCAAACTCGCGGATCGCTGCCTCAAGCGACTCGAGCGATTCACACCACATTCGAAACTGAGGTTTCAGGTGCAGGGTCACACTGGTGCCGAACTGCGCTCGCCCGGAAGATGACAGCCGAATCTCAGTGCCCGGCCCCGCTTCCCAGCAGACTCCCTCGTCACTGTCCTCACTGCGACTTTCCACCTTCAGAAAATCGGCCAGCATAAAAGCACTGAACAGACCGATTCCAAACTGCCCGACCAATCCCTCACCATCACCCGCTATCGTGTTCTTCACCGCCGCGGAACGACGACCCTTCAGGATCCCCGTCATACCGATTCCCAGTGTACCCAGATACTGCTCAGCTTCGTCTGACGTCAGCCCGACTCCGTCGTCGGTAAAAGTCAGAGTTCCAGCGGCAGCATCCTGATGAATGTCAATCCTTCCGCGAAACTGCAGATCTCTGGCTCGACGCCGCAGAATCGCGTCATAGGCATTCTGAATCAACTCACGAATCGGAGTCTCCAGACGGCTGTACAACGACGATCCCATGATCTCGATGATGCCGGCAATATCAACCCGAAACGGGATCTGACGACTCCACACGCGATATACCCTGACATGCACTGACGAAAACCTGAACCGCGGTTTTCAGACACTTCTGAACATTGATAACCGCTGTGGCCAACTCCCCAGTCTACTCCTGAGACGTGGAATCCGCAAACAATCCCGGAACCTCCTGCACTTCAGGAAATCCCTGCCACTGACTGCTTGTCTGCAACACCCGGCTGTGGCAGCATGCAGCCGCAGAATTCAGCCTGCAGCCGATACTCTTCCCATCCCGCACCTGACTACCGGAATATACTCGGATGCCCGCTGCCCCGGAAAACCCCTTTGAACCAGCACATGATAGCGAGGCTGCCGGGCGTATTCGTTACGTCGTCCTCGCATGGCTCTGTGCCCTTTCCGGAATTCTTTACCTCGACCGCATCTGTATTTCTGCTGCCCTCGGACGAATCAGCGAGGAACTGCAGATTTCCAATACCGGTGGCAGCCTGATTCTGATGGCCTTCACACTCGCATACGGTCTGTTTGAGGTTCCCACCGGCCGCTGGGGTGACAAATGGGGAGCTCGAAAAGTACTCACTCGCATCTCACTCTGGTGGTCCGTCTTCACTGTCTTCACCGGGCTCTGTAACGGCCTGACGTCCCTGATCATCATACGGTTTCTGTTCGGAGCAGGCGAAGCCGGTGCGTTCCCCAACGCCGCCCGAGTCGTCTCGCGCTGGTTCCCAATCGACGAACGCGGACGCGTTCAGGGAATCCTGCTGGCCGCCTCGCAGACCGGTGGAGCCATCGCTCCGTGGCTCGCTGCTGCCCTGATCGAAAGAATCGGCTGGCGAATGACGTTCGCAGCCTTCGGCAGTATTGGATTCGTGTGGGCCGCAGGTTTCTGGCTCTGGTTCCGCGATGAGCCAACCCAGCACCCGTCAGTCGACCCACTCGAACGACAGCTGATAGCCGCCGGAACTCAGACGCAGAACACACCGGGCCCCGTACCATGGAAACTTGTACTCGCCAGCCCCAGCGTTCGCATGCTGAGCGCCATCATGGTTTGTGCATCCTTCAACAGCTATATCTATTTTTCCTGGTTCCCCCGTTACCTCGAGCAGGGTCGAGGCCTGATGCCGGCCGATGCCGGAATGATGACATCCGTCGTCCTCGCCTGTGCCGCAGCCGGAACGTTCTTCGGCGGCTGGGTGGTTGACTGGCTGCAGATCTCGAAATATCCCGCTCGCAGCCGAGTCGCAGGACCCACCGCATTCCTCTCCGCCGCTGCACTGCTGGCCTCCGCACTGCTCTGCTCAGATCACCGACTTGCTGTCCTGCTGACCGGTGGCTCCTGCTTTGCCACTCAGGCCACTCAGTCCCTCTGGTGGTCCTGTGCCATCGGCATCAGCGGGCGACACACCGGAGCACTTTTCGGACTCATGAATTCCGCCGGAGTCTTCGGAGCAATGACGTCACAACTACTCGTCGGTCTGCTCGCAGACATGCTGGGAGGACTCAATCTCAGTGGTCGGGCTCAGTGGGACCCGATCTTCTACATCAACTGCATCGTGCTGCTCACCGCTGCCGCACTATGGCTGAAATTCGTGTTTGCACCAGTCGAAGGCAGCCCGAGAAAATCACTCTGAAACGGAGACCTCCCAATGCCCATCATCGACATCCACAGCCACTACTGGCGCTACCCGGAACATTTTCAGGAAGACTTTCGCAATCAGGCAAAACGAGCCCGAGCCGGCGTGGAAGTCGACCTGACCGTCAGTTACAGCAGCTACTGTAAAACTGCTCCTCCGGATGTCCGTACCGTTGTTTTCGGTGGCAAGGCCAGACTCAGCGGGCTGTGGGTCGATGACCGAGACATCGCTGCCTATGTCAGCCAGCACCCCGAACAGTTGATCGGATTCCTGTCGCTCGATCCCACGCAGACCGACTGGCAGCACGAACTGCGGTACGGACATCAGGAACTGGGGTTGCGCGGGATCAAACTGATGCCCATGTACGCAGGCTTTCGTCCCGACGACGAAAGACTGAATGAACTCTGGGACTACGCATCCCGAAATAACCTGCCGGTCCTGCTGCATACCGGCACCACTTTCATTTCCCAGGCCCCACTGCAATTCACGTTCCCCGCACTGCTGGACACAGTCGCCACCAGATTTCCCGAACTGCGGCTCATCCTCGCTCACCTCGGGCACCCGTTTGAGGGCGAATGTGTGGCCGTAATCCGTAAACATCCGCATGTCTACGCCGACATTTCTGCCCTGCACTACCGCCCATGGCAACTCTACAACAGCCTCATGCTGGTTCAGGAATACGGCGTCTGGCACAAACTGCTGTTCGGTACGGATTACCCCTTCACTACCGTAAACGATTCACTGATCGGACTGCGAAGTCTGAATGACCAACTGGAAGGTACCCGCCTGCCGAGACTGGATACGGCAGCCATTGAAAACATGATCTTCCGCGACAGCCTGACGCTGCTGGGACTGCTGTAAATTCACTCCGCTGACCGGTCCGACTCCACGGAAACCTGAGTCTTCCCGGGAAAATCCATCAGATCCGCAAAGACTCGCACGCAACCGGTGGCATCGGCAGCCAGCGAAGAGTGGGATACTCGGATTCTCGGCACCGCTGATGACTCCTGCGAAAGTGTCGAATCCAGCGGTCGCCACGTGCCTTCCAAACAGGCCTCCACCCACATATGCGGAGCAAAGGCCGAAGCCCTCGGCACAAACACAAACCCCACAACCACCCTCGACGGTATCTTCTCAGCCCTCAGCAGCGCCGCCAGCAGTACGGCATGCTCAGTGCAGTCACCACGCCACGATTTCAGAACCACTGACGCAGGCTGCTGCATTGTCGACAAAGCCGAAAACTGCATCCGACGGCAGACGTACTCCTCCAGCCTGTCACACTTTTCCTGCTGATCACTGGTATTGCCCGCAGCCAGCACTGCTGCCCGCACAATCTCTGAATTCGCGCAATCGATCCACTTTCCCGAATCCAGGTACTCCGACATTTCCACAGGCTTCATGCGTACCCGCGCAGCTGTAACTTTTGCAGCGGGATCCAGAAGTATGACCCGCGTCTCCCCATCCGCTCCCTCATGTACCCGCTGAAATTCTGAAGACTGCAGAACGCCCCGCAACTCCGGTGGCAGCTGCATGCTCAGCCGAATCATACGATCAACGCCCCACTCCACACTGCCAGTCACCGGAATCATCGTCCGCAACTGCAGATCCAGTGCTTCCGTGTTTTCATAGCCCAGCGCCCGCGCCGGCTCTGACAGTCGAATCGACAGCAGGGCCCCCAGAACAAGCTGATCGGATCCCTCAAACGCACCGTTCCGAAAAATCAACGTTGAGGGCTCCACCTCAGGAAACTCCACAGGGCGAAACTCATATCTCAACTCGACTGACCCACTCGTTTCAGATTCACCCGTACGCTGCACTTTCGACCTCGCCACAAACTGCAACTCCGCCGAATCACTGCTCTCCGGAAAAAACACCGACGTCTTCCACACCCGCGCACCCCGCGGGAACTCCGCCTGCAGCCAACCGGCCATCAGGGGCGATCGAGGCTGCTGTGGACACTTCACCACTGACTCCACTGCAGCTCCTGCGATTTCGTCCCGAACCACATACGCCCCGATGGAGTCCCCCCAGACGCCACTCCGCTGCACACGCCCCCCATCAGCTGCTACCCGCTCAAGGTTCCAGCGAACCAACCGACCGTCCTGCAGCTCCTCCGTTGTCAGCTTTGCCCGCACCGAAAGATCCGCCCCCAATCGCTTCAATCGGAGCACCGTCTCACGCTTGCTGCGACGAAGTCGACCATGCTCAGGGTCATCAAAATCCTCTGACACCAGCAGCTCATGTCCCGCTGCCTGACCATCAAACTCAATCCGATACCAGCGATCATCTGCCAGCAGCAACACCCCCTCCCACCTGCACAATTCGCAGACAAACAACACCAGCGACAACCGCTGCAGCACACACCGCACAATCGATACAGACATCTGCCCCAGCTCCAGCAATTTCCGCGGATCCGACTTCCGATTTCAGCGATTGCACAGATTGTACCGCCTGGCCCCGGCCCGCGCACAGCCGACAACCACGGCAGGCACCACACGAAAACTCACCGCAATGCTCGAATTCAGCAGATTTCCCCGAAACCCCCGACACTCACAAAATTCAGGTGCTAGGCTCAAACTTGTCATGTCGAAGTCCCAATCACACGGCCATCCGTGAGAACCAATACCATGGGTTTCCTGCAGAATTTCCTCAAAACCGGCTATCGCGACGGCACACCGTCCAGCGATGTCAGCAGCTTTCGCCACCTGTCCGAAGAACAGCTGGAACAGCACATGAGCGTTTCACGGTACGGTGACTTCACACTGACCGACGCCATCAGACCAGCTTACAGCCTCGAAATCATCCCCAGGACCGGCTACCGCCATGAGTGTTACACTGATGAGGAAACCGGAACACAAATCCCGGTGCTGATGGCTTCTGTCAGCAAAGAACATCTGTTTGATGTCTTTATGTCACTGCTGGAACCACTGGGACCGGTCGTTGATGTGGTCCTCGAAACCAGCCATGAACGAGCTCCTGGTCAGCACTCCGACATGTACCGCGAACAGATCGACATGCCGGTCCTGCAAAGTGTTCTTTACGACTTTGAAGAACTGCTGCTCAATGATGGATGTTGTGGTCTGGCCGTGCTGAACCCCGCCCTGCCACTCGAAGTACAACTCGACGAGCACAAACTGCTGTTCGTCTATGGCCGACAGAATCGGTTGTGCGAACTCGCCCTGCGCCGGTCACAGATACCAATGATCGAAGACATGCGAGTCATCACGGAAGCGGAACACGTCCACAGTTCCAGCAACGAATTGCACGATCGATTCCTGCAACTTTGCTGTCGACTTGGTATCGATATCTGACGGACTGCGCCATGAATCGGCTACGACTGCAATTTCCCGAATCACTGCACGGATGGCTTTCGCTCGCATCCATCTGCCTGCTGCAGACCGGATGTGCGACGCTGCACCCCACAACAGAAGTCACCACCACACGCAGCATGCTCACGGAGATCGCGGCAACGGAAGCAGTCCCTGCTCAACCCGTTTTTGATGCACTCCAGGAGATCACAGAGAACACCCCGAATGGTGGCGAAACCCCAACTGCAGGTACAACGGCAGACAGGCAGCCACTGAATTTCACCATGCAGTCTCCCAATGCCCTGCAGTGGAAAAACGGTGCTCTGTCAGCCGGTGGCAGATCATTGCAGTATTGCACAACCGGCGACGGCACGTTCCGCACGCTGATCATCGGCAGCACACTTGGAAATGATCCCGCAGCAGTGGAGCTGACAGAAAAACTAGCCACTCACCTGCACGACAACAGCCTGATCTATGGTGGTTTTCAGGTACTGGTGATCAGGACACTGAATCCCGATGGTGCTGCCGAAAACAGGCCTGTGAACGCATTCGGACAAATCATAAATCGACAGTTTCCCTCAGAGTCAAACGGCCCGGTGGCCAACTGCCCCGAAGCCCAACTGCTGATGCGACTGATTCAAAACGAACGTCCGGATCGAATTCTGCACATTCGAACTATCCAAAGCCCTGTCGGTGCGTTGGGCAGCGACTCTGGCCTGGCACCACTGGTCGCCGGTACCGCCCAGTCCCTGAGCTTCACCCGATTTCTTTACCCGCAGGATATTGCCGCCGGAACTCTGGAATACTTCTGCGCCAGCAGGCAGCAGTGTCAGGTGATAACCTTTGCATTCCCGGAAACAATGGACTCAACCGCGGCCTGGAACCGCTATCAGAACTGCCTGCTGAATCTGGTTCTCGACAGCAATGCCGGCGAAACGTCACCCAAATCAGTAGTTCCCAGCCCCTGATATTTCAGGGGAAGAACAAAAAGAGGCCGGCGGAAAACCGCCGACCTCAGCATATTCATCAGCTTGTCCGCGTCACCCTGATAACGCGTCCACCACTGATCAAGTTCCAACCTGCTTGACACAGCCGAATCTATCAAAGATTCAGTATGGTTTTGGCAGCGGGGTCGGATGGGGCTCCTTACACTTTTCTGCAGGTGCAGCTGGTTCCTCAGCAGCTGGTTCCTCAGCAGCCGGTTCCTCAGCAGCCGGTTCCTCAGCAGCCGGTTCCTCAGCAGCCGGTTCCTCAGCAGCCGGTTCCTCAGCAGCCGGTTCCTCAGCAGCCGGTTCCTCAGCAGCCGGTTCCTCAGCA
>CAITYU010000107.1 GCA_903896675.1 uncultured Planctomycetaceae bacterium
GGTCGCCCTCTGCTGCCTGCCCCTGCTGCAGCAATCGGCCTCAGCCCAGTCCACCAGAATCTCCCGCTCGGATATTGACCGCAGTCGCCCGCTGCCCTCCGGTGGTCTGGGAACACGCGATGAACTCCGACCTCTCGGCGCAACGGCTCGCAGTCGCTCTGCCGATTACTCCAAAATCGACCGCCGCACCGTCGCCACACTGCTCCGGGATGCACTCGACGAATCCGGACGACTGTATGCCGCACTTGACGCGGATTATCGCCGAAATCCCCAGCTCCGCTCGCTCCTCGCAGACCTCGGAAGACTCCGCTCACGAACCAACAGCATCAATCAGGATCTCGCCGCCGGCGTGGATATGAGCCTGATTGTCGCAGATTTTCGCAATGCCGATGCCGACTGGAGAATCTTCTCCACACGCATGTCCCAAACCCGCGGACTCAGCTCCGCCACCCAGCAGAGTTTCGCACGCATCGATCAGCTCGATCGACAGATCGGCAAACTGTTCCAGATGGAACCAACGCTCGACCGACGTGCTCTGCTCCAGCAGCTGTCCAGCCTCGAAAACTCACTCCTGTTCCTCACGGACGAACTTGCCCGAGACCCTGCTGTCTCCACTCAAGTCATCAGCTCCGGACGAAAACTGCAACAGCGAATTTCCCGAGTCGTATCAATGGTCGTTGATGAATACTCCTACGACAAAATTGTTACCGAATACAATGGCTTTGATCAGTCCTTCACCGCACTCATGCCCCAGCTCACCAGCATCCGCAACCCCTACATCGAACGCACCGTTCAACGACTTTCCAGCGCCAATGATCTCGTCCACGAACTGCTCTGGATGGAAAACACCACCAGCAGAGCCGAACTGAAACGCCTCGCCAGCGCACTCATGCAGGACGTTGACCAGTTCTACACCCGCACCTCACTCGTAAGACTTCTCGGCTTCAAAGACCCCGCCCGCTCACTCAGCTCCGCCTCCGACTTCTACGGAACCGTTCAGAACTTCCGCGACCTCCTCGAACGCAATGAAGCCGACAACCGAGTCGAAGAAAGTTATGCGTATGTGGAGGAGGAAGGACGCCGCTTCCTCGCCATCTTCCGCCAGACCAGAGTTCAGGCAGTCATCACCGAACTGCAGGAGATCGAAGACGATATCTCCGCCATTCGCCGCGAGCTGAATCTCGGAGATTCCTCGCCACTCAGCCAGCAAAGACTGCGAACCGTCGCTGCCTCGCTCGAAGATCTCACCGATCAGCTCGACCTCGACGTCCGCCAGTGGCTCAACACCGAACGCCCCACCTACCGCACGGAAGCCCTCGCTTCATCAGCCGCCTTCCTGAAGCGAACACAGCAGATGCACCGACTCGTCGACACCGAAACGCGACCCGCGGAACTGCAGCGAGAAGTCGACGCCGTTTTCAGCGAATGGCAGAAACTGTACAGCTACCTTGAACGTTGCCGCACCACCGAGCGTTCCACACTTGCCTGGCGCGCCCGACTGATTAACGAAGTCCTCACCGACCTCGATACGCAGTTGCAACCGTGAACCAGGGCTGGACACCCTCCTGCACCAAAAACGCACACTCACCAGAAAACTCGCACACTTTTTCGGCACGGACACTTTGCCCCGATTCGAAAAATTGAATTCCTGATAGCAGGATCGCTGTTTTCGTGCGTTTTTTTGACACACAGAATCAGCCATGATGCATTTAAGTGCGTTGTTGGGCACTGTTTGTGCAGTATCGGTCAACCATTTGCCGGCGGCAGTCGTCCGGACCCCTGCCCCGATGCCTCGCCATCACCGCATTCATCACTGACAGCGCCCCCACTGGAACCTGTACGTATGCTCGACGCTCTTTGCCTCATCCTCGGCGGCGGAAAAGGAACCCGACTGCTGCCGCTGACCGAATATCGTTCCAAACCGGCTGTTCCCGTCGCCGGAAAGTATCGCCTGATTGACGTCCCGATCTCCAACTGCATCAACAGTCAAATCAGCAGAATCTACGTCCTGACTCAGTTCAATTCCGTCAGCCTGCACAGGCACATCCGACAAACCTACAACTTCGACCTGTTTCACAACGGCTTTGTCGAAATCCTGGCAGCTCAGCAGACACTCGATGGAAACAACTGGTTTCAGGGCACTGCTGACGCCGTCCGACAGCAGCTGCGACTGCTCAAGGAAACCACCAACCGATACATTCTGATTCTCTCCGGTGACCAGTTGTATCGCATGAATTTCGGTGAAATGCTGAAGACCCACCAGCAGGCCAATGCGGATGTTACGATCTCCACAGTGCCCGTGGACGCCGCGGCAGCCCGCGGCTTCGGCATCATGCAGCTCGACGACAGCGGCCGAGTCCTCGGATTTGTCGAAAAACCAAAGGACGAAGCTGCTCTCAGCCGTGTCCGCACAGCAGCCTCATGGATCGACCAGCGCGGCATCCAGTCCCGCGGCCGTGAGTATCTGGCCAGCATGGGTATTTATCTCTGGAACCGCGAACTGCTGGTTAATCTGCTGGAAAACACCACGCATGATGATTTCGGCAAAGATATCTTCCCAATGGCGATTCGCCAGCACCATGTGCAGACGCACCTGTTCGATGGGTACTGGGAAGACATTGGCACCATCCGCGCCTTTTATGACGCCAACCTGGCACTCGCACAGGCCGATCCGCCATTTCGATTCGCCGACCCGGCTGCCCCCATCTTCACCCGACCCAGATTTTTGCCCTCCACACGCATGGGGTCGTGTACCATTCGCGACAGCCTGATTGCCGACGGCTGCCTCATCGGCTCCTCGACTGTCCTTGAAAAATGCGTCGTCGGCATGCGCACTCAGATGGGGAAAAACGTAACCATCCGCAACACGGTGATCATGGGAGCCGACTACTACAAAACCGATACTTCCGGGTGTACCGCCGATGCGGAAACCGGTCCGATCTGGGGAATTGGCAACGGAGCCTACATTGACGGAGCGTTGCTGGACAAGAACGTGACCATTGGTCGCAATGCCAGACTGGTGGCCTCCGAAGCCCCCTCGCCAAACTGCGATTTCGGCAAGGTCATGGTCCGTGACGGCATCGTTGTCGTCTCCAAGGATGCCTCGATTGAGGACAACTGGCGATTCCCGCGACCCTGAGCAGCGCCCACAAAAACCGACTTTCCCCAGAAATTTCCAAAGTCCGCTGATCCGGCAGGCACCTGCTGCGTTTTCCCTGCCGACTGCGAAATGCGGCCACCGAATGCCCCGGTTTCACTCGCAGAATCTGCATCTGCGAACTAAGATGCGCCGCTGCTGGTCAGGCTTCGGCTGCCCCTGGTTTGCCGGGTGTAACGCTGCACAGGCGCAGCCACGCACCCAGTCAACTCGTGCGAAATCTCCAAAGGAATCAGAGTTATGAGCGAAACAGCTCCCTCAGAAACACTGGGTGTATCGCCCGCTGCACCACCCGTCACCGAGCCGCAGGCGCCCGAACTGCCGGACCGTATCTACCTCGTCTCATATCCCAAAATCGTCTTCATGTATCCGACGATGCTCACCTCACTCATCTGCTCAATTGTGATGCTGGTGAACGGTGGCATCCCTGCCAGTGAAGCCCGCACACAGGTGTCCCCGGCTCAGCCGCGCATCCTGCTGGCCTCCGTCGACATCGGCAAAGCCGGCACTGATGGTTCCACTGCGGCGGCCAAAGAACAGCCCGCGCCGGTCGCCGCTGCTTCCACCTCGCACCTCTGGTGCGCCCGTATCTTCCTCGCTGTACTTGCCCTGAATCTGGTGGTGCTCTCCTTCGAGTTTCCCCGAACCACGTCGCTCACCTGGTTCTTCGCACTCTCCACTGCAGCCATCGGCCTGTGGTTCCTGTTTACCATGTATGACAACCTGGCCCCCGCCGTGCTGCAGAGCCTGCTGGCAGTCAAACCGGCAGCCAATGCCGCCTTCTACATGATCTTCACGGGCATTCTGCTGCTGCTGTTCGTCGCAGTTCTGGTCAGTCGCCGAGTCGATTACTGGGAGGTTCGGGGCAATGAACTGCTGCATCATCACGGACTCCTCAGCAACCTCGAGCGATTCAGTGCTCCCAACCTCCGAATTGACAAGGAGATCACGGACCTGTTCGAATATCTGCTGCTGCGTTCCGGTCGCCTGATCATCCACTGCAGCAACGAACGACGCGCTATCGTGCTCGAAAATGTACTCAACATCGACCACAAGGAGCGACAGATCACCCGACTGCTGGGTGCTCTGCAGGTGCGTGTCCGCCCGGAAAAGGAATAACAGTGGCGGTGGGGCAGGCTGCGATGCAGCCATCCATCTATCTCGACAACAACGCCACCACTCAAATCGCCCCGGAAGTCCTGCAGGCGATGACTGAGTGCTGGGAGGCGGGGTTTGCCAATCCGGGCAGCCAGCACGCTTTTGGTCGCGCTGCCCGCACTCGGCTGGAAGATGCACGGGAATCCATCGCCGCGATCCTCGAAGCCGATCCGTCAGAAGTCATCTTCACCAGTGGTGGCACCGAGGCCATCAATCTGGCCGTTCACGGACTGACCTGCGGGCGACAGGGCTCCATCCTGCTCACTCGCGGAGAACACCCCGCCGTGCGCGAAGCCTGCCAGTTTGCCGCTGCCTCAGGCCTGCTGCTGCGCGAACTTCCCGTGGACCAGCAGGGGCGTCTGATGGATTCCGAAGCCATCCAAATGCTCGATCGCTCCAGTCGCCTCGCCTGCCTGATACTCGCACACAACGAAACCGGTGTCCTGCAGCAGCCCGCAGGCTTCGCTGCCGCCTGTCGCTCACAGCATGTCCCGCTGCTGCTGGATGCCGTTCAGGCTGTGGGTAAGATACCAGTCAGTTTTCGCAGTACCGGAGCGGCCGCACTGGCCTTCGCCGCCCACAAATTTCATGGCCCTCGAGGTGTCGGCGGGCTGCTGCTCAGACGCGGCCTGCGACTGACGCCGCTGCTGCACGGCGGCCATCAGGAAGGCGGTAAAAGACCGGGAACGGAACCCGTTCCCCTGATCGTCGGTATGGCCAAAGCGCTGCAGCTCTGGCACTCTGAACACATCGAACGTCAGCAATCTGCGGCTGCACTGCGAGACGACCTGGAGCAACTGCTGCGGCACAGCTGCGATCCCGTACGAATCCACGGCAGCGAAACTCACCGACTTCCAAACACCATCAGCATCGCATTCCCAGGTGTCTCCGGTGAAGCTCTGCTGGTCAGCCTGCACATGGCCGGTATCGCCTGCTCGCTCGGAAGCACCTGCGCCAGCGGGTCCGCAGAACCTGCACCAGCACTTCTCGCCATGGGCATCCCCGAGACCATCTGTCGCTCCACGATCAGACTGTCCCTTTCCAAAAACACCACCGCCGATGAAATTCGACAGGCAGCCTCCGTCATCACCGCCACGGTGCAGCGACTGCGGGGAACTGCAGGGAGTGCGACATGAGACTGAAAACAGTCAGCAGACTCACTGTAACACTCCTCATCCTGCTGGCCGGCCTGCCCGCGCAGGAATCGAAAGTGTTCGCCCAGCGTGCCGAACTCGATGATGTGCAACTGCGAGCTTCAGTCCTGCAGGCCATGCAGAATGGTACCGCATGGCTCAGGGCAACCCAGCAGGACGATGGCTCATGGCAGGGCAGGGGAGTCTATGCATCATTCACAACCGGTACGACGTCCATCGCGCTGCTGGCACTGATCAACTGTGATGTCCCGGCGGAAGCCCCGGAGATTCAGCGAGGACTGGCCTACCTGCGGAACCTGACGGTCGAGGGAGTGCAGGGCAGTGCCGGTGTCTACGAAACCTCGCTGGCCATCATGGCACTCTGTGCCGCCGAACAGTTCGATCGCGATCTGCCCCGCATTCAGCTGCTGGCATCACTGCTGGAACGCAGCCAAACCCGCCAGGGCCCCGGCGCCGGATACTGGGGATACCAATTGAATGCGGGGGGTGGAGGCCCGGGTGGCGGTGATGCCAGCAACGGACAATACGCAGTGCTGGCACTCCGCGAAGCTGTACTCGCCGGTGCAAAAGTCTCCCGCGAAACATGGCAGCTCATCGAACATCGCTGGCTCCAGGATCAGCAGCCAAACGGTGGCTGGGGGTACAGCGACAATGACCGAAAAACTCGCGGCAGCATGACCGCTGCCGGACTCGCCACCATCGCCATCACTTCCCGCATGCTGCAGACTGATGCCGATGTCGACGCCGAAGGACGCCCGGATTGCTGCGGCGGAAACATCCCCGGTGATGCCATGTCGCGCGGAAGACGCTGGATGGCTGAAAACTTCTCCGTCGCCACCAACCCCGGACACAACGACTACTACTTTTACTATATGTACGGCCTCGAACGCGCCGGTCGTATGGCCAACGTGCGCTGGTTCGGACAGCATGACTGGTACCGTCGCGGTGCACAACAGCTGGTGCAGATGCAGCAGCCGGGAGGCAACTGGACCGCTCAGACAGCCTCCGATCATGATGAAATCGTCAATACTTCCATGGCACTGATCTTTCTCTCAAAAGGACTCTCGCGAGTCGTCATCAACAAACTTGACTACAACTCGCCGCCCGGAGAAAGCTCAGATATCGGCGAATGGAACCGCCACCCGTGGGATGTCGTCAGCCTCGTCGACCTCGTCGAAACACTGCCCAGGTGGCCCCCCCGCATGACCAGCCAGGTCATCACACTCAGCCGCCTCAAAGCCACAAACGCAGTCGAAGAACTCAGCCAGTCGCCCATCCTGTTCCTGTCCGGTCGCGACGCTCCGGTGTTTACCGATGAACAGATTGAATGGCTGCGTCGCTATGTCGATTCCGGAGGCTTCATACTGGCCTCAGCCTGCTGCGACGGTCGCGGATTCGACACCGGCATCCGCGAAATCGTCAAACGCATGTTCCCAGATGGCTCAGCATCCCTGCAGAAACTGCAGGGAGACCACCCGGTATTCCGCAGCGAATACCTGCTGAATGCTGAAGGCATCGATCTGTGGGGAGTCGACTTCGGCTGCCGAACCTCCATCATCTACAGCCCGGACGATCTGGGCTGCCTGTGGCAGAAATGGATGAAGCACGAACCGCCGAATCGCAACCCCGACCTGACGCAGCGTATCCTCCGTGCCACCAGAATCGGCGTAAACGTCATGGCCTACGCCACTGGTCGCGAACCTCCCGAAAAACTCTCAGAAACGCCCGCCAATCGGCGAAATGTCGAAGAACGCATCGAACGCGGGCTCCTGCAGATCGCCCGCATTCGCCACTCCGGTGGCTGGGACACCGCTCCCCGAGCAGCCCGCAATCTCCTGCAGGCTCTCAATGATACCGTCGGAGTTGCCGCATCCACGCAGGTCGAAGCGATCCCCCCCACGCTCGAAGAACTTACACGATTTCCACTCACCTGTATGCACGGACGCTATCGTTTCCAGCTGCCGGTACAACAGCAGGACGCCCTGCGGGAGTATCTGAAGCGGGGTGGAGTCCTGTTCGCTGACGCCTGCTGCGGCTCCACTCAGTTCGACCGCAGCTTTCGTGACCTCGCGCGACAGCTGTTTCCAGATCAGGAACTGAAAATCATCCCTCCTGATCACGAACTCTATGCCGCCACCACAGGACACGAAATTCGTGAAGTCACCAGACGTCGCCTCGTTCCCGGAGAACTGAACGCCGCACTGACGATGCAGACGGAAAAAGGCTCCCCGCTGCTCGAAGGTGTCGAAATCGATGGACGACTCGCCATCATCTACAGCCGCCATGACATCAGCTGCGCACTCGAACACCAGGCCTCCCTCTCCTGCGACGGATATCTCGAAAAGGACGCTGCCCGGCTGGCTGTCAACGTCGTGCTCTACTCGATGTTACAGGACATCAGCTGGTCTCGATTCATACAGCCCCCGCCCGAAAGCACCAGGCCATGAGCCGACTGTTCATAGGCACCGATGAGGCCGGCTATGGCCCCAATCTGGGACCTTTGATCGTTGCCGCTACGGCATGGCAGGCCTCAGGAGTCTCCGACTGCAGCGAACTCTGGCAGGCGCTGCACCGAATAGTCACCCCCGAAAAACGCCCCAGCGACCGCAGACTTTTCGTCGCTGACTCAAAAACTGTCTACACCTCAGGGGACTCGCTCGAAGCACTGGAAGTGCCCGTGCTGGCATTCCTCAGCACCACTGGAATTGCCCCGGGAACCATCGACGAACTGGCTGTCGCTGTCAGCAATCCCGAATTCCGCAGCGCGTGGACCGCTGAACCGTGGAATCAGACTCCGGGAATTGCCATACCCGCTGACTCGAGCGATGAACATATCACCGAATGGATCGATCTGCTCGGCCCCGCCATGCAGCTGGCCGGGGTCAGACTCTGCCAGATCGCCGTCAGAATCATCTTCCCGGCCGAATTCAATCAACTGGTTCAATCCGAGGGCTCCAAGGGTGCCGTGCTTTCAGACGCCACACTGCAGCTTGTCCGACAACTGACCGACCGACACGCCAGCGGAACCGTGCAGGTCGTGTGCGACAAACACGGTGGCCGAAATCGCTACGATGAACTGATCGCCTCACATTTCGATGACCAGTTCGTATTCCGGGTGGAAGAATCACGAGAGCGGTCCCGCTATCGGCTGGGCTCAATCGATTTCTGCTTCCGCACTCGAGCTGAAGAACTGCTGCCTGTGGCACTGGCTTCGATGACCGCCAAATACCTGAGGGAAACACTGATGCGTCAGTTCAACCTCTGGTGGCAGCAGCAGTTGCCAGGACTGCGCCCCACACAGGGCTACCCCGTCGATGCCAAACGCTTCCTGGCAGACATTCAGCACCTGCTGCAGCCGCTGCAGATCAGCGAATCACTGCTGTGGAGAAGTCGCTGACTGTGGCGGCGTTGCCAGAGTGCTCAGAAACTGGCGTTCCTCCACCGTCAACAGCAACCGCAGATTCAGCCCTCGCAGCTGGCTCGGAAATGAAAGGACTCCGATCGGCTCAGACATGAAATGCACGTTCCCGTGAATTTCCTGCAGTGCCCGGGCCTGCACCTGCTGGTCGGGACGGCCAATCAGTACCACCGGACAACTGCGAGTCCGACAGTCAGCCCGCAGGTTCGCCAGTGTTGTGGCTGCCGACCAGCGGGAAGGATACAGGGACAGAAAGATCACTTCACAGTGCAGACTGTCCACCGACTGCTCGAAACCACTCGGCCCCGTCTCAGCCACTTTCACCACATACTTCTGGTCCTCCAGCAGCTGCCGCAGCACAAGGCTCAGCTGATCGTCCGGAGCAATCACGACCGCCTCAGGCTGCGCTGCAGAAACCGCAGCCGCCGCCAGTACCTGATTCGCTCCGAATACCGCCGTACCCGCAGCCAGCTGGTTTCTCCGCGCCGTCACAGCGGCCAGCACTCGCACTCGCACATCCGCACTCACAACCGCCGCAGATAACACAGATGCTGCTGCAGTCTGATCGGCTGCAGACAGCTCCTGAGTCGACAGATTCCGCAGACACTCAATCGCTGCCGGCCACTGCTGCAGATCCAGGGCTGTGCCCAGAATCGGCAACACCTCGGACGCAGTCCGGCCCGCCAGAGGCCCTGCCGGTGCCGATACCACAGGATCTGCTCCCGCCGCCACAAGTACCTGCTGCAGTTCCCGAGCCCTGACCGACTGCGGCTGCAGACTGATCGCATCCGCCAGCAGATATTCCGCACGCTTCAGCAGCGCAGCGGAATCGGCCTCTGAATCGCTGCCACCTTCCGCCATTGCCAATGAAAACAACGCCGCTTGCCGCAGAACTGTACCAGCCTCACCAGCCAGAAGCTCCGCAGCGTCCTGCGTCGTGGGAGTCCGAATCCGCCCCTTGCTGAGTCGCCCGACAGCTTCAATTGCCGCCTGCGACACACCGGCATCCTGATGAAATTGCCACTTGATCAGAGGCAATGCCAGCTCTTCACGAGCTGTCCCGGAAAGCAATTTCAGAATCCTGACCGCCACGGCCACATCGGCCTGCGGCAACTGCTGCAGCAGACCACCGCGAAAATCCACCGCGTGGACTTCAAGGAAAGCCTGAGCCACCCGGCCAGTCGGACTGCCTGCGTCAGCCGCCAGCAACGCTGGCACCGCTGCATCACCGGCAATCAACAGCTCAGTCACTGCGTCGGCAGCACCAGCCCCACCCACACCGAGGTCAGACACACGCTGCCCCAGCGCCGCAATCTCTGGCTGAGAAATCGCCTGCTGCA
This sequence comes from uncultured Planctomycetaceae bacterium, assembly GCA_903896675.1. Lineage (GTDB taxonomy): Bacteria > Planctomycetota > Planctomycetia > Planctomycetales > Planctomycetaceae > SXXK01. The sequence goes on from CAITYU010000107.1 coordinate 10,228, forward strand.
TCGTCTTTAACAACTGCGGCGATTCCGGATGCAAACGCTGATCACGCTGCAGGTCAACGAAAATTGCCAAACCCTGCTGCTTTCGCAGCATCAGCAGTTCGGACGACTGCGGATCCCGATCCGCCAATTGCCTGAGATACCCCCGAGCATCAGCTGTACGGTCGAGCTTCCATGCGATCTGCGCCGCTGACAGCAACTGCTGGGCTGTCTGTGGCTGAAACTGAAACAACGCAGCCCGACTGCCCTCTGCACCAGCAATTCCCTGACCCTGCGCAACCTGCAGTACGCTGATACAAAAAACTCCGCCCAGCACAATGGACGAGCTCAGGAACCGTGCACCGATACTGCCACTATCACTTGTCATCGCTTCGCTCCGGACTGCACCGCGAAAATCATGCGCAGACTGCTGAAGGGAAATCAGGGCTCTTCGCCATATTCATCGCCAAGCCCCTGAATTACCAGGTAATTCGCTGGAAAATGCTGAAAACGGCAGCAATCGAAATCGGCGACTCCCACGGCCACCATGCAGTCACCTGCACTAAAACCAGCAGTTTCTGCCGTTCCCGCCTCTGCAACGCGATTAAACCCATACAGGCGGAGACGTCGCAAATCGCTTCAACCACGCAAAACGCAGGAAAACAATCCGCGACCAATTGGCAGAAAAACACTGCCCCAAAAAAGTGCAGCAGCCATCAACACATGCACACAATTATGGCACACCACCCTCAAACATCTGATCGCACACCTGCCCCAGCAACAAAAAAAACTCCGCAAACATCTGTCGAATAACACCTTACAACGCAAAACTTCAACCAAAAAAACATAAAGGGCACATTCTTTGCAATCTGCTGATTTCGTCCGTTTCGATGGCATCAGTCCGCATGGCTGGCTGTCGCTCAGTCCTCAACGGTACCAGCGAACCGGTTTGAATTGGAATCTGCTGTGGAAATTTTGCGATTGGCGATAGCCGAACTGCAGCACCTGCACATTTCCTGATCAACGTTCGTGGATGACGTCCACGAACTAGTCAGGAAAGGTCCCCCAGTCTGAAGAAAGCTAGCGAGGAGAATCAGGCGATGTTGAGTGTCTTGAGGATCAGTTTCCGACCCGGGCTGGCAGTGCTGGCTGGCCTTTTATTGATGCTGGCGACGTCCAACAGTGTTCAGGCTCAGGACGCCGTGACCCCCTCGGCAGCAGAGGCCCCTGCCGAAACAACTGCCGCGGCAGAAGCCACCGCCCCGGCTGCCCCAGAAACTCCGGCACCGCCACCGACCGCCGAAGAAGTAATGACGAAGTTGACCGTCGGTATTGACACCATCTGGGTCCTTGTCTGCAGCATGCTGGTATTCTTCATGAATCTCGGCTTCGGCTGCGTCGAATCCGGTTTTTGTCGAGCCAAAAACTGCGTAAACATTCTCTCCAAGAATTTCGTGGTCTTCGCCGTCTGCTCGATTGGTTTCTGGCTGATCGGCTGGGATCTGATGTTCGGAGCCGGCGACGGAGAATTCATCGGCAGTTCCGGAGCATTCATGGTACAGGGAGCAGATAACAGTCCGGCTCAGGCCACCAAAGGCTACGACGGAGCCTACGGTTCAATCGCATGGGCTACCGTTCCACTGTGGTGCAAGTTCTTCTTCCAGTTGTGCTTCGCCGGTACTGCCGCAACGATCGTCTCGGGTGCAGTCGCTGAGCGAATCAAGTACGGTGCATTCATTGCTTTCTGCTTCGTGATGGCCGTCGCCATCTACCCGGTGACTGGTCACTGGATCTGGGGCTTTGGTTATCTTGCGGCCAAATGGAACTTCTGGGACTTTGCCGGATCCACGGTCGTGCACTCTGTCGGCGGCTGGGCCGCACTGACCGGGGCGATCATTCTCGGACCACGTATTGGCAAGTTCTCGAAGGACGGGAAAATCAATGCGATCCCGGGACACAACATGACCGCCGCGTTCATCGGCTGTCTGGTGCTCTGGTTCGGCTGGTTCGGCTTCAATCCGGGCAGCACAATGTCCATTGCCGCTGACGGTGGCAACATGGCTGCTCTGTCTGCAGTGAATACCAATCTGGCTGCCGCCTTTGCCACGATGACTGCCACGGCAACCGCATGGCTGCTGTTGGGCAAACCGGATATCGGCATGACCCTGAACGGCTGCCTTGCAGGTCTGGTGGCAATCACCGCTCCCGCTTATTTCACAAATCCCCTCTGTTCGGCGATCATCGGTGCCATCTCCGGAGTCACGGTGGTTCTGGCAGTCCTCTTCTTTGACCGCCTGCGAATTGACGATCCGGTGGGCGCCATCTCTGTGCACCTTGTACACGGTGTTTTCGGCACCCTGTGTGTTGGATTGTTCTCCGTTGCAGACCTGTCCGCAACACCCATAACCGGCGGTCCGAAGGCCGGCCTGTTCTTCGGCGGTGGCACCGAGCAGTTGGTGGCACAGGCTGTCGGTGTTGTGATGGTGGGTGCCTATGTTCTGGTCGTGTCAGCAGTGACCTGGCTGGTGCTCAAGTACACCGTGGGCATCCGAGTCTCTGAGGCTGAGGAAGTGGGCGGTCTGGACATCGGCGAACACGGCAATGAAGCCTACCACGGCTTCGTCATGCAGACCGGTGGACACTGATTTTCGCCCGCCACACTCTTAAAAAAACACAGCCCGGGCATCGCAGATGCCCGGGCTGTTTTCGTCTGCCTGCCCTGCATTCAGCGAAGGCGGAGCAGTGTGTCAACGCTCACAGTGACCGTGTGTTATCACCCAGTGTCTTCCATTCCATCAGCGACGGATCTGCCACTTTGCGATAACCCAGACTCAACAGCACTTCCAGCACCTCACTCCACGTCGGAAACGGACGACCGCTCTTGCGTTTGTAGTCATCCATCGCCCGCATGAACTCAATCTGCTGGTCACTATAATCCCGCTCACAGGTCGTCGGATCAATCTGTCGCCGACGATCCATCCGGCGACGCTCGATGATCTCACGGCGTTCAGTTGCCTCATCTTCACGCAGTAATCGCTGCCCCGCGGTCTCTGTGACCGCAGGACGAACACTCGCCACAGGCCTGCCCACATCCACAGCCGCGATTGACTGCTCGACCGGAATCACCGCGTGCCGCCCATTCAGCTGTCGTGCTGACCGACGTCGGGAAGCAGGAACCAATTCAGATGCTTTCGTCGCCATCTCTGATCCTTATGCACCAGGGGTTGTGAGGCCGGTTTCTCGCCAGCATCCCGTGCTGAGCTTCATTCCAGCCAGTTCGCACAGACAGTGCGGTACTGCCTGCCGGATCACAGCACTCCCTGCCATGACCCACACCCAAGTATGCCCTCAAATCTGACGGTCGGAGAAAATCTGCTGAAAACAGAGACCTGATGCTCCAGGGAAACATGAGCGAATTCTCGGAAAAACCACCTGTAACGATTCTGCGGACATGTCCCCCTATTTCACCGGCATTTCAGTTTTTCTGGTCCGAATTGACGCCTTTTACTAAAGCTCGCAAATCCCGAAAAACCCACATTCCCGACACTCAAGCCCAGCCCGGGGACACACAAAAGGTGGCATTTTGGCAGTCCGCGGATTCCGTGATAGTCCGGAAAAATCCCTTGAGAAATCCGTAAACCTCATCCAACAATACACTTGCGACACAAAACTGCTCATCAGCACGAAAAATCCGATTCGTGTTTTTTTGGAACGCAGTGTGCATGGCCAGTGCAGTACAGACGCCTGTTTGTCAAAAACGGCAGAAAGCCAGTCTGTTTCCCGACATCAACGGGGCAAGGAGACTGTCGATGGCTATTTTTCGGTGGGGACAGTCGTGGGATCCATTCCATGACCTTGAGCAAGAGCTGGATCGTTTGCTGCAAAGCGTACACCAGACCTTTCACATGGTCCGTTCGGCTCGCAACTTCCCCCAGTGCAACATTATTGAAACACCGTCCGCCTACATCGTCACAGCACAGATTCCCGGTGTTGAAGCACGCTCCATCGAAGTCACCATCTCCGCAGGTTGCCTCGTCCTGAAAGGCATCCGGCGACCGCCGGAAGAGTCCCGCGAAGATTCATACCGCCGTCGCGAAAGATTTCACGGTGCATGGCACAGAAAGATTTCGCTGCCCGATCGCGTCGACGAAGACAACATGAAAGCTGATTATTCCGCAGGCATTCTTCGTATTACTCTGCCTCGAGCAACTCCCGGACGGGCTCGACAGATTGCCGTCAACGAAGGTCCCTGACAGGTTTCCGAGGACTGTCCTGCAGAAAACAGGTGTCGCATGAACGAACAGGATGGACAGTTGATTCCTCGCCGCAGCGATCTGCTGCCGGCAACTGTGTCCGGCACCGCCAGTCCCGCAGGAACTCCTTCCTCCCCCGAGCAGCCACAACTTCTGTTCCACCCACAGATGGACATTTACGAAACTGACGACGGACTGGTGCTGTACGCCGATCTGCCTGGCGTCACGCTGGACGGGCTGGAATTGCAGGTGCAGGACAAAAAGCTGACTCTGTTCGGTCGAATTCGTCAGACAGCAGATGAGATCGTTCAGGTCCTGCATCAGGAGTATCAGATCGGTCATTTTTTCCGTTCATTCATTCTCAGCGACGATGTCGACCACGATCGTATTGAAGCCAGATTGGCCAATGGCGTGCTGAGGGTGTCCTTGCCGCGTGCCGAACGAGCCAAACCACGGCGGATCGAAGTTGCCGGCAATTAATACGCCCGTCCATAATCACGAAAGCCTCACGATGGCCAGTCGTCGCGAAAAACTTGAAGGCATGCTGCAGTCGTCACC
>CAITYU010000108.1 GCA_903896675.1 uncultured Planctomycetaceae bacterium
ACTGTTCCCGGTGATCGTATCGCTGCCTGTCGTGCCGATGACATTTTCAATCGCCGTTCCGCTGGTCAGGCGGAAGGACATGCCGGCGATTGTCTGAGTGGTGGTGAGGCTGAGATCCAGCGTGAGTGCGCCGCGAGTGAAGGCGCTGAAATCGAGCGTATCGACGCTGGTGTCCGGGGCGGCCAGTGGCTGTTCGGTGACCACCGCGGATGTCAGAGCACTGCCGACAAACACGTAGCGATCGTTGCCTTCACCGCCATCGACAGTCAGTGTTCCGGCAGCGGACAGCATCAATGTGTCATCGCCGACCCCGCCAGCCAGTGTGACGGTGGTCCAGGTCCCGCCGACCGCCACCCAGTCTGCACCGGCACCCGCAGCCAGCGTGGCTGTCGAGCCCGCACCCGCCAACTGGACCGAGTCCATGCCGTCATCGGCCTGCACGCTGAGGCTGGTGATGCTGGCGTCCGCGATGCGGACGGAATCGCTGTCTGCTCCGAGGCTGATGGTCAGCGTGTTGATGGTGCCGCCGCGTCCAAGATACGAATCGCTGCCGGCTCCGCCGTTGAAGGTCAGCGTTCCGGATGTGGTGGCAGTATTGGTCAGGCTGTCATGTCCGGCATCACCGTTGAATGTAACGCTGCTGGAATTTCCATGATTGCGGAAATCGTCATCATCCGCTCCGCCGTTGATGGTCAGACCGGTGATGCCAGCGGCATAGTTTTCGAACAGATCATCGCCGGCGTCTCCGTTGGCAGTGATCGTACCGAGGGCAGCACCTCGCAGCAGCAGACTGTCGGCACCGTCGCCTCCGCTGTAACTGAGGGCGTTCAGACCGGTGGCTTCACTGATGAACAGGTCTGCTCCGGCCTGCCCGTTAAACGTCACATTGCTGAGTGAGGCTGCCGTGTTCCGCAGAACATCATTGCCATCTCCGCCATTGAAGCTGAGCCCCGACATCAGTGCCCCGCGGTTTTCCAGCAGGTCGTCCCCGGCGGCGCCATTCATGGAGACACTGGTGACACTGATGCCGGTGTTCAGCAGCCCGTCGTTTCCGGCATCGCCGTTGAATGTGATGCCTGTTGCGCTGTCTGCTTCGTTGATCAGAATGTCGTTGTCTGCTCCGCCATTGAAGACCAGTGTGGCGATGCCCGACGATCCAGCGCGGTTTGTCAGCCGATCGTTGCCGGCCCCGCCATGGAATGTGAAGGAGGTAAAGCCTGTGCCGGTATTGGTGACCACGTCGGCTCCGTCGCCACCCGTGAAGGTAACACTGCTCAGGCCACTGCCGCTGTTGATCAACTGGTCGGCGCCGGCGTCTCCGGCGAATGACAGGCCGGCCAGTGACGCGGCTGTGTTGAGCAGCAGATCTTCGCCATCGCCACCCGTGAAAATGGCCCCACTGAACGCCGTGCCTGTATTCACCAGCAGGTCGTTTCCGGCACCGGCATCGAAAATGGCACCGGCGACGCTGCTGCCCTGATTCTGGAACACATCGTCTCCGTCACCGCCGGTGAAACTGAGTCCGACAGCGGACGCTGCCACGTTCAGCAACAGGTCCAGTCCGGCACCGCCATTGAACGTGATGGCCCTGAAGCCGGTGGCATAGTTGTGCAGCACATCATTGCCACCGTTCCCGGTGAACTGCACAGTGGAGTCTGCAACGTTGGTGCCACTGCCGCGCAGCAGGACGACGTCGTCACCAGGGGTCTCCGCGCCGTCGCCGGAAATGACGATGGCCCGAACACTGTCGCCGGAATTCAGGAACAGGTCATTACCGGCTCCGGCGTTGAACTCAAGGCTGTCGATATTGCTGCCGGTGCTGGCGAAGCCATCATTTCCTGCACCGCCGTTCATAATGATGCTGGTGATCAGCGATCCTGAGTTGCGGAAGTTGTCGTTGCCGACATCACCGGAGAAGACAATGGAGGCGATGCTGGAACCGGTGTTCAGCAGCAGATCTTCGCCGTCGGCTGTGCCCCCGGGCAGCGACGTCCCCGGAGCAGCACCACCATAGAACGTGATGGAGGCGATTCCGGAGCGGGAGTTCAGCATGCGGTCACTGTCAGCGCCCCCTGTGAAGATGATGGTGGCCACTGGTCCGTCGTTGATCAGCAGGTCGTTGCCGCTGTCGCCGCCGAAATTGAGCGAGGTGCTGATGGAGCCGGAGTTGAGCAGCAGGTCAGCATCCGCACCGCCGGTGAAGATGACAGCGGACAGAGTTCCGGAGTTCAGCAGCAGATCGTTGCCACTGTCGCCGCCGAAGTTGAGACCACTTCCGATCGTACCGGAATTCACCAGCAGGTCTGCATCAGCGCCCCCGGTGAAGATGACGGAACCAAGTGACGATGTGTTGTACAGCAGATCGCTGCCTGAATCGCCGCCGAAGTTGAGCGTGCCGGTGACTGTGCCGGTGTTGACCAGCAGGTCTTCATCAGCACCTCCGGTGAAGATGACAGCAGACAGTGTTCCGGAGTTCTGCAGCAGGTCGCTGCCGCTGTCGCCACCGAAATTCAGCGTTCCGGCGATCGTGCCGGTGTTGGTCAGCAGATCCGCATCCGCACCGCCGGTGAAGATGAGCGAGGCGACGCTGCCGGAATTGGTCAGCAGATCTGCTCCGGAATCCCCGCCGAAGACGATGCTGGCAATGCCTGTTCCGCTGTTCTGCAGCAGGTCATTGCCACTGTCGCCGCCGAAATTCAGCGAAGCAATATTGTTGGCCGTGTTGATCAGCAGGTCATCATCGGCGCCACCGGTGAAGATCACGCTGCTGACGACGCCGCCGTTCAGCAGCATGTCATTGCCGGAATCTCCGCCGAAATTGAGTGTATCCAGCGATCCGGCACCATTCAGCAGAATGTCCTGATCCCCGCCGAAATTCAGTGTGTAGGCCGCACTGCCGATGTTGATCAACAGGTCATTGTCAGCGCCGCCCGTGAAGATCACGCTGCCGATGCTGTTCAGGTTGACCAGCACGTCGTTACCGCTGTCTCCGCCGAAATTCAGCCCGGCGATGGTTCCGGAACCCACCAGCAGCTCCTGATCCCCGCCGAAATTCAGGGAAGTGGCAATGCCCCCGTTATTGATCAGCAGGTCATCATCCGCCCCGCCCGTGAAGGTGACCGATCCGAGGCTGCCGGTATTCAGCAGCAGATCCGTGCCGGAATCTCCTCCGAAATTCAGAGTGTCCGAAATTGAGCCGATGTTTCGCAGCAGGTCGTCGTCCGCACCGCCGGAAAAGACCAGTGAGCTGAGGGTACCGCGGTTGAGCAGCAGGTCATTGCCGTCATCGCCGCCGAAGTTCAGTGAACCGATGGTGGCGTTGCCTTCAAGCAGTGTGTCTGTGTCGCCACCAAGGTTCAACTGTGTGGGCAGTCCTCCCATGTTGACCAGCAGATCGTCATCAGCGCCGCCGGTGAAGATCAGCGAAGAGATGCTGCCCAGATTGACGAAAATGTCATTGCCACTGTCCCCGCCGAAATTCAGTGAGGTGATGGTGCCGGGGGCATTCAACAACAGCTCCTGATCACCACCGAAGTGCAGCGTGGTCGCGACGCTGCCGTTGTTGACCAGCAGGTCCTGATCAGCGCCGCCTGAGAAGATCAGGCTGGCAATACTGCCGGCGTTGGTCAGCAGGTCAGCGCCGCTGTCGCCTCCGAAATTCAATGTCGAGTTGATGGTCCCCAGATTCTGCAGCAGGTCCTGATCAGCACCGCCGGAGAAAGTGAGACCGCTGATGGTGCCCTGATTGACCAGCAGATCGTTGCCGGAATCACCGCCGAAGTTGAGTGCAGCAATGCCACTGCCGGTGACGGTGAGCAGGTCGTCATCGGCACCACCGAAGACCGAGGCGCCAACGGTGCCAGCCTTGACCGCCAGACGGTCCGCACCGGCGCCGGCGCGGATGGTGCTGTTGTTGCCGGCAGTCAGAGTGTCGATGAAGCCTGTTCCGTTCAGCCCCGCGAACGCGCCCTGCAGTGCGACGTAATGAGTGGCCGGGCTTGTGCCCGCGGGGGCCACATCCTGCAGGCTGGCGGAACCACTGGAAACGACTGACAGATCCAGCGTCACACCGAAGGCCGATCTTTGAAAGTCCAGCGTATTGCTGCCGGAGTCATCGAAGACACTGAGTGTGCTGTTGGGGGTCAGCAGGTAGGTGTCGCTGCCGGCAGTATTGGGTATGATGGTACTGACGGAGATGGAACCCCACGGCTGCACGTTGGCGGCGTCGTTTCCATCGGCCAGCACGTAAATGTCGTTGCCCGAGCCGCCGTACAGAACGTCCAGACCGCTGCCACCGTCCAGAACCAGACTGATGGCCGGATTGGTGACACCCGTGGCGTCAATCACATCGTCGCCGCCCAGGCCCAGCACAAGTACCCCGTCGGTGAGACCACTAAACGAATTGTTGTCAAGCAAAATCGTCTCGGAATTTGAGGTTCCGATCTGGATATCCAGCGAATATTGTGCGGAGCCGCCATCATCGTCGGTTACGGTCAGCAGTACGAGGAACACAGCGGTGGGAGCGGCCGAGCGATCCAGAGTGAACGTGGCGGCGGTTCCGGTCTGGGTGGGCTGTCCTGCCGCGGTGGCTGTCCACGCATAAGTGAAGGTATCGCCGGTGCCGGGATCGGCGACGACCGACTGCAGCAGCACCTGCTGGGCATTGTTCTGGCCGGGTGCGGGCAGAAAGCTGACGACGGGGGCGGTATTGCGAACGGTGAGCGTGCGGGAAGCAGTTGCCGCACCGCCGTCATCGTCAGTGACTGTCGCGGTCACGGTGTACTGCTGCAGTGCCCCTGTGCCGTTATCGGGGTAGGTGTATGTGGCGGTCCACGTGCGTGTCTGGGAATTGACTGTTGCGGGTGTGGTGACGCCATTCCCCCAGTTGACAGTGACGGTACTTTGATCGGGTGTGCCGGCATCGGTCCACGTACCGCTGGCTGTGACGGACCCGCCTTCACTGATGGGGTTCAGATTGAACGAGGGCTGGGCTGGCACGGGTGCCGCATTCATCACCAGCGCGGAAGTTGTTGCGGAGGTTGACAGGTTGCGGTTGTCGGTATCGGCAACTTTGACGGTGATGGTGAAGGCGGCAGTTCCCGGGGCATCGTCGGAGTAGATGTGGGCCACGTTGCTGAAGCTGGAGACACCGGCCGCCAGCAGCAGAGTGGTGGTTCCGGAGCGGTCGCCCCAGTCGATGGTCACCAGATGGGGATCGGCGGAACCGGATGGAGTGAACGACCCGCCCAGTCGGAACGTGCCACCTTCCGGGATACTGGTGGTACCCGTCTGATTGGACAGCACCAGTGCGGACGGTGCGGGGCTGGTGACGGTGATCAGTTGTGTGGAGACGGCGCGTACGAGTGGTTCATCGTCATCGGTGAGTTCGATCCGGACGGTGTACCCGGCTTCACCGGTGCGTGGCGTGTTGGTGTAGGTGTGTTGTCGGTTCGCGATGGCTCGGGTGCCGACGCTGGGTGTGATGGTTTCGATGACGCCATCACCCCAATCGATGCGAAGTGCGTGGCTGTCATCGAGCCCGGCGTCTGCGAAGTTGACGGCCAGCGTGACGGTGGAGCCTTCGGTGACCGTGGTGGCGGACCATGTGGTGGAGGTGATTGTGGGGGCGGCGTTGCGAACTTCGACGAGGAAGGCACCGACGGGAGTGACATCGCTGGATCCGCCGGCTTCACCGACTGTGACGCTGACATTGTAGACATCAGCGGCGGTGGGGGTGCTGCTGGCTGAGCCGTCATCGCGGTAGGTGTAGGTGGTGGAGAAGGTGCGAGCTGTGGCGGGGACGCTGACGGTTGAAGTGGCTCCATTGCCCCAGTTGATATTGACGGAGTACGCCCCACTGGCAAGTCCATCGACAATTCGTCCGGTGAGTGTGACGGTGCCGCCTTCGGTGACGACGGGTGTGAGAGTGAAGTCGTAGAACGCGGCTTCCGGTGCGTCGTTCTGGACTGTGACCGGGAGGGTGCCGATCCCGGTGACACCTGAGCTGTCTGAGATTTCCACGGTGAGCGTGAACGTCCCTGGGGTGGTGTAGGTTTTGGCAAGGTCGAATTGAAAGTTGTCGAGGAGTGTGAGGACTTTCCAGCCGGAACCGTCACCGTAATTGACTCGGGCTGACCACAGGAGTGAATCGGAATCTGTGAATGTAGCGCGTCGTGAGAGGGCTTCACCGGGTGCCAGAGTGACGGCGGCCCCCAGTTGCACGGTGGGGACAATGGAGCTGAGTGAGGTGCCGAACTGCCATGCCGGGGAGAACCGGGACATTTGCGCAGTCTTGTATGTGCTGTTAAACGGCATCATACCCTGCAAGCTGAATTTGAGGCCTTCATAGATGGACTCGGGGGCCGTCATCTGGAACATGAAACGATTCGCTGAGTCTGAGCCGACTGTCAGTCCATTGACGATGGGGCCATAGGAGCCGGTTGTGTTATCGAGGTCGCTGCCGGAGCCTTCGACGAACGAGGCGATCAGTCGTCGACCTTCGCCGTCGGTCCCTGCGCCGGATTCGTAGAGATTGACGGTCTGCCCGGGGCGGGCGAAACCGGAAAACACGAGTTGTCCGTTGTTCACAGTCAGACCTGTGAGTACGGGGTGATTCCTAGCTTGGCCGGAGGAATTTGTTGTCGTACCACCGTCGTAGAACTCGGCTAGACCGTTGTCAGAAATCAGATTGCGCTGCCCATGGTATCTGCCGTTAACCTTCGAGTAAACTCCATACTCTGCATTAAACCGAATGCTGTTAGGCCAGAGCCCGCTGGCAGTGCCAAGCATGTTATCGCCATCGGAATTATACGAGTCATCGCAGCGGACTCCGCTGCCGCCGTTGCCCATTGGGGTTCCATCCGGCAGGACGCCGATAAAGTTACCTACAATTGATACGAAGGAATTATTTATGAAGATTCCATCAGAGCCATTTGCAGATATAATGTTCCGCATCGAAGTTGGGTTGGCTGCATCGCTGTTTATGCCTACGAGGCTTGGGTAGTCGTAGGAGGACCAACAATCTATTCCGTGCGTGCCATTGCCGAGAGGGCGCAAGGAGCCTGTGACACCGATGTAGTTCCCCGCGACTGTCTGTCCTGGTGAAGATCGAGCCTTAAGTATAACGCCCACCGTTCGATTGCCGGAGATAATGTTCCCTTCGGAGACATCGTCTGTTCCATCGCCGTTAGTCCCGAGAACCGCCTCGATCGCATCAAGATAGACTCCTTTGTCGTTAGGAAGAGCGAACTCACCTGATTTGTCGACGCCGATCAGGTTGCCTGTCACGAATCCACCGCTTCCTCGCACAGTGAGGCCAGTCTCGCGGTTTCCGCTGATTACGTTCCTCGTGACGTTGAATCCACGTCCGTCGACAACAATCCCTGTGCCATTTGGTATCGCCTTTGTGCCGGTGGCGTCTGTGCCTATGTAATTACCATAAATATCACCGGAAAACCTCTCAATGTCGATTCCGTAGTCCGTATTGCCGCTAACAATATTCCTTTGAGATAGATCAGTTCCACCAATATTGATACTTGAGGTTTGATTCAAATTGGCCGCCTTAATCCCATAGTTGTTTGGGATGGAAGTTGACCCGGAGATGTTCGTGCCGATCTTGTTTCCGAAAATGTCAGCGTTTCCAACTTCGCCGATGGTAACGCCATATCCGTTCCCGGATATGACATTTCCTTCATGGTTGTCGCTGATATTGTCTGAATTTGTTCCCACTCGTGCTGTGCCGGAGATCAAATAAAGACCAACGTTATTTCCCAGGGCGGACTCTCCATCCAGTGTTGTGCCGATGCTGTTTCCGGCTATGGTGATATAAGAACCAATCTTCATCCCGTACGAACTGTGGCCAGAGATCAGGTTTCCCTCGGTGGCATCGTTGACGCCATCGCCGTCCGTTCCTATGACAATTCCCAAAGGGTTTAAAGAACACTGCGATGTTGAAGAGTTTCCCCCGCCAACGATGCCGTTGCTTTGCGATAGGGCTTTTGTGCCATCTCGGTTTGTGCCGATCAGATTCCCCTGAATTCGAATTCTATTTGGTTGGTTGACATCCGCTTGTTGTAAAATTAGTATTCCGGCTCCATCGCCTTTAATATATGTATTATTTCCGCTGATGAGATTGCTGGCGATACCCCGTGGTCCGCCGACCAACAGTCCGTCATTGTACTGCCCAATACGGATACCGTAGTTCTGATAGTGTATTGCCGAATTTCCTGTGATGTCCGGGCCGATCAGGTTTCCGGCAACTCTCGTTTGGCTTCCGCTGGAGACCAAGTCGATGCCGTAGCCGGAGTTACCCGAGATCAGATTGCCCTCAATGGCATCATTAACGCCGTCATTATTTGTTCCGATCACGGCGCGACTTCCGTTCAGAAGTAGGCCAGTGCGATTTGCAACAGCGGCCAGCCCTTGCGCGTTAGTACCGATGTAGCACTGGGTCACCCAATGGTTGTTGCCGGCCAGTGAGATTCCGACCGCGTTGGTTGCGGCCCAGCCGTTGACGCACAGGCCTTTGATCGTGACTCCCCCCGCTCCGACGATGGGCGTCCCGGCCGTCGCGTACTCCACGTCATCTATGATGATCGCGTCGTCGTTCGATGATCCGTTTGTGATGCGGATCGTTTTGATCAGCTCGCCACTGGCCACACGCACACCATAAAACTGACGGTTGTTGTATCCACCAGATGTGATGATCCCCGCATGTGTGGGGTTCAGCGTCTCGCTGACAATCACGCTGCCACTCTCACCCAGGAACTCCACGGTCGTGTTCTGGTTGTTGCTGCCGCCGATGTTGCCCAGCCACAACCCCGCCATCTGGCTGGGAGTCGTCAGGGTCAGGTTGATGTTGTCACTGTTTTCGGCAAATCCCGGATAGCTGCTGCCGTTCGCACCGAAGCCTGCAGACAGGCCGTTGGGTAGCGAGTTGAAATTCTGAGGCAAAGCGTACAGAACCTGCGGCACGATGTTCAGCGGCTTGCCATCGCGATGTGAGATCTGCAGACCCTGGGCAGCATACTCGGACCCCAGAATCGCTCCGTTGCCCGCCGACCGGTCGTCAAACTTGATCGTCGTAAACTGAGACAGCGTGGCTCGCGCTGCTGTGAAGGTGGCGTAGGTGAAGTATTCGGTGGTGCTGCCGGTGGCGGTATTGACGTTGAGTCCGGTCAGTGTCGATCCTGCCAGCGAGCCGTTCAGTTCAATCAGCGGACTGCCGGACCAGCCGGGTTGGGTGGTGCCGTCAATGATGACGGTCTCGGTGATTGTGGGTAACGCCGTCGTGGGCTTGATCGACTGCACGCCGGCACCGGGGATGTTGAAGTGAATCTGGTCCTGCCCAAAGGTCGCATTCGACTGCTCGATCGCCCACCGCAGGCTGCCGGTTCCCGTGTTGGTGGTGTTGGTGACCACAAATGTGGCCAGCAGCGTCCGATCCTCAAGCGGCTGCACCTGCCAACTGCGACGGCGACGGTGCGGACTGCGGTGCGAATTCCGCGCACCTGCCTGACGCGGCTGAGAATTCACGAACAGCGAAGATACCAGACGACGTATGGCCACCAGACTGGAGCGATCCATGTTGAACTTCCATTGGATTATTGTGCAAGAGTGATCGGGGGCGTTGACCCCAGCTTCCGTGAGGGCGGTTGACCGATTGGTGGGCGGGGCGAAATTAACTTATGCGGAGACGTGGAAGTTGTGCAGCTCTGCAGAGTGCAAAAAATCAAAAATTAGCGGTGGAGCGCAGCGCGCCCCCTCCCTCAGGGCGATGTGCTCAAGGTTCCAGCGCCACGGTGCGCGAGCGGAACAGCAGTTCGACTATGCGAGTGTTCAGTGGATGGTGGATTCTGGAGGTTCAGGTCCTGATGTGGAGTGGCAGTGAGCCGTTGACAGAGGTTGTTGTGACGGCGCGGAGAAAAGTCGGCTGCGCGGGGGGCGGGAGGGGGAGCTTCCCGGTGGAAAAACGCAGTGTTTTTGGGGGGCGGGTGCGTCAAGTTGCCCGGGCTAAAGCCCAGGCTACGGTTTTGTCCTCGGCGTCAGGAATGCCCGGGCCAATTGAGTTGTTTCCACGGCTTCGGGAATGTGCGGAGGGGGGACCGTTTTGGACTCTGGTGTGGACTTTGCGGTGGTTGTGGTTGGAGGTTTTGCGCTGCAGGCCTGCAAAACCGCCTACCGGCTTGAATTTCCGTCCGTTTGTGTCATTCTGCGCCGGGTCCATTGACTTGTACTCGCGCGGCGGCCGGTTCTGGCGGAATTCTGTCTGTATGTCTCAGTCGGTTTCACGGCATCTGATTGACACTCGCGTCGTGATCGAGACGCCTGAGGGAGTGGATTTTCGTTTTCGGATTGCCGGGCCTGGTCAGCGATTGTGGGCGTGGTCCATCGACAGTCTGATCAAGGCTGGGGCGCTGGCAATTCTATGGATCCTGCTGCTGATGCTGGGGGCGATCGGTGGCGAGGCGGGTATTCAGGCGATGGCGGGTGTGGCAACGATCGGCGTGTTTGTGAGCAACTGGTTTTATGGCAGTCTGTTTGAGGGGTTGATGAACGGGCAGACTCCGGGCAAGCGTGCTGCAGGCCTGCGAGTGCTCCGCACCAATGGGACTCCGATTGACCTGCTGACGGCCACCGGTCGCAATTTCCTGAGAGTGGCTGATGCATTGCCGCTGGGTTACACGGTGGGTCTGATCACCATGCTGCTGACTCCGAAGCTGCAGCGTTTGGGGGACCTGTTTTTTGACACGATGGTGGTCAGTGAGCAGCGCAGTCCGACGGGGCGAGCTGCGGGTCTGACGAAGAGCATTGAACCGCTGGCTCGGTCTGAGTGTCCACGGAAATTCAGTGTCCCGGAAAGGACTCTGGCGACCATCGAGCGACTGTTTGATCCGGAGCGGATCATGTCGGAGGGGCGTCGTGAGGAAATTGCGAGGCCGCTCAGTGAAGCCTTGCGAAGTCGGCTGGGCTGGAGTGAGCCGTGGAAGACTGAGGGCAACCAGTACGAGTTCTTTCAGCAGCAGGGCTACCGGCACACTCAGTTTCTGCTGCGGGTGCTGAAGACTTTTGCGGTGGAAGCCGAGACCGGGGGGCAGCGATGAATCGTGAGCGATTCATTCGGGACCGGCGGGCGGACTGGGGCCGTTTTGAGCAGTTGCTGGGTACGCTGCAGAGTCTGCCGGAGCGTCAGTGGCGGGCGGTGCAGGTGGCGGAGCTGGCGCGGCTGTATCGGTCGATCTGTTATGATCTGTCGCTGGTGCAGTCGCGGGAGTGGGGCAGTCGGCTGGAGGATTATCTGAACGATCTGGTGGCCAGCGGTCACAACTGCCTGTATCGGACTCCGCCAACTTCGCTGGCTGCCGCGCTGGAGTTCATTGCGATCGGGTTTCCGCGCCTGCTGCGGCAGCGCTGGCGTGCGTTTGCTTTGTCGACCGCTTTGTTTCTGGTGCCATTTCTGGTGGGCACGGCAGTGGGAGTGATGCGGCCGGATCTGGCGGTGCTGGTGGCTGGTGAGGAGGAGCTGCAGCAGGCCACTGACAGCTACAGTCGTGAATTGTACACGGCGACGGACGAGCGTTACACGGGCGAACGCAGTTTCATGTTTGGTTTTTACGTGAACAACAATACGGGGATTGCATTTCAGGCATTTTCACTGGGGGCTTTGGCGGGAATCGGCACCTGTTATGTGTTGCTGTCGAATGGGATTTCGATTGGTCTGGTGCAGGGTGCGATGCTGTCGAAGGGTGGGGCGACGGCGGTGAATTTCACCAGCTTCGTGATTACTCATGGTTCGCTCGAGCTGACGGCGATCGTGATTTCGGGGGCGGCGGGTTTTGTGCTGGCGCAGTCGCTGCTGCTGCCTGGCGAGCGGACTCGGATGGAATCTCTGCGGCATCATGGTCGCGAGTCGCTGCAGCTGGCATTGGGCGCGGGGGTGATGCTGTTTGGTGCGGCGTTGCTGGAGGGCTATTTTTCGCCGCTCCCGATTGCTCCTGCGATCAAATATGTGGCGGGCGGTCTGGCGTGGCTGCTGGTGGGTCTGTGGCTGGGTCTGGCGGGGCGTGATCGGGTGGTGGTGGCGGATTCAGCGGGGGGAGCTGAGTCATGAGGGTGGAGGACTGCACGGTTTCGGTGGAGCGTCGATCGCTGCAGTCCTGTGTGGATCTGGCGATTGTGTTTGTGCGTGATTCGGCGGATGCGATGTTCAGGCTGTGGCTGTTGTGTGCGGTGCCAGCGTGTGTGCTGGTGTGGCTGCTGAGTTCGTGGCTGACGGACATGCTGATACCGTCAATCCTGATTTTTTTGTTTTTCAGTGCGGTCTTCAATTCGCTGCTGGCGGCGGCGATCGGTCCGCGGGTATTTGGCGAGGCATTGTCGGTGCGTGGTGCGATTCGCGCGTTTCGCCGGCGTTTCTGGGCGTGGCTGGTGCTGACTTCCCTCGTGCGATTTTTTCAGTTTCTGTCGGGGTTCTGTTTTGTCCTGCCGGGCTTGTTTGTGACGGCATATACGGCGTATCTGCCGGAGGTGCTGTTTCTGGAGCAGGCGAAGCTGAAGGCTGTTCAGCCGCGGCTGACGTGGCTGGCGGGCAGCGGTGGTTATGGCCGCAGTCTGAACAGTCTGGCGTGGCTGTTGTTGGCGTGGATGTCGGCGTCGGCCGGCATTTTTCTGCTGCTGGATCTGACGTCTTCGACGGTGCTGAATCGACCGATTTTTCTGCAGATTCTGATGGAGGGTTCGACGGAGTTTGCGGATTTGTTCCTGCAGTTGACGCATGATGATCCGGTGTTTCTGACGCTGCTGCAACTGTGTGTCTGGATTCCTTTGCCGGTGGTGCGGACGGCCGTGTTTTTCTGTTATCTGGATCGGCGTATTCGGGCGGAGTGCTGGGATCTGCAGGTGCTGTTTCGGGCTGAGGCGGCGCGACTGGGGGAGCTGGGGTGATGTGTCTGCTGCGTGGATTGCTGCTGCGTGGAATGTCGCTGTGGCTGGTGCTGCTGTGTGCAGCGGCGCCGGTGCAGGCGACGGTCTGTGTGGCCTGGCAGGCTGACGAATTTTCTCCGCTGACGGACGAGCAGATTGAGTCGGCGGGACAGCAGGTGCTGGAGGCGACGGAATTTCGATCGCTGCGGCGACGAGTGCTGGAGCAGGCTGAGTTGCAGGAGCGGGACAGGAAGAACAGTTTTCTGGTCCGCAGTCTGGAGTGGCTGGGCGAGAAGGTGCGTGGTGGGTTGAATCGGGTGGGGGATTTTTTTGAGTGGTTATGGTCGGGGTTGTGGGGTAAGCCGGGGCGTGGTCCGGCTCCGGGCCCGACTCCTGCGGGCGCAGGTGAGGGCTGGCTGAGTAAGTTGCTCAGCGGAGACTGGGATGGGGCGCTGGAGGGCATGTCGGCGCTGGTGAAGTTGCTGGTGATTGTGCTGCTGCTGGCAGCGGTGGGTTTACTGTCGCTGCTGGTCGCGAGGATTGTGCGTGGGCGGGATCGGGAGCGGGCCTTGCGCGGTTTGTTTTCGGGTGTGGGTGAGGACGCATTGAGTGACGTGCAGACTCCGCCGGGCGAATTGCCGGCGACGACCTATGAGGGGCGTGCTCGGCAGCTGGCGGCGGAGGGCAACTATCGGGCGGCGATTCGCGAGTTGTTGCTGGGGAGTATGGCGTGGATTGAGCGAGCGGGATTGATTCGGTATCGGCGGGGTCTGACGAATCGGGATTATGTGCGCAGTGTCTGGCGACGGCTGCAGCAGCGTGAGGCGTATCTGACGACGGCGGGGCATTTTGAGCTGGTGTATTTTGGTCGCCGGGCGGCCACAGCGGAAATGTTTGAACGGTGTTTGGGGGAATTTGAGGGGGCCTTTCGTGAAGAGGAAACGCGGACTGCAGCGGTCTGACCGGATCTGGGCCGGTGCGGCTCTGCTGCTGGTGCTGCTGCAGTTCTGGTGGCTGCCCGGTGAAGACGGTTCGGCTGCTGATTCTTACAGCACGACAGTGGACGGCAAGCTGGCGTTGTACCGGCTGGCGGCGCGACTGTTTCCGCGTGTGGAGCGTGAGGCTCAGCGGATGCTGCCGGAGGAGAACTGTGTGCTGCTGGTGCTGGGGCCGGATGTGTATCCGACGAAATCGCAGCAGTCAGAGCTGGCCCGTTGGGTTCAGGGTGGCGGTTGCCTCGTGTTTGCTCCGAATCTGCGTGAGCCGTATGTGGAGTTACCGGAGCTGGGGATTTCGAGTGGGCAGTTTTCGGGTGCGGTAAGCGGTGACGGCAGTGCATCCACGGTGGCGACGAC
>CAITYU010000109.1 GCA_903896675.1 uncultured Planctomycetaceae bacterium
ACCAGCACCAGCGTTCAACCGGCGACGCATTATACAGCGTTTCCGCGGTGACCTGAAGATGATTCAACTGCAAAAAGTGGATTTGCAGATCGTCCGTCAATGTCAACGGCAGTGATTCTTCGCGGAGTCGGAAGTCAAGATGCAGCTTTGCAGGCTGACTGATCAGAGCTCCCGCAAGCACACAAATGCTGATGGAGGGCAGCAGATCGGTGTAGTTCTGCCCCTGCTGCAGCCTTCTGACATAGGTCTCAGCGGTGTAAAAAACCATTCTTTTGGCCATGCCGGCTGGCAGAACGATCTGGACTTCAACGTTGAATTTTCGTCCGAGCACGTCTTCGGCCGCGACATCAAGGATAAAGAACTTTCCGTCCTCAGACAGTTTACTGTGGACGGTGTTGGGGAAGCTGATGTCGGTCACGGGTGGCTGTCCGACCAGTACAGTGTTGATGAAGCGAATCGTGAGCGCCTTGTGCCTCTCGCTTCCGAAGAGCATTTTGAAGGCGTAATCGATGAGGGGGTTGATCCCGATGGCCATGGGTACCTCAGAGTGTAAAATCGGGCTGCTGGAGGAGTGTATAGAATACAATGTGCAATACCACACCCTTGGGGAGACACTAATACCACACTTTATCAAGCTGCGTTGCTTGAAATCCGGGGAATCGTGGGGATTTGCAGTGGCGAGTTACGGTTGGAGGCAGGTGCTGCCGTTTCTCCGAGTTCAGCAGTTTCTGTCGCAGTGCGTGCGGGGCTCACGGAAGTTGATGCCACCTGCCGTGCCCCGGAATGGGCACAAAAATGGCCGGTTGAGACTGGACAGACTGCGCTGGCTGGGGAGAATGCGTGTGTGGAGAAATCCTGTTTCTGCGGAGGATCAGCGATGCAAATTGTTCGGTTGGTGCTGTGTCTGGCAGTGGTTCTGCATTTCGGTCTTGTGCAGGCGGATGAAGCAGCGAAGTCTGCTGCTTACGAGGCCGCACCGGTTGTTCAGGCGGTCCCTGCGGTCGATCTGACGGGTACGTGGACGGGGACGTGGTGCAGTGGCGGGAATGGGCATCATGGTCCGATGACCGCTGAGTTTTCGGCGGGCTGTCATGGTTGCTATGACGTGCGGTTCCGGGGCCGTTTCTGCGCGATCATCCCGTTCAGTTATCGCACAACATTGAAGGCTACTGCGAACGCGGACGGTTCGGTGAGTCTGAGTGGCAGTCGCCGTTTGGGTTTGCTGATGGGAACATTCAGCATGCAGGGCACGGTCAGTGGTGACAGGTTGCAGGCAAATTACTGTTCAAAGCAGGACCACGGCACGTTTACTCTGAGTCGCACAGCCACCTGCTGCAAGTGACGAGGCAGCAGGCCACGAGGAAGCCATCTGGCGGTCAGTGTCTTTGTGGTGGCGAAATGCGTGGCTGATTGCGCAGTTGGTTCGCGCGACGTGGCGGTGTATTTTCCGGCGCAACGTCAAATGAAGTGTGCGGTTTGGGGAAGTCTTTTCACCACGAAGGACACGAGAAGACCCACTTGCAGAGGTATCCCACGCGACGCCGTTGGCGGAAGCCAATGAGTGTTGTCTGGAAGGGGGGCACCGAACTGGTGCTCGGTGGTTCCGGGTCGGAGGTTGGGGCTGCCGCCGAACCGGGAGGGCAGTGGCATGATTGGAGTTCGGCTGAGCGGGAGCTTCGCCCTCCCGAGGAGTGGGGTTCGGGGTGAGCCGGGGGCATTGAGGGGCGTGGTGGGAGTTCGGCTCAGCAGGAGCTTCGCCCTCCCGAGGAGGGGGGTTCGGGGTGAGCCCGGGGGCATTGAGGGGCGTGGTGGGAGTTCGGCTCAGCAGGAGCTTCGCCCTCCCGAAGGGGTGAGGTTTGCGGCGGGCCGGGGGATTGAGCGGCGGGGGAGGAGTTCGGCTCAGCAGGAGCTTCGCCCTCCCGAGGGGGTGAGGTTTGCGGCGGGCCCGGGGGATTCAGAGGTGTGGGTGGAGTTCGGCTCAGCGGGAGCTTCGCCCTCCTGAAGGGGTGTGGTTGGCGGTCTGGTAACTGACCAGATCGGTGGATCGCTGGTGCAGGAACGCCCGTCGTCCTTCGCGGTCGGGAAAAGCGGGCCATGGGGCGATTCCGGAGGGCATGACGTCGGTGGTGCAGGGGTGCAGATCCTGCGGGTCTGATTCCCTGCTGGTGCGGTGGCGGAACAGGCAGGCTAATCCATCCTGGTAGACCAGTTGCCAGTCTGAGTGCTGCCGCAGGTAACGGACGGCCGGTTGATCGGCTTGCCGGTTGAGCAGAACGAGGTTGGGGTTGCCGAAATCGAGGGCCTGTTGCTGGGAGACCGGCCCGGATTCGGGGACTCGATAGCGTCGCTGGTAATCCGGTCCAAACAGCAGGTCGAAGTGCCAGTCCACGATCTGCATGGGGTAACAGGTGTCATATCGTCCGTCGAAGCTGACGGTGGTGTGCGGGGCGAGTGCGGCGAGTGCGTACTGTGCCCAGTCGAAGGTGACGACCAGCCGTCCGTGCAGATTATTTCGGTGCATGAATTCGATTGCATTTACGGGATATTCGTTCCGCGGGACTCCGAATCGCCCCTGCGCAACCACGACAGCAGCCAGCATGCCGGTGATGAGTGCCGCCAGTTCAACCTTGAGCAGGACGGCGGCAGTGCCGTGAAGCGTGGCGGGTTTGGGGTTGCCTGCGGGGGCGAAACGCTGCCATGCGGCCAGCAGATGTGTGGGCATCCAGAAACCAAAGGCGATGGCGAAGAACGGCAGGTGTCGGATATGTCCGAGAGGTTGAGCGGCGATGATCAGCAGCAGTGCCGTTTCCAGTGGATCCCGACGGCGGTCTGACAGCAGGAGTCCGGCGGCGGTGAGCGTAGCAAGTGTCGCGAAGACCAGAGCTGCCGGGCCACCTTCGAGCAGTCCGGCCCACTCGGACACTTCCGGGCGTGGTGCACTGAGCGAGACTGCGTACCAGCGGGGCAGGGCTGCACCGTACGGATTGACGAACAGGGTGCCGGCAGCGGCAAGGCACAGGAGCGTGCCTGTGATGAGCGGCTGCCATGGTACGGATCGGGTGAGGAGGCATTGCTGCAGCAGGTGCAGGGTGATGAATGCGATGAATACGCAGATCCCCGCGAGGACTCCGCCATGAGAATTCGTCCAGACGACAAGCAGCGGAATAGCCAGCCAGAGTCGGCGGAGTGTGTGGGGAGAGCGGGTGGAGAATTCGAACAGCCAGAGCAGGGCGGTGAACAGTATGAAACTGAACAGTTGAGGCCGAATCTGCCAGTACTCGGCCAGACCTGCAGCCACGGGGAGCAGGCTGGCTGTGGCGGCCAGTCCTGAGAGGCCGCGCAACTGCAACCGCCAGCCGATGAAGTTCAGCAGCAGCAGTCCGAGCAGGCATTTGCCGATCATCAGGCCGTATCCACCGAACCAGCGTTGCCCGCAGGCCACGGCCAGTTCGAAAAGATTTTCGTGATTGATCCACGGATGATCGGGTGTGGTGAAGGTATGTGTGGCGGTTTCCGGAAGTGAGCCACTGCTGATCCAGTCCTGACCGTACTGGATATGTCCCCAGAGGTCTGCATCAACAGTCCGCCATGACAGCAGGAGTGCGAAGGAAAGTTGCAGCAGAGCGAGCGTGCCCCATTTGAGCCACCGGGGCATGGAGCTGTGGGCGGGACTGGTTTGATTTGAACTGTCGCTGTGCATGTCCGTGGAGTGTGCGGTGCTCGGGTGACTTTGGACGCGGGGGGCGGGCCCCACGAAGAGTGGCAAACGTGGGGAAAGCTAGTTCGGGGAAGCCGGTCGGGCGTTGGCGTTGGGGGGCCTTCGGCGCGTGTTTTTCGCGCTGGGTGTTGCTGTTGTCGTCAGAATCGATACAGGTGGGCGCGATCAGTGGCCCGAATTGGCGGGAGTGGCAGTTGCGGGAGTGTCGGCTGTGTCGAAAGTTTCAGCGTCGGGGTGATTCTGGCGGTAGCTGGTCCAGAATTCTGCAGGGCTGGTTTTGCGCCACATGGCGAGCGCTTTTGCGACGTGGGAGAAGAAGGTGTAGTTCTGGTCGATTTCCGATTGTGGCGTGTTCTGGACATTGGTGAGCAGCCACTGGGTGGCTTTGTGGATCTGTTCTTTGGGGATGTGAAATCTTTCCGGCGCGATGGACAGCCATTCGAGGTGGTGTCCCGTCGCGATGACTCGTTTGGAGATTTTCTCCTGGGGATCGATGTGCAGTTTGTAGTCTGAGCCGTAGCACCAGCCGGGGTTCCACGATCCGTCGGGGAACTGGGAGGCTGTGATCAGGTCGCGAACATCCATCAGCCAGTTTTCGGCCATGGTGACTGAGGCGGGTGACAGCAGTTTTCCCTGCTGTTCTGCGTTCATTCGCAGCATGGCCATCAGTGTGTAGATACGGTGTGTCCCCTGACAGACTCCCATGCGCTTGTGATTTCGGACCAGTCGTTCGGCGAGCATATCGAAGGTGATCAGTCGGCCTCCGCCGTTATGCCATTGCTGCAGTCCGTCGGGTGCCAGCCACAGAGCGAAGCAGAGGCTGGACCATTCGGTTTCGCCTTCGTCGAGGCGAAAGTCGCGGAGGGATTCACCGAGGATATGTTTCAACTGGAGTGCGCGTCGGGTGGTGAACACATTGCTGTTGAGCGGTACCCCGGCTTCGGTCAGTGCTGCCAGAGCGTGGTCGTGGTGGACGCTGGAGGCGGAATCTTCACCGAAACGCACGTGGATGCCTTCGGGTGTATCTTCGAGAAGGGGTTTTGCCTTGTTGTCCCAGGATTCGAGGTGTCTGGCGGAGTCCGTGAGGAATTCAACCATTTTGGGTCCGGAGATGGCGTCGGGGTTATTGAACGTGACCTGGGCGCCCCAGGTGCGTAGAGCATGTTCGATGAGATTGGGTCGCAGGTGGCTGCGGCTGAATCGCGGGATCAGTTTTTTGATGACGGCCGCCAGTTGCTGGTCGCTGACGAGTTCGGGCTGGTCGTAGAGTGGCGTGACGACTGCTGCGATATCAGTTTTGGGGAAGGCTTCCAGGGGGTATGGGCGGCTGAGTGCAGCGGCGGCCAGCGAGCGACGGTCGGAGCCTGAGGTGCAGATCCATGCCGTCAGCAGGCTGCCGAGGAACAGTGCCTGCACGATGAGCATGGTTCGAGCAGAGACGGTTTTTTGTGCATGTTGGCTGCGGAGTGGGCTGGGAGAATTGGTGCTCATGGAAGGAGTGTTACCTGTGTGTTTTCAGGGCGGCTTCAGGTTGTTTGGCTGGAAGGTGTCTGACGTGTGGCTCAGAGTGGTTTGCGGCGGGTGAGAACGACGCTTTGTCGATCTTCGTAAAGTCCCTGCCAGTCCGCAGATTCTCGCATGCGTTTGAGCAGCAGAGCCTGGGAGCGTTTGTCGATGGCGACGAGGTTGATGCCGTATTCATCGAGCAGATTGATCCAGTCAGCGCTGCCGGCGGAGATCCGCAGATAATCGCTCCAGACTTCTTCCGGAATCAGATGGACATGCAGATTGACCATGGAGGGGCGTGTGTTCTGAGTCTGGTTCATGATGAAACCGGCCCATTCGGCGGGGAACCAGTTGAGTCCTTTGGGCAGGTTCTGCTGTTCGCGGAGGAAGCGGGCGAGTGCGATGGGAGTTTCGCGGGACAGTGTGGCTGAGGCGGCTGGTGGCTTACCTGTCCGCAACTGTGCGCCGAGGGGAGTGACGGCGAGGGTGATGACGATGAGCGTGAGGCTGAGTGTGGTCCATGCGAGTGACGGTCGGTCGGGCAGTTGGAAGCGAAGGCGGTTGAGTTGTGGTCGGAGGATGGCAGTCAGGTGTACGGCCAGCAGTGTGGCGGCGGCGGGGGCCCACCAATTGAGCATGCGTGCGGACCAGGCGGCGAGGAGTCCGGTGCCGGCGAAGATCAGCACTTCTGTGGCGCGAATCCGGCGGGGGCTGAGTCTTACGCAGAGGACGGCGGCGGTGAGCACAGCGGCGGCGATTTGTCCGTGGGCCATGCGGAGTGTCAGTGGCTGCCATTCAAACATGGAAGCGGTGTTGGCGTTTCCGCTGACCGCGAAAATTTCCGGGTAGATCAGCAGTCCGTTGGGGTTGAGCAGTACAGCGGCGCTGCACAGCTGCAGCAGCAGGAGGTTGCGGTGCAGTTGGTGGTCGCCGAGCGTGATGGCGATGCAGCGGGAACGCAGCAGCACATCGAGGGCGCGACCGACCACAGCCGCGGCCAGCACAGCCAGACCCATGGCGAATGAGCCGTGCAGGTTGGCCCAGCAGGCAAACAGGGTGATGAAGCCGATCCAGGTCTTCGTGGAGTGAGCCTGGGAACCGAGGGTCCACGCGAGCGTGATGCAGTAGCAGACAAGTCCGGCCAGTTGTGGTCGGATGACGTGGAGTTCGTGTCGGTTGACGATGTAGAAGACGGCAGCGGCGAGTAGTCCGGCCATTGTGCTGCGGGCATTTCGTGCTGCGAGTCGAGCGATCAGGAAGAGCGCGAGTGCACCGCAGAGCCCTGACAGCAGCTGCAGCCCGGCAGGCCCGGCGGTGCGTTCGATGAGTTTCATACCGATCTGGGCCAGCCACGGAATATTCACCATCCGGATTCCGGCCGCCAGTGGCAGCAGAGGTTCCGTGATGAAATTCGTCCGCGTCTGCAGCAGGTGTTTGCCGTAGTTCAGGTGATCCCAGAGGTCGGTGTGCCACAGTCTTCCGGAGGCGAGAGCCGCCATGGCGAGGCAGCCGGCGGCAACGAGCACGGTGGTACCGGCGTGTGAGGCCAGTGGATGTGCGGTGGTTGCGGGGCCGGAGGCGTGTGCTGCGGGAATGGCATTGAGTGCGGGAGTGGCAGTACCGTTGGGGGCGGTCAGTGGTCCGGGGGTGGCGGGAGGTGGTGCGAGAGTTGCGGACATGAGTCGACTTCCGGGGTGAGACGGTCAAAGGGTCGTCTGGAGTGTACAGTGGGAAAGCGGTGCTGTTCCCGGGGAAAATCGGCAGGAGTGGCAGTGTGGAGCAGCAGAGTGTTGGTGGGGGCAGTGCTGTAGCAGATAGGCGGTCTTTTCGTGGTGTTGAAAAATGTCAACACCTGACGAATCCGGGCCACAGTGGCGAAACAACCCGGGGAATCTGAATTTTTGCGAACTTGTGCAATTGGGGCGTTGTCAGGCGGATTTGTCGGTGTCAGGACGATCTGCGGTGTTCTAGAATGCCGGCTGGTGTCCTCGGTGTTTTTCGTGTTCTGTCACGTTCACGCGGCTGAGAATTCGAATTTCCATGGCTGAAGCATATCTGGAACTGGAGCATCACGATGAAGCGCGGGCGTTATTTGGTTCGCGGGATGAAAACCTGAAGGTCTTAAGTCGTGAAACCGGTGCGCAGGTGGTGCTGCGTGGCAGTCAGGTGAAGATTCTGGGTGACGAGGACCAGGTTCGGCGTGGTTTGGAGACTTTGCAGAGGTGGCGCAAGGTATTGCAGCAGCGTCCGGAGGCCACCGTGGAAGAGTTGCAGTCGGGTGGTGTTCCGCCTGCTGAGGTTCGGGAGCGTTTGCAGATGAGCACGGGTGGTGGATTTCAGGGTTTGGGTCATGTGGGATCCGGCTCGATGGCGACGCATGGTGGCATGTCTGCGGGCGGGGTGGTTTCGGCGGAAAGCTGGCCCGCGCGAGGAATAGCGGAATTTCGGACGGGTCGTGATCGGGTGGGGACGGTCCGACCGAAGACGGATGGCCAGAAGCTGTACATGGAGGCAATTCGGAAGACGGATCTGGTGTTGTGTGACGGTCCGGCGGGTTCAGGCAAGACGTATCTGGCGGTGGCTTTAGCGCTGGAGGCTTTGCGGGCGGAGTACGTGCGGAAGATTGTGCTGGTGCGTCCGGCGGTGGAGGCGGGCGAAAAGCTGGGATTTCTGCCTGGGGACATGTTTGCGAAGGTGAATCCGTTCATTCGTCCGCTGCTGGATGCGATCCACGACATGGTGGACTATGAGACAGTGCGGCGATATTTGTCGAACGACGTGATTGAGATTCTGCCGCTGGCATTCATGCGAGGGCGGACTCTGAATGACACCTTTATGATTCTGGACGAGGCGCAGAACACGACAGTGACGCAGATGAAGATGTTTTTGACTCGAATGGGCCAGAATTCCCGGATTGTGGTGACTGGCGATTCGACTCAGAACGATCTTGAGCGGGGCGTACAATCCGGATTCCGTGACGCAATTCGTCGACTTTCCAGGATCTCCGGGGTTGCGGTGGTGCAATTAACTGGTCAGGATATTGTACGAAACAAGCTGGTGCGTGAGATCGTTTCGGCGTACGAAGCGGACGCAGTGTCGGGCTAGAAGGCTCTGGCAGGGCGGATCGGGCACAGGCTGGCGCGACGGACGCTCATCCGTCGGTCGTTACGTCAATGAACAGTTCATCGCTGGTGGTGGGGCTGTCTGTGTGCAGTCCTTGTACAGCGGCTGAAACGGGCGCGGTGATACAGCGGATCCGGCGACAATTGGTGGTCGTGGGTTGGCGGTGTGTCTCCCTGCAGTGCAGCAGCATCTTCGAGCGGTTTTTCAGCCGGTCGGGGGGGGGCTGAGTCGATGTCATTTTTTGGGACTCGACGAAGCCGTCAGGCTCGTGTCTTTCGCCCGACTCCTTCGCTGTGGGATCGTCTGCTGGCGGCATTCCGTGATTACCGTGTGCTGACGATTGTGTTGTTATCAGCGGCGGCGGTGTGTGGCCTGTTGCTGGCAACGACTCTGGGAAGTTCCGGGTTGCGCTGGCGTGAGGGGATGCTGGCATTCAGCGGTATTCAATCGCGGGTGCCGTTTCGGATTGTGGATGTGGAGGGCAGTCGGCGGGCGATCGAGGATGCTCTGGAGGCCGCTCCGCTGGTCCTCCGTCAGAACCGCGATGTGGTGGACCGTCTGGAATCGCTGCTCAGAACGCAGCTCAGCGTTGTCGCGAATACCGAATCGATCAATCAGGTGAGTGAGGATCTGTTACTGTCGTTCGGGATCCGGAAGGATGGCAGTGAGACTGAGCGAACGGCGTACAGTGTGCTGCGAAATCAACTCAGTACTCCTGACGATTCCAACGGTCGTCGTCTGGACGAGCTGATGGCTGAGTTTTCTCAGTTCATCTCTGACGCGCGGCGGCTGGGTCTGGTGGATCAGCAGTCCGCGAATCGTCAGTTTGCGGAAAACCCGGATGCTCCGGCGATGCAGCGTGACCAGCCGATTCAGGTGCTGGATGCGGCTGGAACGGTGCTGCACAACGGAGTGCTGGGGGACGTCCTGCTGGAGGACCAGTTGCAGGAGACGGGTCGTCTGGGGAAGAACTGGCAGTTGTATGGCAAGCTGGCGGTCCTGCGGAAGCCGGTTGAGGCGTGGCTGCTGTCGAATCTGAAGAACCAGTTGGGTCGGGATGCGCAGGCCACCGAGGTGGCTCGTACGAAGATCGAAGAGACGGCGCGGGACGTTTACCAGAACTACACTGCCGGGGCGACTCTGGTGCCTGCCGGTGTGCAGGTGGCGGCGATTCATCGGGATGCGCTGCAGTACGAGCAGGAGGCCTTTGAGGATTCGCTGGACAGTGGGCAGCGGGCGCTGCGATTTCTGGGTCGATTGCTGTTGACGACGGTGCTGGTGCTGTTGTTTGGTATCTTTCTGAAGCATGCTCGTCCGGCGATGCTGGAGGATCCATCGCGACTGCTGCTGTTTCTGGGGATGGGATGCAGCACAGTGTTTCTGGGTGTCTGGGCCAGTCAGGATCCGTATCGTGCCGAGGTGATTCCGTTGCTGGCGGCGGTGATGATCACGGCCATTGTGTACGGTCAGGCGGTGGCCATTATGACGTCTTTCGTGCTGACGCTGCTGATTACAGCGTCGACGACGGGCAGTCTGAGCAGTTTTGTTGTGCTGATGATTGTCAGTGTGGCATCGGTGCTGCCGCTGCGGCGGATCAAATCGCGTTTGATCATGATCAAGCTGGGATTCCGTCTGGCGGCAGTGTCTTTTGTGGCGGTGTGGGCAGCGGGAATTCTGGAGCAGTCGTCTCTGCCTGATGCGTGGAAGAATTCCGGTCTGCTGCTGACGGCGTTGAAGTATTCGGGCTCGTCCCTGATCTGCTGTTATCTGGTTGCGGGCAGTCTGCCGTTTATTGAGCAGGCGTTCGGGATTGTGACGGACATCAGTCTGCTGGAGCTGACGGGGGTTTCGCATCCGCTGCTGCAGGAGCTGGCTCGGCGTGCACCGGGAACCTACAACCATTCGATCATGGTGGCGGCGATGGCCGAGGCGGCGGCTGAAGCGATCGGAGCCAACGGCCTGTTGACTCGGGTGGGCGCCTATTTCCACGACATCGGAAAGATGATGAAGCCGGAATATTTCATTGAGAACATCACGGACGGTGCCGAGAATCCGCACCGGTCACTGGCTCCCAACATGAGTACTCTGATTATCATCGGGCACGTGAAGGACGGCCTGGAGCTGGCGGAGGAGAACAATCTGCCCGAGGCTCTGCACCCGTTTATTACTCAGCATCACGGCACGACGCTGGTGGAGTATTTTTATCGCGAGGCGGCTCGCAAGGCCGATTCCGATCATCGATCTGAGGCGGAGGAGTCGAATTTCCGCTATCCGGGGCCTCGTCCGCAGACTCGCGAGGCAGCCGTGCTGATGGTGGCGGATGCGGTGGAGAGTGCCAGTCGCACGCTGAAGGAGCCGACGTCGAAGCGGATTCAGTCGCTGGTGCACGAGATTATTCTGAAGCGGCTGCTGGATGGTCAGTTTGACGAGTGTAATCTGCAGATGAACGAGTTGCGGCGGATTGAAGAATCACTGGTGAAGTCGCTGCTGGCGCAGCATCATGGTCGGGTGCGTTATCCGGGTCAGCGGACGGCCTGAAGTTTTCGAACGCGGTGAACGGGGTGGTGCCGAACGGTGTCAGCAGTCAGGTATACGGTAACAGCGGAAGCGGCCGGGGCGGTGCTGGGGGCTCTGCGCAGGTGTGATGGACAACTGACGTGGAATCAGGCGCGGAGGCTGATGCACGAGCTGCGTCTGGGTGTCAACGGCATCGTGTGCATAGACGAGGGGCGGCGTGTTCAGGCGGGAGATGTCCTCGAGGTGCGGCAGCGTCCATTTCCTGCGATTCCCGGGGACAAGGACGTGCGGATCCTGTGGCTGGACGCGCTGGTGGTGGTGGCGGCGAAGCCTGCGGGTATGTTGTCTGTGCGTCATCCGGGCGATTGTGACTGGAGTGAGGAGCGGAAGCGACAGCAGCCGTCACTGGAGGAATCACTGGGGCGACTGATACGTCGCCGTGAGGGTGGTGGTGGTTCAGGTGAACGTCCGATGGGGCAGCGAGCTTCCGGGCGTCGACCGCAGCGTGGGATGGTGGCACCCGGGGCTGGTGATGAATCTGCATCCGGGCTGCTGGCTGTCCACCGGATTGACCGCGAGACCAGCGGCATTCTGGTGTTTGCTCGCACGGAGGAATCGCAGCAGTTTCTGATTCATCAGTTTGCTGCGCATACGGTGCTGCGACGGTACTTGTGTGTGGTACCGGGGCAGTTGTCGGCGCAGACGCTGAGGTCGCGGCAGGTGCGTGATCGGGGTGACGGGCTGCGGGGTTCGACGGCTGATCCGTCGGTTGAAGGTCTGGACATGGTGACGCATGTGAAACCGCTGCGTCGATTTGAGGGCTACACGGAGCTGGAGTGTCGTCTGGAGACCGGGCGAACGAATCAGATTCGGATTCAGCTCGCTGAACTGGGTTATCCGCTGTGTGGTGATGTGAAGTACCGGGGGCCATATGGCGGCGCTGTGGTGGAGGACACCAGTGGTGCACCGGGTTTAGCGCTGCATGCTGCGGAGCTGGGTTTTCGGCATCCTGGCACGAAGGAGCAGTTATCGTGGCAGTTGCCGTGGCCGTCCGGGATGCTGCGGTGGCTGGATCGCCTGTCGCGGGGTCAGTGACGGGGTGTGGCGGCCAGATGTCGGACTGTGGCCACATCAGCGGTGATGCGAGCGACCAGTTCGGTGGCTGAGCTGAAGGCCTGCAGTGGTCGGATTTCGGCCAGCAGATCGACATTCAGTCGAGTACCGTAGAGATCTCCGCTGAAGCCATCGAGGTGGACTTCGATTTTCTCGCGTTGTTCGCCGAAGGTTGGATTTGGTCCGACGCTGACGGCTGCGGGCCATGTGTGCCCGTCGACGGTGGCGGTGCCGGCATAGACGCCGTGAGCGGGCAGCAGGGTGTGAATCTCTGCGAGGTTTGCGGTGGGAAAGCCGATTGTTCGTCCGCGTTGGGCACCGCGGTGGACGAATCCGCTGATGCGATATGGGTGTCCGAGCAGTCTGACGGCTTCTGTGACAGCGCGGCGACACAGCAGGCTGCGGATGCGACTGGAGGAGATCATTTCGGAGCCATCATCGGTGGGGGCCGTGATCCGACAGTCAATTCCGGCATCGTGGCAGAGTTGCCGCAGGGTGTCGACGGTTCCGGCGCGATCGTGGCCGAAATGGAAATTGGGGCCTTCCACGACACCGCGGGCCTGAAACCCGGCCTGAATGATCTGAGTAAAGAATTGCTGTGGTGTGAGCTGCAGCAGGCTGGCGCTGACCGGGAGAACGAAGACTGCGGAGACGCCGGCTTCCAGCAGCAGTCGGCGACGTTCATCGGGGGTGGTGAGCAGTGGTGGTGTGAATTCCGGGCGGAGCACGGCGATGGGGTGTGGATCGAAGGTGACAGCAACGGCAGGCACGGAGAGTTGCCGGGAGAGTTCAAGGAGCTGCTGCAGCATGCTGATGTGTCCCAGATGGACACCATCGAAATTGCCGATGCTGATGCAGGCGCCGTGCAGTGATTCGGGGACGTGAATGTCGGGCATGGCGATGGAGTTGCGGGGGAGTTACGGTTGGAGCGGGACGACAGCGTGTCATGGGGCTGGGACGAGTGGTATCGTACGCAGCGGGTTGAGCATGGAACAGTGGGGACGCGGGTAGGGATCAGCCGTTCGAGCGAATTCCTGCCGTCCGGGTGCCTGAGACTGCAGACTTCCCGCCGATTTTGCAATTGCCCCTTGCGCACCTGCCGGATAAGCTGGGTTGAGAGCTGCGTAAATCGTTCAGGCAGCCCAACTTCTGTTGCGGGGCAGCCTGCAGTTTCCGGCCACTGAATTTTCCGCCCATGCTGCGACTCAGCTTTGCACTGATCGGTTGTGTGTTGCCTTTCGGCTGGTCTCTGCCGCCGGTTTCGGGTGTGCAGCAGGCTGATCAGCCCGGCGAGGTGGCACCGCAGATGTCTGCGGATGATCTGCAGTTCTTTGAGTCCGAGGTTCGTCCGCTGCTGACAGACCACTGCTATGAGTGTCATGCGGGCGAGTCGCGCATTCTGCGGGGAGGACTGCGGCTGGATCATCGGGCTGGTTGGCTGCGGGGTGGTGACAGTGGCCCGGCGATTGTGCCGGGTGATCCCCAGAACAGTCTGCTGATGCAGGCAGTGCGTTACGAATCCATGGAGATGCCTCCTGCGGGCCGTCTTTCAGAGCAGCAGACGGCGGTGCTTGGGGAGTGGATTCGCCGCGGTGCTCCGGATCCCCGACTGGAGGCTCCGCCGGCGAAGCTGCAGCCTGTGGACTGGGATGCTGCGCGCAAGCACTGGGCGTTTCAGCCGATCCCGGATGTCGAGCCTCCGGCGGAGTCTGATCCCCTGTGGTCAAAGAATCCGATTGATCGTTTTGTCCGGGCGCGACTGCGGCAGGCCGGCATGGAACCGGCGGTGGCTGCGGACCGTCGCACGCTGATTCGACGGGCCACATTTGATCTGACGGGGCTGCCCCCGACGCCTGAGGAGACGGCCGCATTTATCGCGGATCCCGCGGAGGATGCGTTTGATCGCGTGGTGGACAGGCTGTTGTCATCACCGGCATACGGAGAGCGCTGGGGGCGGCACTGGCTGGATCTGGTGCGGTATGCAACGACAAACGGGGCCGACGAGAACCATGGATTGCCGGAGGCGTGGCGCTATCGGGACTGGGTGATTCGCAGTCTGAACTTCGATCTTCCCATGGATCAGTTTATTGTGCAGCAACTGGCCGGAGACCTGTTGCCGGTGCCTGAGGACGAGCAGGCGGCGGGTGATCTGTTGACGGCAACCGGGCTGCTGGTGCTGGGTCCCAAGATGCTGGCGGAGCAGGACAAGGAAAAGATGCTGATCGACATTGCTGACGAGCAGGTGGACACGATCAGTCGCACGATGCTTGGTCTGACTCTGTCATGTGCCCGCTGTCATGATCACAAATTCGATCCGCTGTCAGCGCGTGATTACTATGCACTTGCCGGGATCTTCTACAGCACTCGGACGATGCAGAACCGGGATTTTGTTTCGAAGTGGATGGAGCGTCCTTTGCCGTCTCGGGAGGTGACAGAGCGCCGGCGTCAGCAGCAGCAGCGGATTGATGCGGTGAAGTCGGAGCTTGAGCAACTGAAGGTTGCCGGTCAGAAGGAGCTGGTGGCGGCACGTCAGGCGGAGCTGGAGAAGCTGCAGAAGGAGCTGCCGCAGTATGCCATGGTGATGGCGGCTGAGGAGGGTGAGCGGTGCAATCTGCCGGTGCATCTGCGGGGCAATCATCTGAAGCCCGGTCCCGATCTGGTTCCGCGCGGGATGCCGTCGATTCTGACGGAGGTGGCGCCTGCGGACAGCATTTCCGGGGACGAAAGCGGCAGGCTGCAACTGGCGAGGTGGCTGGTCTCACCTCAACAGCCACTGACGGCGCGAGTGATGGTGAATCGCCTGTGGATGTGGCACTTTGGCAGGCCGCTGATGCGCAGTCCCAGCAACTGGGGATTGCAGGCTGAGGCTCCCAGTCACCCTGAGCTGCTGGACTGGCTGGCGCGTGAGCTGATGCGGCGTGGCTGGTCGCTGAAGTCCATGCATCGGCTGGTGTTGAGCAGTCGGACGTGGCAGATGAGCAGTGTGCAGCGTGCTGACTATCAGGAACTGGATCCGGAAAACCGCCTGCTGTGGCGGCAGAACCGGCGGCGGCTGGAGGCGGAGGAAGTACGGGATGCGGTGCTGTTGACGGGTGGCGGTCTTGACCGCACGTCTGGGGGCATGGCGGGCAGTGTGGATGCTCCGCGACGCGCCATCTATCTGCCGATCGACAGGGCCGCCTTGTACGAAATGTTCTCGACTTTTGATTATGTGGAAACTGCCGGTCATATCGAGCAGCGGCCGGCCACGACCGTGCCGAACCAGGCGTTGTTTCTGCTGAACAGCAGTCTGGTGCACGAACAGAGTCGACGACTGGCGGAGGGGCAGGGTGCTGCGGATGTCGGGTTTCCCGGGGCAACTGCTGAGGAGCTGTGCAGTCGGCTGTTTGACGTGATCTATGGGCGACCGGCCTCGATGGCAGAGCGGGCGGAAACGATGACATTTCTGCAGCAGCTTGACAGTGCTCTGTCCGGTCTGGCGGATGAGCGTGAGCGGCGATTGCAGTGCTGGGCAACGCTGTGTCGTACGCTGCTGGCGGGCAATCAGTTCCTGTTTGTGGATTGAGTTTCTGCTGAGGGGTTGACTGTGTGGTTTGACGTGGTGATTGCGGGATCCGGGTTTTCGGGAAGCCTGCTGGGCTGGATTCTGGCTCGCCACGGCCGTTCGGTACTGATTGTGGATCGTCAGCGTCATCCGCGTTTTGCGATCGGCGAGAGTTCGACTCCGACGGCCGATTTTCTGCTGGCACATCTGGCTGATCGATTTGGTCTGCGGGAACTGGCGCCGCTGGCCTGCTGGGGAACGTGGAAGCGGTCTTATCCGGAGGTTGTGTGCGGTAAGAAGCGGGGATTCAGTTACTACCGCCACCAGAGTGGTCAGTTGTACCAGGACTCAGAGCATCACGAGCACTCGCTGCTGGCCGCGGCAAGTTCGGCTGATCACTGGAGTGATACGCACTGGCTGCGCAGTTCCGTGGATCAGCATCTGCTGGGTTGTGCGCGGACTGCCGGAGCGGTGTTGCGGGAGGAGACGATACTGGGCGAGTGCTGTTTCGATCGCTTCAGTGGCCTGTGGTCGGTGCAGTTGCAGGCGCTGGCGGGCTCAGCCGCAGAGCGATCTGAAATCCGTTGTCGCTGGCTGGTGGATGCAACGGGGGCCGGTCAGGCGGTGTCGCAGCAGGTGGGCAACCCGTTCGACGACGACTGGATGCGAACTCGGACTGCTGCTGTCTACGGTCATTTCGACGGAGTTCGGGGATTCAGTGAGGCTGCTTCGGCGGACGATCCGTTCTGTGGAGACGATGCTGCGCAGCATCATCTGCTGGATACGGGCTGGTGCTGGATGCTGCGGATGGATAATGGAACCACCAGTGTCGGTCTGGTGGAACCGCAGTGGCTGACGGGGATGGGGGAGGTAACAAACGCAGCGGGGAGTGACGGAGTCGTCTCGGCGGCCGATTACTTTCGTCGGACGCTGCAGCAGTATCCATCGCTGGCCGGGTTATTCAGTGACTGGGAGTGTCGGGCACCGTCTGCGGGAATGGGGTTTCAGCGCAGGCTGAGCCGTTGTCGGCGGGACGCTGTGGGGCCGGGCTGGGTCCTGCTGCCGGTGGCCTATGGTTTCGTGGATCCTCTGCACAGCAGCGGCATTGCGCATGCATTGAGTGGCGTGTTGCGAGTGGCGGAAGCCCTGCTGCAGGACGGCGCCCGCTGCCTCGGGGCGTTGCACTGCTATGGTCAGGATGTCTCGCAGGAAGTCCGCTGGCTGGATCTGCTGACCGGTGGGTGTTATCGGGCGATGCCTGATTTTCGGCTGTTCTGTGGCTTCGCGGCGTGGTACTTCATGGCAGCGATTGAGTTTGAGAAACAGTTGGCGGCGGATCCCGGACACTGGTCACGGGGATTTCTGCAGACGGCCGACAGCGAGCTGCGAGCTGCGGCAGAACGCTGTTATCTGCTGTGCCAAAACAGTCGCAGCGACAGCGATTCCCAGGCGGCCTATGCGCGGATTCGTGACGAACTTCAGCCATGGAATGCGGTGGGGTTGTTGTCCGAATCGCTGCGGAACCGTCTGGCTCATACGGCAGCACCGAAGTATGCGGCGATCGCCGAGCGTCAGTGAGCACTGATCCGGCACACGTGTCTGTGGGCTGCTCCCTGCTGGTGTGCCAGCCATGCAAGACCATGCAGTGCGAGACTGTCAGCGAAGAAAGCGTTCGGCAGGTGACTGGTCAGTTGCCGCCCGCCACCTCCGCTGATGATCAGTCGTGGCGAACCGCACTGCGGGGCAATCACGTGCAGGGCATTCTGCAGCCCTGCGACAATTTCACGTACTGCGCCAAGCTGACCAAGGAACAGTCCGGCCATGATGGCATCTTCGGTATTGCGACCGGGCAGGACGGGAAGCTGAGTGAGCGATTCATCAACGTCCACAAGTGGCAGTCGGGCGGTGTAATCGTGCAGTGCGCGAGCGGCAAGTCGCAGTCCGGGAAGAATGCTGCCGCCTCGAAAAACGGGACCTGGCGTGACCAGATCGACGGTGGTGGCGGTACCGGAATCCACGATGATCGCGGCCTGATCGGTTGTCAGCAGGAACTGCGCCGCATAGGCATTCAGCAGTCTGTCGATACCCACTCGCGAGGGATAGTCCACGTCTGCGTGGACCGGGATCTGGGATCCGGAACGAATGACGAGGGGTTGTGGCAGCGCCACTGGCCAGTTCTGCAGCAACTGATCCCGGCAGTCCGGGTCACTGCCGGCGATCACGCAGGAACAGGCTCGCCCGGCTGCTGTGCTGTGCCACCACGCCAGCAGTTGCTCTGGCAGCGACTGGCCGTCCTCCAGTACTGTGGCTGTAACCTCGCCGACCGGTCCGAGAGCGGGATCGGAGATCAGCCCGAACTTGGCTCGGGTGTTGCCGATGTCAATTGCCGCAACCGCGTTCATTTCTGTGCTTTGGCTCGCTCAGCCGCGCGGGCGATCCACGTGTCAGGATCTTCGTCAAAAGCGGCCTTACAGCCGGAGCAGCAGACCCAGTAAGAGCGTCCCTTCCACGTGACTTCGGTGGTCCCAAGCCCCTCTGAGATGATGCACGTGCGTTCGGCGTAGTCGGTGTCGCTGAGCGCGAACGAGGTGCCGTCGCGCTGCGTCGAAACGGTGTCGAATCGCGCAAAGTCGGCCTTTCCACGACGTTTGCCGACTTCCAGCAGATAACGGTTGTTTTCCTGCTGTGCGATGGCAAGCTGCCACTGCTCGGCGGAGTCCGAAGTTTCTTCGCTGAGCTCCAGTCGGAAGATGCGATGCTGTTTGTCATCGCTGCCTGTGATTTCATGCGGTGCTTCCGTGAAGTCGCCGGAGAGTCGACGCTGGCGACCTTCCGCATCCACTCCGGTCAGCACGAACTTCCCGGCTGCGATGTCCCAGGAAAGGCGACTGCTGCGGAGGTATGGGCTTTTGTCGGATGCCATGACCAGGGCTGGCTGCTCAGGATTGGTCCGCAGGTCCCAGACCCACTCGTGGCTGTCCACAGCCTTGAAACTTTCGTATTCACGCCGCGTGGTGCCTCGCCATTTGCCCAGCAGGATCTGCATGGGCTGCAGGTGACTGATCACGGACTGAATTTTCTGGCTGGCTGTCATCTGACTGGCGTCGGTGCCGGCTTTGGCCGACGTGGAACCCAGCCCGCTGAGAGCAAGCGGACGAAACTGCTTTGCCGGCTGTGGCGCGGATTCCGCCGGCGTCGCTGTCGCCGCAGATGCCGCGTTTGTTGCGGGTGGGCTGGCTGCTGACGTGGCCAGCGGAGACGCAGGCTGAGCAGCGGTTTGATCAGGACTTTCAGAGCATCCGACTGCCAGCGCGAAGGTGGTCAGCAGGATCAGAGATCGGTTTGCAGTCATAGACAGATCCTAACGCTGATAGATCGGCAGAAACCCGCGATCGAGCTGCAGCATGATGCAGTTGACGGCGGTGACGTAGACGGGGCCCACCTGCTGGTCGGACCAGCCACCACCCTGCTGCATTTCCTGCAGCAGTTTTTCGTGCAGCTCTCCGCGATACCTGTTCCAGTCATCTCCGCCCGTGCGATACACCACCTGAGCGAAGTAGAAGTGCATGTAGTGCCAGAAGCCGTCTGTGGCTGATACGCTGCGTTCGGGCCAGATCCGCTGTCGACAATATTCCCGCATGCGTTTTGTGACTTCCGTGTCGTATTCCCCGGCGTTGAACATGGCGGCCAGAGCGGCGGCGGTGATGGGCGCCCGAGCCCCGCCGCCGCGAATGCTGTACTGCACACCGCCCTCGCTGGTCGTGCACTCCTCAATGTACTTCTTTGCCCGATCGATGATCTCTCTGGAAACAGGGATGCCCGCATTGCGACAGGCCCGCAGGCCCTGCACCTGAGTGATGCAGGTGGAACCTTCGTCGAAGTCGTTGCCCTCGGAGGCTGATACGTATCCCCAGCCACCACGACTGGTCTGAGCATCAGCGCAGAACTGCACTGCTTTCGTCAGCGCACCCCGCAACTCCTCTCGCCTTCGCTCGTCCTCCTCCTCGCCATACACCTGACTGAGAAACACCATGGAATAACCATGGCCGTAGGTGTAATGGAAATCCTCGCGATATCCGATCAGCCCGTTCGGGCGGCTCATGGACAACAGATAATCAACCGCCAGCCGAATCGGTTTGGCGTAACGCCCGGATGTTGCCGTGGAACCTTCAGCCAGCATGGCTGTACCGGCCAGTGCAGTCATCGCCACGCGATACTGTCCCTGATTGGCCTCCCAATACCCCTGGCGTTTCTGCAGAGACACGAGGTAATCCAGGGATTGCTGGATGGCAGCCTGTGTTCGCTGATCCGGCGGTGCAGCACAGGCAGCGGGTGTGAGCGGTCGCGATCCCGCGAAAATGCAGAGGAGCAGAACGACAGCTATACTGGTGATCAGTCTACGGGACATACGTTTATCGATATGGGGTTTCGAGACTGAGCTGCGGTTTGCAGGTCAGGTCTGCCGTGTGCTGGATTCTGCTGGGTCTGTTTCGGGAAAGCAACTGGAGTGTGGGAAGGAACGGGCGGAAAAATTGCAGTTCTGGCGGAGCGTGTGGGCTGTGTGGAGTTGTGCGGATGGCGAATATTCCCGCATCGATCGGGAATTCTGCGGGAAATCCCCCGTTAAAATATAAGGACGAACGAATCGCATTTTCACGATAATTTCCATCTGCGGGGACTGGCTGGTGGCAATTTGGATTCCGGATGTCACAGTATGTAGTTGTAGCGCGGTGCGCCGACGGGGCGCGACGCCGATGTCCCGACTCCGGGGCGGTTGGGTTTCCCCCCTCTACCCCACGGTTCTGCGTCCTGCAGGGCCATAACTGGAGAAGTTTTCATGCAGCGAAAACGACGTGGACTCAGGAAGACGGAAAAGAAAGCACCTCCTCCGACTGAGTTCGAACAACCAAAGAAACGCAAACCCTTCACGGTCTTTCTGGTGGAGGATGACCAGGAAGTGCGCGCTACTCTCGTAGAGTCTCTGCAGGCGCACAAGCTTGAAGTTCGTGATTACATGACGGCGATGGAATTTTACCGGGACTACCGGGAGGCCGTGCCGGGAGTGTTGATTCTGGACCTGCGGTTGCCTGGAATGACGGGTTTGGAACTGCAGGAAAAGCTGGCTGGCGACAAGTTCAACCTGCCGATTGTGATGATTTCCGGACATGCAGATGTTCCGATGGCCGTGCGTGCGATGAAGAACGGCGCATTTGACTTTCTGTGCAAGCCAGTCCGTGTGGAAGAGCTGGCCGACGCTGTGGCGCGGGCCTACGGCTACTTCTACGAAGTGGACGAGGACCTGTACGCAGACGAGCTGGAAGAGACTGAAGAAAGCATCAACCGTCTGACCGGTCGCGAGCGTCAGGTGCTGGACATGGTGGTGGACGGACTTTCCAGCCGCGAGATTGCTGCGGAGCTGGACGTCAGCACCAAAACCGTCGAGGCTCACCGGGCCCGCATCAATGACAAGATGCGAGCGGACAATGTGGCGCACCTGATTCGTATGTGCTTTGCCTATCGCGAGCAGCAGGAAGGCTGATTTCAGCCTTCGCCGGTGTGTCGCGGGTATCAAACTGCACGGGGTCGCTTTCTTCAGGAAAGCGACCCCGTTTGCATTGATCCGGTGCCGTGGCCACTTCCGCTCAGGGAGCAGCGATTCGATACAGAAATTCGTCGGTGCGCAGGAACATGGAACCGTTGGCGAAGGCCGGAGTGGCCAGCGTTCGTCCGGGGACTTCGCACTTTCCGACGGCTTCGAACGTATGGGTCGGCTTGACCCAGGTAGCGTGTCC
Organism: uncultured Planctomycetaceae bacterium; assembly: GCA_903896675.1. Taxonomy (GTDB): domain Bacteria; phylum Planctomycetota; class Planctomycetia; order Planctomycetales; family Planctomycetaceae; genus SXXK01. Next base: position 21,314 of record CAITYU010000109.1, read on the forward strand.
TGTTTCGTCCAGAAACAGGACATGTCCATTGGCGAACACCGGTGAAGCGGAAAAGTTTCCTCCCAGGCGTTCCATCCAGTAGCGTTCGCCACTGACGGCATTGACGCAGGACGCGATGCCATCGTCAGAAACGTAGAACAGATCTTCACCGATGAGCAGCGGGGTTGGTGTACTGGGGGCTCCGCGTTTCTGCCGCCATGCGACATGTGTTTCGGTGACATCCCCTGAGCCCCCCAGTCGCACAGCCATCAGTTCCGGGTTGTCGTAGTCGTGGTTGTAGATGACCAGTCCGTGGGCGACGGTGGGCTGAGGCACGACGGACCAACCGGGGGCCAGCACCCGAAAGACCTCGTCACCGCTGTTCAGATCATAGGCTGCGAAATGATCGGGTCCGGGGGCCATGACCAGTGGGCGCCCATCGACTTCAGCGACTGAGACGGTCACGAAGGAGTGGCTGATGCGGGCTTTGACGGACCGGTACTTTTTCCACAGCACTTTGCCGGTCTCGGCTTCCACGGCGGCCACAAAGGGATCTGTACTGCCATCGCAGACGATTGCCAGTCGGCCATTATGCAGCACCGGAGAGCCGCCACTTCCATGCAGTGGCGGGTAGACCAGTTCAGTATTCAGCCACAGGATATTTCCATCCGCGGCGTTCAGTCGGGCCATTCCGAGTGCACCGAAGTGCACGTAGACCGAGCCTTTGTCGATGATCGGCGTGGGGCTGGCATGGCTGTTTTTGGTGTGAATTTTCGGTGCTTCTGCGACCCTGCGGACCTCGGTGTCCCAGATCGTTTGACCGGAGTCGGCATCGAGGCAGAGGCACCGCAGGGACAATCCGCCGTCAACGGGCACTGCGGTGGTGAGCCACAGTCGTTTTCCGACAACGGACGGTGAGGACCAGCCCAATCCCGGGACGGGGACTTTCCAGCGAACGTTCTGTGAGTCGGACCACTGCATGGGCGTCGGTGGTCCGGCGGCGTGGGCATCTGCGTGAGGGCCACGGAATTTCGGCCAGTCATTGGGCAGCAGCAGCAGCAACAGCAGCAGGGTTTGCATGTGTAGGTGTCCGGGAGGTGGGTGGAAGCGAGCGGAAAAACTGTGTCCGGGAGAACCGTTTTCTATTCGAGGGTGTGTATCAGCAGGCCACTGCGCAGTTTCGGTTCGAACCACGTACTTTTGGGGGGCATGATTTCGCCGGCATCGGAAACCTGCATCAACTGATCGAGTGTGGTGGGGTACATGGAAATGCCGACGGCCCAGTCGCCGGGAATGCACAGTCGTTCAAGTTCTGCGGTGCCTCGAATTCCGCCGACAAAATCAATGCGGGGATCCGTGCGGACATCTTCGATGCCGAGGATTGGCTGCAGTACCTGGTGTTCAAGGATGGAGACGTCGAGCGATCGAATGGGGTCGTTGACGAAGAGCGGATCGGGAGCGATTGTGAGGCTCCACCATTTGTGATCGATGAGGAAACAGAAGGTTCCCGGGGCTGCGGGGCGAGGACTTTCGGCTGGCTGCAGATCTCCGAGAGCATCGAGGCGTTCCAGAAACTCACTGACAGTCAGTCCATTGAGATCTCGGACGACGCGATTGTAGGCCATGATGCGAAGCTGTGTGGACGGGAACAGGACGGCGAGGAACCAGTTGCATTCTTCGTTGCCGGTGCCTCCGTCGGGCAGCCTGCGGCGCAGCTCGTTGCCGGCCCGCCACGCACTGGCGGCCCGGTGGTGACCATCGGCAATGTAGAAGACCGGCACGGCACTGAGCTGACTGACGAGGTCGTCGCAGTGTGCGATACGCCAGACCGTGTGCTGTACGCCGTCGACGGCGGTGAAGTCGTAAAGGGGCTGCTGTTGCATGGCCTGAGCGACCTGCAGATTGACGGCTTCCTGTTGTCTGTAGGTCAGAAACACGGGTCCGGCGTTGGCATTGAGTGCCAGCACATGGCGAGTCCGATCGTCTTCCTTGCTGCGGCGGGTTTTTTCGTGTTTCAGAATCAGGTTGTTTTCGTAGTCATCGATGTGGACGCAGCAGACGACACCCACCTGCGCATGCTGGCCCTGAATCTGGCGATAGGCGAACAGGCAGTCGCTGCCATCTCGTGTGAGGATTCCGTTGTCCACCAGCCGATCAAAGTTCTGGCGAGCCTTGTCGTAGACTTCCTGCGCGTAGGGGTTGTGTGCGGGTGGAAAGTCAATATCCGGCCGCACGACGTGCAGGAAGCTGAGTGGATTTCCGGCAGCCAGTTCAGCGGCTTCGTCGCGATTGACAACGTCGTAGGGTACGGAGGCCACGAGTGCCGCCTGATCCGGCAGCGGTCGCAGGGCATTGAATGGTTTGATCCTGGGCATGGCGTGTTTCTGCAAGAGTGAGTCAGAAGACTGAAGATTTGTGAGGGTGCCGGCTGACGGGGGCTGACGGGGACACAGAGCGGGTGAGTGTATCGGATCGGAGGCCCGTTTGTCTTGTGATTTCGCCTGCCGAAAGGCAGAATGCCGGTGCCGCTCAAAACCGACTGCCTTTTTTTGCCGGATGACAGGAATTCTGTGGCCACGGTGTACTGTTCCGCCTGCAACGCTCAATTTTCCGCGGATTTCTCGCAGTGTCCCCGCTGTGGCATTGCCCTGCGCGGCTCGGAACTGTCGTGGAAACGTGACACCGTCATTGTCAGCTCGGTGAATGCTGCGGACGAGCAGTTTTCTGTGGATGTGGAGCTGGATTCGCTGCTGCTGCCGGGCCAGATGCTGGACATCTATCAGTGCCAGAAGCTGCTGGGTCGAGGGGGCATGGGTATCGTCTATCTGGCTCGCAATACCAGCCTGCAGCGATTGTGTGCTCTGAAGATTCTGTCCCCGAAGCGGGTGGAGCAGGACGACGATTTCATCGAGCGTTTTCAGAACGAGGGTCGTGCGGCTGCGGCGCTGGTGCATCCCAACATCGTCACGACGCATGCCATCGGCCAGACGGACGACTTCCATTTTCTGGAGATGGAATATGTTCCGGGTGGTTCGCTGCAGAACGAGATTGATCGTGAGGGTCCGATTGGTCCGATTCGTTCCACTTCGATGGCTGCCGGGATTGCGGCGGGGTTGGCGATGGCGCACCGACTGCAGCTGGTGCATCGCGATTTGAAGCCGGACAATGTGCTGGTGACTCCGGCCGGCGTTCCGAAGATCTCGGACTTCGGGCTGGCGAAGCGGATTGTGGGTGAGGATCTGCCGACGCCCAGTCTGGCCGGGACTCCGTACTTCATGGCGCCCGAACTTTTTGAAGGGCGTGCGGCGACGCCGGCGAGCGACGTCTATGCCCTTGGAGTCTGCTATTATCTGATGCTGACCGGTCGGCTGCCGTTTCAGGGCAGCAGTATTTCCGAGGTGATGCGATCGATTCTGACGCAGTCGCCGGTGGGTGTCCGCCGGCTGAATCCCGAGATTCCGCTGGACATGGCCGAGTGTGTGGCGCAACTGATGCAGCGGGATCCGCAGCAGCGACCGCGTGACGGCACCATTGCGGCACAGATGCTGCGTGCGGTACTTGGCACAACTCGGGACCTGACCGATCTGGTCTACGAGGCATTTCAGGGGTTGCCGGGTGCTGTGTGGGACGAGGAGGCTGACGGCAGTTTTCGGGTGCATCTGACATTTCGTGACGAGCGCAGTCAGGTCGTGCATCTTGAGAACAGTGAGCATTCTGTGGGTGAGCGCCTGCTGCTGATTTACAGTCTGTGCTGTGAGGCGCGTCCATCATTTTACGAGGAAGCGCTGCGGCTGAATGCTTCGCTGCAGCATGGTGGAATATCGATTCGCGACATTGACGGTCGGCCATGTTTTGTGATGGTGGACACCTACCCGAGGGGCACAGTGACGGCCGAGGACATTCGTCGCAGCGTGTTTGAGCTGGGCAGCCGTGCCGATTCGATTGAGCAGAGACTGACTGGTCGCGATGTGAACTGAGTGTGATCCGCCTGCGTTTGGGAGGGTGCCCCTTGGGATGGCGCTCCCTGGGATGGCGCTCCCTGGGATGGCGCTCCCTGGGAGGGCGACGCTCCCGCGGAGCCGATCCCCTTGAGCCGATCCCCTTGAGCCGATCCCGCGGAATCACCTAACGTCGCCAGCCATCGCCTGCAGACCGGTGCCGCCCCGGCTCGCGGCGGCGAACGTCCGTTCGGCTCGGCGGGAGCCTCGCCCTCCCGAATCGGCGGGCAAGGCGTGCGGATCGGCGGGAGCCTCGCCCTCCCGAGGCGGCGGGCAAGGCGGCCGGCTCGGCGGGAGCCTCGCCCTCCCGAGGGGCGAGGGACGGATGAGAGCGTAGCCCGGCAGGAATGCCTGGGCTACGTTCGGACGGCACTGCGAGCCTGTGTCGTTCAGGCTTCGTCCAGCAGCTCCACTGCCGCGAATTTTTCGCCTTCCAGCATCGCGAGGCTGGCGCCGCCACCGGTGCTGACGTGGGTCACTCGGTCGGCAAAGCCCAGTTGCTGGATGGCCGCGGCACTGTCACCGCCGCCAATGATGCTGGTCGAACCACTGTTGGCAATCGACTCGGCCACCGCGCGAGTGCCGGCATCAAACGGCGGCATTTCAAACACACCCATCGGGCCGTTCCACACCACTGTGCCGGCGTTCGCAACTTCCGCCGCATACAGACGGGCCGTCTCCGGGCCAATATCGAAGCCCTCAAAATCATCCGGAATCTGACCAGCCCTGACAACCACTTTGTTGCAGTCGCCCCGGAAGGCGTCGCCACAGTGAGTGTCAACCGGCAACACCAGCTTGCCCGCTCCCTTCTGCAGCAGCTCCTTCGCCAGCTCCACACGGTCCGGTTCAACCCGACTTTTGCCAACTTTACCTCCGAGCGCCAGCGCGAAGGTGTAGGCCATCGCACCGCCGATCAGCACCTTGTCACAGACGTTCAGCAGGTTGCTGATCACTTTTATTTTGTCAGAGACCTTGGCGCCGCCGAGAATGGCGATGAACGGACGACGCGGGCTGGCAATGGCATCGTTCAGGTACTGGATTTCCTTCTGCACCAGAAATCCGACAACACGCGGCTTGCCAGCCATCGCCGCAGGAACGGCCACCATCGAAGCGTCCGTACGATGGCAGGTTCCAAAGGCGTCATTGCAGTAAATGTCCGCGAACGCGGCCAGTTTCCCCGCGAAGTCCGGATCACCCTTCTTCTCACCCTTGTTGAATCGCAGGTTTTCCAGCAGCACAACACCACCATCTGTCAGTGCTGCGACTTTGGCAGCCGCATCCGTCCCCACAGTATCGGTGGCGAATGCCACGGGACGCCC
>CAITYU010000110.1 GCA_903896675.1 uncultured Planctomycetaceae bacterium
GCCCGTTGGGAGCTTCGCTCTCCGAGGATCGCAGTCAACACCTCGGGCGATGCAGTCTGCGGTTGCGCACAGGATTTCGCGTTGAGCCTGTTTTTTGGGGGTGAGGGGGGAGGGGGGCTGTTGCGTTCAGGGAAAGCCGGCGTTGGGTTGCGGGTCCGTGTCACGCCGGTGTCGCTCACTTTTGAACTCGCAGAAACACCACCAGCATGCCGAGCTGCAGGAAGAATGTGATGGGGCCGACGAGCAGGCCGGCAATCAGATTCCCCTGAGCGAGGGCATTCAGGGAGATGATCACTGAGCCGAAGGCGCCGAATACTGCGGCGAGTGAGCTGATTGTCAGAGCCATTTCTGCCAGTGGCGACCACGCAAAACTGTCTCGGGAGTCGTTTGGTTGCCAGTCTGAGGTGGGTGGGAAGTCAAAACCGCAGTGGGGGCAGACAATTTCTGTGGTGTCCATGGTCCCTTTGCATTTCGGACAGAAGGCCATCGGTGCTCCAGTTGGCTAAAGTGAGTGGTTGTTGTCAGGTACAGAAAGGCTGGTTTATAGCGTGAAACGTATCCTGTGTGCAAAACCGGTGTTTTAACCACGAAAGGCACGATAACAGCCAGTTGTCGAGGTGTCTACAGGCGAGCCGTTGGTGGGTACCGGCCGTGGGAGGGCGCCGGCCTTGGGAGGGCGAGGCTCCTGCCGAGCCGCGGGTGGAAACCGACGGATGTGATTGTGGTGTTTGGGTGGGTTTATTTCACCACGGAAAGACACGGAATACACGGAAAAACGACGTGTTGACGGTCGCGCTGTTTGCGGGCGCCGGCCTTGGGAGCGCGAGGCTTGTGGCGTGACGCGGGATCGTATTTCGGGAGGGCGAGGCTTGTGGTGCGGCGTGGGATTCGGTGGGCTTGGGAGGTGTTCGGCTCAGCGGGAGCTTCGCCCTCCCAAGGGGCGAGGCTTGGGGTGCGGCGCGGGATTCATTGGGTTGGGAGGTGTTCGGCTCAGCAGGAGCTTCGCCCTCCCAAGGGGCGAGGCTTGGCGTGCGGTGCGGGATTCGGTGGGGTTGGGAGGTGTTCGGCTCAGCGGGAGCTTCGCCCTCCCAAAGGGGGCGGCTGGCCTAGCCGAGTGCACCGGGGATGACTTCCCAGCTTTCGGCGACACCGGTCAGTCGTTCCTGTCGTCCGAGGTGTTCGAAGTAGAGGTCATCGGGTTGCAGTCCGAGGGCGGTGAGGAGTGTGGCGTGGAGGTTTTTGACGGACTGGGGTGAGGCGACGGCGCGAAGTCCGATTTCGTCGGTGCTGCCGATCACTGTTCCCGCGCGGACATTGGCGCCTGCCAGCCAGACTGTGAAGCCGTAGGGATTGTGATTTCGTCCGGAGTTGCCCTGCATCATGGGAGTGCGTCCGAATTCTCCGGCCCAGATGACGAGTGTGGAGTCGAGCAATCCGCGCTGGTCAAGATCCTGCAGGAGTGCAGCGATGGGCTGGTCGGTCTGAGCGGCATTGCGGATGTTGTAATCGGTGTTGTTGTCGTGTCCATCCCAGCCGAGTTTATCGACGGCGTTGTAGATCTGGACGAAGCGGACACCTTTTTCGATCAGCCGTCGTGACAGCAGGCACATCCGACCGTATGTGGCGAGGCTGGAGTTGGGGCTGTTGAGTCCGTAGGCGTCCAGCGTCTGCGGGGATTCCTGAGACAGCTCGCCGATATCGATCGCTGCGGACTGCATCCGCCACGCCAGCTCGTAGGAGGCGATGCGACCTTCAAGCTGTTCGTGTGCCGGATGTTTTGCGGCGTGGCGCTGATTGAGAGTGCGGGCGAAATCGAGTGTGTCGCGTTGTGAAGGCAGGTAGTTACCGGGGGGCCGCAGGTTAAGAACGGGATCGCCCTGATGGCGGAACTGCGTTCCCTGGAAGGCGGCTGGCAGGAAAGCATTGCTCCAGTTGGCTGAACCGCCAAGTCCGGCGACCTTGTACAGCAGGACATAGCCGGGCAGGTTCTGGTTGAGCGAACCGAGTCCGTAAGTGATCCACGAGCCGAGCGAGGGTTTGCCGCCGAGGATAGCGCCGGTGTTCAGCAGGTAGGTGGCTGGTGCATGGTTTGAGCTTTCGCTGACCATGGAGCGAATCTGGCACAGTCGATCGATGTGTCGCGCGGTGTGTGGCAGCAGTTCTGAGACCCACTGGCCATTTTGTCCGTGCTGTTGCCAGCGCCAGGGGCCGGCCATCAGTTCGTCGCGGCAGTGCTGAAACACGCCGCCGACCCGGTCCTGCTGTTCGCGGATGGAGGCCGGGACGGGTTGTCCGTGCAGTTTTTGCAGCTGGGGTTTGTAGTCGAGCAGGTCAAAACTGCTGGGGCCGCCATACTGGAACAGGAAGATGATCTGTCTGGCGCTGCAGGCGGCAGCGGGGAGTCGGGGAGCGAGTGGCTGGAGGGGGTTGATGTGGTTGTCGGCTTCGAGTGCCTGCAGGGCGAGGGAACCGAATGAGAGTCCGGTGCAGGAGGCGATGAGCGAGCGACGGTTGACAGGAGCTGAGTGCATACAGGTTTTCCGGATTCCCCGATTTCCGTGCGGCCGATCTGATTTTCGCTCGGCCCGCACTATACTGTCGGCAGTGTGGATTTCCTACTGTGATGTTTTGTTTGACGGGTTTTCAGCGATGTCAGCGGGCCTGCGGTTTCGGCGAATTCTGGTGACCGGTCGGGATCGGGCCAGGTTTCTGCACAATTTCTGTACGAATGTGGTGCGTGATCTGCCCGAGGGGCGGTCGGTGGAGGCGTTTTTTGTGGATGTGAAGGCCCGGGTGCTGGCGCATGGCTATGTGCTGGCGCTGCCTTCGCGGCATGAGATTCATGTGCTGGGTGCAGTGGGTGCCGAGGCGGCTCTGGTGAAGCATCTGGACCGGTACATTATTACCGAGGATGTGCAGGTGCGGTCGGTGTCAGAGGAGCAGCAGGGGCAGTTTTGGTGGTGGCCTGATGACGGGTCTGAGCGGTTGTCTGTGGGCTGTGTGGAGTTGGCGGGTGAGGGTGTACGGCATGTGTTTCGCTGGACTGGCGGTGTGCAGTGTGTGCTGGCTGGTGAGCCGCAGGTGGTGGCCGTTGAGGTTGCGAATCTGGCGGGCGGTGGCAGGGCGGCCACCGATGAGCAGTTGCTGGGGTGTCGGATCGCGGAACGTTTTCCTGTTGTGGGCGTGGATATTTCCGGGGAGCAGTTGGCGCCTGAGGTGGATCGCAACAGCGAGGCGATTTCGTATCAGAAGGGTTGCTATCTGGGTCAGGAGCCGATTGCGCGGATTGACGCGATGGGGCACATCAATCGAGCGCTGCGGAGGGTGGATTTATCGGGTGTGGCTGCGGGGTCTGGTGAGGCGTGGTCAGGAGCGGAGCTGCGGGCGGTTGATGGAGCCGTGCTGGGCCGTCTGACTTCGGTGCTGGTGCCTGCGGGGGGGAAGTCCGGGGCGGGTGTGGGTCTGGCGATTGTCAGGTTGTCCGGTGTTCCGGTGGAGGCCGTGCGTGGTGACGGTGTGCGGTGTGTGGTTGAGCGTGTTGTGGGCAGGGACGTGCTGTCTGGTGCGGGGGAGGCTGTGTGATGGGGCGTGCTGAGGACGGTGCAGTTGTGGGCGGGTCTGCGGGCGGGTCTGCGGGTGTGGAGGAGGTGTTGCGTGGTTTGCTGCGTGGATACCACACTGTGACTCGCCTGCCCGTGCAGTGGGGCGATCAGGATGCGTTCGGGCATGTGAACAACGTGGTGTATTTTCGCTGGCTCGAGTCAGCTCGGATTGACCTGCTGGCGGCATGTCCTTCGGCGGTGGGGATGACGAATGCGGGTCTGGGTCCGATCGTGGCCAGTCTGACGTGTGATTATCGTCGTCAGCTCCGATTTCCGGATGAGGTGAGTGTGGGGTCTCGGGTGGGGAAGCTGGGGAACACCAGTGTGGAGCTGGAGCATGTGGTGTTGAGTCGTGAGCAGGGTCAGGTGGTGGCGACGGCGCGGTGTGTGGTGGTGGTTTTCAACTATCAGCTGCAGCGTCCGACTCGCATTCCGGACGACCTGCGGCGTGCGTTTGAGCGTTCGATGGCGATTGCTGCCGGGGATGTGGGGAGTGGATCATGAGTCGCAGTCGAGCGTGGGGGTTTACTCCGGCGGCCGAGCGGACGGTGGAGCTGTGTCGGCGTCTGTCGCGGGATGCGGGTGTCTCGGAGGACTGGTCTGCGGTGCTGTTGTTCAGTCTGCTGCGTGACGAGTCACTGGCGTCAGCCTGTCTGCGGGACTGTGGGATTGGAGCTGGTGATCTTGGTGCGGTGTTGCCAGCGGGGGTGTCGGTGGAGGGTGTGTGGGGTTTTGCCGAGCAGATTGAGTCTGAGGGCAGTGGCTGCGGTGTGGCTCGGGGGCTGACGGATCCTGCGGATCCGGAGTGTTTTCGTCGACTGCTGGAGCGTGCTCGCGAAGTGGCTCGGCGGGAGACTCGGGACGGAGCGATTACGAGTGCGGTGCTGTTGCTGGCGGTTTACGAGCACAGTGCGGAACTGCGTGTGATCTTTGGTTCGCGGGGGATTTCGGGGCAGCAGTTGCAGCAGCGACTGTTTCCTGGCGAGGAAGTGGAGCGACTGGTACTGGAGCCTGGTGAGCTGGTTCTGGGAGCGGGCGAGTGTGAGGTTGGTGGGTGTGAGGTTGGTGGGTGTGGAGAGGTTGGTGAGCGACCGGAGTTGTGGGATGGTGGATTGGGCGACGGTGTGCTGAGGGTTCTGGACGCCGGTCTGAACAGGGCTCGCGAGGGCCTGCGGGTTCTGGAGGACTACAGTCGATTTGTGTGTGATGACGGGGTTGCGGCTGTCGAGTTGAAGCGTCTGCGGCATGAGTTATGTGAGGCGGAGCAGGGCGTGGAGGGATTGCAACCGGGCAGTCACCGGCGACTGCGGCATCGTGATACGGCGGGAGATGTGGGCGCGGGGATCACGTTGTCGACGGAGGGTGAGCGAGGGAGTGTGTTATCGGTGGTGGTGGCGAATCTGCGTCGAGTGCAGGAGTCGCTGCGGAGTCTGGAGGAGTTTGGCAAGCTGCTGGACAGTGAGTTTGCGGCTGTGATGAAGGTGCTGCGTTATCGGGTGTATGTTCTGGAGCAGCGGTTGTGCGGGGTGTCTGTGGAGGGATCAGAGCGTGTGGGGTTTGCGCGACGGGCGCGGCTGCGGAGATCACGTTTGTATGTTCTGATAACGGAGTCGCAGTGTCGTTTGTCGTGGCAGGAGACGGTGCGGCTGGTGCTGGAGGGTGGAGCCGACATTGTTCAGTTGCGAGAGAAGCGGCTGGGTGATGCGGAGTTACTGCGTCGGGCGCAGTGGCTGTGTGGTGAGTGTGAGTCAGCGGGTGCATTGTTTGTGATGAATGACCGGCCGGATCTGGCGGTGTTGAGTGGTGCTGCGGGAGTGCATACGGGTCAGGAGGAGCTGGGAGCGGGTGAGTGTCGTCGGCTGGTCACGGAGGACGTGCTGGTAGGTCTGTCGACTCACAGTGTGTCTCAGTTGCAGGCGGCGGTGAGTGCGGGTGCGGACTACGCGGGTGTGGGGCCGGTGTTTCCTTCGACGACGAAGCGATTTGAGGAGTTTCCGGGGCTGGGTTTTGTGTCTGGTGCGGCAGGGAGTCTGGGTTCTGGTGCGGTTGTACCTGATTTCCCGTGGTTTGCGATTGGCGGGATCACGGAGGTGAATGTGGGTGATGTTCTGGTGGCTGGTGCGCGTCGAGTGGCGGTGGGTGCGGCGGTGACAGCCTCTGAGGATCCGCGGGGCGTGGTGTCACGTCTGCAGTCGATGCTGTCCGAGTTTTGAAAAAAAGCTTCAGTCTCAGAGCAGGTTCTGGCAAGAAGTCTGCCTGGCTGAAGTGGGGTCCGAGTGAATGTTTAAAAAGTCGAATCGTGATTTGCCGCTGGGGGGGTAGTTCTTCTGGAGCCCGCGAGTGGAGCTCGTTAGACTTGGAGGCATGCGAGGACTGTTTGAACGACTGCTGAGCCGTATTTTTGAGCGGCAGGTGCTGGTACCGGTCTTGTTTCTGGCTGTGGTATGGCTGGGGATGAGTCTGGGTACGAATTTTTATCTGCGCTGGGTGGAGTCTCGTTACGACGAGCTGTTCAGTCGGAATCTGGCATCGATGCAGGCTTCGTCGCTGCTGAGCCATCTGGTGGGGGATTTTGCGGCGACGTGGCATGAGTCTGGTGTGTCGGGGGTAGAGCTTCGGCAGCGTTGGGACGGCAGGCTGGGTGAGCGTCAGCGGCTTGAGTCTTTACTGAGTGGGGTGGGGGAGGAGCCGGGTTTCCGGGCTGATCGGGACGTGATACAGGACCTGCTTTCCGGTCTGGAGCGACTGGTGCAGGGTGAGGGTGTCAGGGGCTCAGACGAGCGTTTGCGGGATCGGCAGAGTTCGGGCGAATTTGCGGAGCTGACCGGGCGAGCGGTGTCATTGGCGCTGGATCTGAGCAACCGCAACGCGGGTGTCCTGCAGTCTCAGCGGCAATCGCTGGAGATACTGCATTATCGAGTGATGCTGGTGCGGATGCTGGTGTTACTGCTGGGGTTGCCGGTTGGGATATCGCTGGGCTGGCGAGTGGCGCGTCGTCTGGAGTCGGAGGTGAGTCAGATTGCCGTGACACTGGGTGACACGGAGTCATTGTCGGATTCGCGTCAGATGGAATTCCGGATTACTCGCCAGAGTCGATTTGAGGATGTGCAGCGTCAGGCGGAGCGTGTGGTGGATCGGCTGCGATATTTTGCGGAGGAATTGCAGTCAGTTCGTCAGGAGGTCATTCAGTCTGAGCGTCTGGCGGCGGTGGGTGAGCTGGCAGCTGGTGTGGCTCATGAGCTGCGAAATCCACTGACATCCGTCAAGCTGCTTTTGCAGCATGCGGCGAAGCGTGGTGGTGAGTTGCATCTGGGTGGAGAGCAGGGGGCATTGATTCTGGGTGAGATTCGTCGGATGGAGTCGACGATTCAGAGTCTGCTGGATTTTTCGCGTACACCTTTGCTGAATCGGGTTTCGCATGATCTGCGATCGACTGTGCAGCGGAGCCTGAATCTTGTGGAGGGTCGACTGGTACAGCTGGCAATCCGTCTGGAGGTGCAGATGGGTGACGAGTCGTTAATGGTGCACGCGGACAGCGAGCAGTTGAATCAGGTGTTTGTGAATCTGTTGCTGAATGCAGCGGAGGCGATGCCGACGGGCGGATTGCTGACTGTGCGACTGGCTGGCAGTGTGGATGGCAGTGTGGTTCGAGTGGAGATACTGGATACGGGACCTGGGATATCACCGGAGATTCAGGGGCGGTTGTTTGAGCCATTTGCGACGACGAAGGAGCGTGGTACGGGGCTGGGTCTGGCGATTTGTCGTCGGATAGTGCGGGATCATGCGGGGCAGATTCTGGCCGAAAATCGGCCTGATGGCGGGGCTGTGTTCCGTGTGGAACTGCCGCTGGCGGATACTGTTTGTGGACTGTGATTTTCCGGAAGCGAGGGTGCTGTGATGGAGAAGCTGCTGATCGTTGATGATGAGCTGCACATACGGACGACGATTGAGTCGGTGCTTCGTTCTGCGGATCTGCAGGTATTGACGGCGGCGGATCCGGTGGAGGCTGAGCGTCTGATGGTGGAGGAGAGTCCGCAGATTGTGCTGCTGGACATTCGCATCGGGACGGCATCGGGGCTGGATCTGTTTGCTGCGCTGCGGCGGCGCAATCCGCGTGTGCTGGTGATCTTTATTACCGGACATGGATCGGCAGAGACGGCGATTGAGACGATGAAGCTGGGGGCCTTTGATTATCTGTTGAAACCGCTGGATCTGGATCGTCTGCAGGACAGCATCGAGCAGGCTCGGCGAACCTGTCGCCAGATGTATGCTCCGGCGACGCTGGGGGCATTGGCGAGTGAGGATGTGGGTTCGGATCGTCTGATTGGCAGTGGTCCGGCGATGCAGTCGGTGTGTCGGATGATTGGCCGGGTGGCTCCGCAGGATGTGAATGTGCTGATTGTGGGTGAGAGTGGCACTGGCAAGGACCTGATTGCCCGTGCGGTCTATCAGCACAGTCGTCGGGCTCAGTTACCATTTGTGCGGATGAACTGTTCGGCGGTGAGTGA
>CAITYU010000111.1 GCA_903896675.1 uncultured Planctomycetaceae bacterium
CTTGCGTGGCTGCTGCTGTTGTGCAGCGGCAACTGGGCCAATTCGTGGCTGCCTTCAGAATTCGCCGACATCATCGCTCGCCGGTTCAGCAGGTGGGATCTGAATCGCGATCGGCTGCTCACGGGCGATGAAATCAATCGGGCGGTCGCTGACGTGACGCTGCGGGATTCCGATGCTGCAGCCATTGCGGCGTTGAAGCGTGGTCTGCCACGCAATGCGGCTCTCGCGGAGGGTCTCAGCAAAGACCGGCTGCAGCAACTGGTGGATGGTCGCGACGCTGCCGGGCAGGAACTGCAGGAACTGTTCAGGGCAGCGGAAAAACGCATTCAGTTGAAACAACCGCGCCTGTTCGCCTCCGCTCGCCCCCAACTGGAAACGATTCATCAGGGACGGCTGGGAAACTGCTTTGTGCTGGCACCGCTGGGCGCTGTCCTCGCCGTGTCTCCGGACCGTATTTCGCAGATGTTTACCAGCGGGCCTGACGCAGGTTACTACGTGCGTTTCGGCAGGTTTCAGATTCCCGTGCCTGCGTTGACCGACGCCGAATTGGCGCTGACCGCCAGCAACGAAGGGGCCGGAGTCTGGGTGAATGTCTACGAAAAAGCCGCCGGAGCCGCACAGCAGGTAATCGGTCCGTCAGCCGCCGCCAAAGGGTCGCCTATCGATGCGATCTCCAGCGGTGGCTCGGTCACCCGCTTTCTGTCACTGATCACCGGCAGCCAGATCCAGCGCTTCTCCTTTGAATTCGCACGCCGACACGACAGCAGTGCTCGACCGCATCGTGAAGCACTGCGACAACTGCGAACATGGCTGGATGACGCCCGACGAGAACATCACGCCATGGTTTGCACCACTCGAGAATCCCGGACCCCCGGCCTCTCGTCCAATCACGCGTGGGCCGTCGTCGCCTGGGATAACACCACAGATTCCCTGACTCTGTGGAATCCCCACGGTGGAAACTTCCGCCCGGCCGGCAGCAGCGGACCTGTTCACGGTTACCCCGCATCTCAGGGGATTCTCCGAATTCCCCTCGCGGACTTCGTCAGGCTGTTCTCGGGCATGGCCCGCGAAACCGATACGCCGGCCGCTGGTACTCGCGAATTGCCTGCTCTGCCGGATCCCTCCTGAACCCGGTCACTTCTGCTCCGCCGCCGATGTGTGGTCGTGCAGCACCCGCCAGTCATCGCCCTCGCGAGCCATCAGCAAAGTAAACAAACCAGTGGCGTCGCCAACCGACGGATCCCGCTTCAGCACATACCGACCAAAGACTTCCGCCCAGTCCGCACTCAACACCCGTACCTCCAGGTCCTCAAACGACAACGCCCCCATCTTCGCCGGACTGTCGTAGCGATTTTGGTAACGCTCCAGCGTTTGCTGCCAGCCACGCTGCACAGTACCACCGCTGGCAAATCGCAGGGCTTCCCCCCGCACGTAACCCTGCATGAATCCCGGGATGTCACCCCGATTCCACGCCTCAGTCTGGGCGGTCAGCACGGCTCGAATCGACGACTCCGCCGCCTTTTCGTCAGCCTCAGCCGCTGGCCTGCCAGCTTCCACCCCCGTCAGAAATTCTCCAGTTGCCGCACCCAGCGAAATCAACAGGACGGAACACAACAACCGCCAAACTCGTCGAAAACCCACGCGAAACATACGGAACTCCCATTCCAGTCAGCCACGAAACCCGCGCATCCCACCACATTCCCCCAAAAACGCAACTCCGAATGACCATTTTTGTTTTGACAAACCAACACCCCACCTACTACGATAAAAGCATCGTACAACATTTTCTTCGTATGAAATACTGAGAGGGCCGGTCGCGTGGTGAATCAACTGTGCTCAACAAACGTCGTCGGCCGCGATGAACTCATCGCACAGCTCTGGACACTCCTCCAAAATCACTCCCTCAGATTCACTGCCGAACGACGCGTCGGCAAAACCACCGTCATGCTCAAACTGCATGACCAGCCCGCTCACAACTTCCAACCCCTCTTCATTGACCTTGAAAAAATCTCCTCACCCACCCACTTCGTCGAAGCCCTGCTGCAATCTGCCCACGCTCACAACCTCCTGTCCCGCAGCGCCCAGGCACTCAAAAGCTGGCAATCCCTCCTCAGACAACTCGGCGGACTCGAAATCGCCGGCATGATCAAACTCCCAACTGACTCCCGGCAACACTGGTCGGCCACGCTCGATACCGTCCTCCACGAACTCTGTCAGCAACCCGATCATCGCAGACCGCTGCTCCTGCTGGATGAACTCCCCTACATGCTGCAGCGATTTGCCGCCGATGGCTGCCCCGCAGATGCCCTGCTGCTCCTCGACTGCCTCCGCGCCGCACGCCAGAAATATCCCGGCCTGCGCATGATCTTCGCCGGATCCATCGGACTGCATCACGTGCTCCGCGAACTGCGACAGCAGACTCTCGCCAGCGAACCGCTCAATGATCTGCCGGCTGTCGAAATTCGCGGGCTGGAAATGGCTGCCGCCTGTCAGCTGGCCCGCCAGCAACTGCACAACTACCAATTGCAGCTCGCCCCGGATCAGGCCCCCGCAGTCCTCGAACGCATCGCACTCCGCACCGACGGAGTGCCCTTCTATGTGGCCGCCCTCGTTTCACACCTTGCCAGCCATGCCGAACCCGTCACCCCTCAGTCTGTCGACCTCGTCGTGCGGCACCTGCTCACCGCAGACACTGATCCGTGGGAAATGGAACACTTTCGCAGCCGACTGCCCGCTTACTATCGCGGGACGATCAGTGATGCCAATGGACGACTGATCCCCCAGTGTCACATCGCCTCGGAACTCCTTGATCACTTCGCGCTGGCAGATCAGCCACTGTCCATCAACCACGCATGGACCGCCATGCGGTCCCGCTTTGCACTTACCGACCGCCATTACCTCGTACAGCTGCTGCGATCCCTCGCTCAGGATCACTACCTCGTCAGCAGCTCTGACAAACTCTACTCGTTCCGCTTCCCGCTCATCCGCAGCTGGTGGCGAATTGCCCACGGACTTGAATCATGAAAACAGACCCCCTCATTCTGCCGCATCACCCCGAAAGCATGTCCCCCGGGACACTCGCCAGACTGCTCGTGCAGCATCAGAAACTGCAGCAGCAGATCGTCAGTCGCTTCGTCGCCGGTTCCCGCAGCGGTGATCGGCTGCACGTGCTGCTTGTGGGCCGCCCCGGGTTCGGAAAAACGCATCTTCTCAGCCTCATCTGCCACCAGCTGTCTCAGCATTCCGATCTGCACGACAGTCTCCGCATCGTGCGTTTCGGCCCCGCTGAAATCTGCACCGGACTGCTCTCGTTGGCCCTCAGCCTCTCCGGAAAACTGGCCCTCCAGTACCCGCAGGAATTCTCTTCCGATACGGGCCGCCTCACGGCCACACTGTCCCCGGAAGATGCCGGCACGGCTCTCCTCCACAGCATCGTGCAGCAACTGCAGCATCGCAGCCTGCTGCTGGTCCACGAAAACCTCGATCAGGTCTTTCAGGGACTCTCCGACGCCGAACAGAAACGCTGGCGCGCCTTTCTCCAGGAAACTCGACGCTTCTCAACACTCGCTGCCTCACCCACGCTCTTCCCCGATGTCTCAGATCGCAATCGCCCCTGCTTCGGGTTCTTCGATATCCACCACCTGCAGGCACTCAAACCCGCTGCGTCCCGTCAGCTTGTGCTGCGCATCTGTCGGCTGCGACACCGCAACAGCGTCATCCCGCTGCTGCAATCACCCGCAGGAACCAGTCGCCTGCAGGCTGCCGATGTGCTGCTCGCCGGCAACCCCCGCGCGTGGGTCCTGCTGACGCAGACACTCACCACCCGCACACTCAAACAGTTCACCCCACTGCTGGAACAGACCTTCGACGCGCTCACCCCTGCCTGCCTCGGAATACTGCACCACCTGTCACCACAGCAGCGACAGCTGCTGCTGGGGCTGTGTGATCAGTCAGGGGCCAAAACCGTGCAGCAGCTCGCCGTGGCAACCGGCGTCGATGAACGCTGCTGCTCACGACAGCTCGGGTACCTCCGCGACTTCGGACTCGTCCACGCCACCAAACTGGGCAAAGAATCCTGCTACGATGTCTCCGATCCGCTGCTCAGGCTCTGCCTGCAGCCACTGCACGACAGTCATCACCCACTGCGACTCACCGCCGCGTTTCTCAAAGACTGGTTTGCTGCCGATCTGCACGACACCGTCGATGATCCGTGGCACTTCACCCCCACCGAAAAAAACACGCCCGCCACCGCGCCCGCCTCTCCACAGACACAGCGACACTCCCTGCTGCTGGCCGAAGATTCTGCCACCACCAGCTACAATTCCGATCACGACGCCCGCTCACTGATCCTCTCTGCACTGGCTCTCATTGATCAGCAGCAACTCAGTGCCGCTCTCGCTGCACTGCAGACCGTACAGCAGCTCAGGTCCGCTGCACCCGCACACCGCACACTGGCACTGTTCGCGGCCCTCGAACCTGCCCTCGAGCTCTCCGCGCCCTCAGAATTCCTCCACGCACTCAGCCACGCCTTTCAGCACGGGACGCCCGACAGTCATGCCTTCGCAGGCAACCCCACACGGCTGCTCTCCCGACTCCTTCGCCGCAGTCCACACGACTGGCACACATACATCAGCCGCATCGCCACGCTCTTTCTGCAGCATCAGCTCGGTGGCCGGCTGGCCGTCGCCATGGTCCGCTGCATCTCCACACTCGATCAGGCCGGATTGTCCGCCGCACAACTTCAGCTCTGGAACTCACTCTGGCAGCAGGCCGGAACAGGCTGCCCCGAACTGCAGATCGCACTTCGCTGCACGGCTGCTGCTGTCAGCGTCCTCACCGGTACACGCCCGTCCGTTCGGCCGCTGTTCCAGTTGCCACTCGAGATCCGTCGGTTGGTGCGCCCGCTGCTCTCCAGCACACTGGGACCTGTCGAGGCACCCTGAAAAAATCAACCGGCAGGTGCCAGCACACCTGCCGGTTCAGCCATCAGCTACTTCCGCTCACGCACGTACACACGCAGCCGTTTCGAAGTCCAGCCACCCGCGTTACCCGTGAATGTCCAGTCCTTCGTATTGCCGGGACTGTTGCCAATCCCGATGTCCGCCCGATCCCCGGCTCGCCAGTTGTTCAAGGCAAAAATCGTCTGCCCGGCTTCCAGATTGTGCAGCTGCATGCTCCCATAGCCATCCTCCGGAGGCACCATGCCGTCACCGGCGTCATACACATCGCCGGTCGCACCAGCCACACCAGCCGCATTCTCCGTGGCGTAATTGTGAGGCCAGAATTCCAGTTGACCCTTCTGAATTCCCCGTCCGGCCTGCAGTCCAGGCACGTCCGTAAAGATTTCCAGACCCGTGGCCGCCTGCTGAAACACGGCCCCGCTGGCATGCGTCGGAATCCCCAGCTTCTTCGCGTCCTTCGTAAAAGCGTCCAGTGATACAAAGACATTCTGAACCTTACCGGAACCCTCAGTCAGCTCCAGCAGATACGCCACTCGATCAAATGCCCCCACCTCACCGCTGTGATCCGCTGCCGGAGCCGGCACAGCACCCAGTTGCGCCAGATTGTAGTCGTACACCAGCCGATACTCGCCCTGTACCGGTAGTCCGCTCAGAAACGACGGCACCTCACCAAGGCGAAACGCGCCCGTCGGCAGACCCGTACCACCACTCAGGTTCGGCTCCGCCAGCAGGTGCCACGCAAATCGCATGGCTGTCGGCTGAGACACCTTGTCCGAACGCAGCACCACCGTGCTCGTACCCTCAATCACCGCTTCCGCCGGATGAAACCCGCCGGACCCCGGGCCAATCACCTCAAAATTCGTCAACGGTTTTCCATCACGGGACTGCAGGCCACCGGCTGCATTCCGAAAATGCACCTTCAGCACGCCCCCCGCTACCTCCAGCCGCTCCGCTTCCGGTCCGGATGCCACCAGTTGCTCACGACCATAATCATGCTTCAGCGCCCACAGGGCCAGACGCTGACCCACGTCCTGCTTGTTCGGCGGATGAATGTCATTCAAAGTCGCTATGTCATTGATCACTACCATGCCGGTTTTCGGAATCGCCTGCTGTGCAGCAGCCTGAGCCTCCCAGAATTGAGCCAGCACCGTCGGATCCTGGCTGCCATAATTGAACGGAGCAATCTGCACGTAGTAAAACGGAAACTCACGACCCCACAACGCTCGCCAGCCACCGACCAGCGCCTTCATCTTCTCCAGATACAGCATGCCCTCGCTGTGATTGCTCTCCCCCTGATACCAGATCGCTCCGCGTATCGGAAAACCTGCCAGCATGTGAATCATACCGTTATACAGCACCGTCGGTGCCGCATTGCCCTCAAACGGAGTCAGCTCAGCCGGAAACGACGGACTGGGCACCACCTGAGTCCCCGCCTGCAGGCCCTCGCGAGCCCCCTTCAGCCACGCTTCCGTTGCTTCCACGTGCGCCTTCAGCCGAGTTTCGTATTGGGGAGTTCCCGGAATCCTGCCAATCACCGACTGTGAAATGTCCGCCAGCGCCGGGACCTGCTGAAATCCCACCGGGGGAGTCCACGGTTCAATCCGTGTGCCACCCCATGAAGAATTCACCAGACCAATCGGTACGTTCAGTTCCTGATGCAGTCGCCGAGCCATGTAATATCCGCAGGCCGTAAACCCCGCCACTGTCTGCGGTGAACACACCTGCCACTGACTGTCAAAACTGTCCCGCACCGTCGGACTTGCCACCAGCGGAACCTTGATGTGCCGAATGCCCGGATACTTCGCCGCACCAATCTCCGCCTCCGCATTTGCACTGATCGCCACCGTCCATTCCATGTTCGACTGTCCCGAACACAGCCACACCTCACCCACCAGCACATCACTCAGCTCAATCTGATTGGTGCCACGCACCTGAAATTTCACCGGCGTTGCTGAGGCTGCCATCGCCGGCAGCTCCACTGACCAGCGCCCATCCGGCCCCGCCTCCACTGCAGCCGTACCATCACCCACCGTCACCTGCACATGCTCGCCACGCGCCGCCCAGCCCCACACCTTCAACGGCTGCTCACGCTGCAGCACCATGTGGTCCCCGAAGACACTGGCCAGCCGCACCTCAGCACTCAACTGCTCTGACACCGCGACGGACAGCAACACCGCTGCCAGCCAACTCACACTCACTGTTCGCTTCATTGGTGATTTCCACTCCAGTCAAACAAAAAACGCCGGCAGGTCCATCACAGGCTCTGTCGGCGCCTCATCGTGATTTCTCAGGCTGCAGTCAAGCCCGCCACACCCCTATTTCCGCACGGGCTTTTTGCTTTCCGCGTCACTGTCCGCACTTTTGGCCCCCGCAAAGGTCGCCGCCTGCAACTCGTCCAGACCGTCACGCTCCTCATACGGTCGTGACTGGAAATACCAGTCAGACCACAACTTGTACGACTTCGTCCGCCAATCATTCGCATTCTTCAGTCGCTGCTCAGCAGGATCCGTCGCCGTCAATCCACCCAGCGGATCCAGCGACATGCCAAAGCCCACTGGACGACGAGCAATGAATCGCAGCGCCATCTCGGCTTCAATGTTCACGTCAACATTGCCGTCCTTCAGGCCCTCCAGCATCTGCGGAACCAACGCAAAACTGCCCGTACGCCCCAGTGCCCAGTACACCGAACGACGCACCTGAGCATTCGGGTGGCGAATCAGCTTCTTCAGACGATCCACCTCGCCCACCAGCTTCGACGGGTCGTCAATCGACTGCACCGACAACACCACGTCGTCCGCAATCGAACTGTCAGACTCGTCCAGCTTCGAAAAATCAATATTCTCCATCGAAGCCAGCAGCAGATCCAGCTCCGTCGGCTCCTTCTGCTTCTTCTTGTCTCCAAACGGATTGCCCTTGTCCGCTCGCTGCTGACCCTTGCCGTACAGCGTCTTCAGAATCTGGTCCGTTGATCGCATGTAATACAGCAGCGCCAGGCTGGTGCCCGTGATCGGACCCGAATGTGTCGGAAAACTGCCGTCCTGCTGCTGCAATGTCAGCAAACCGTCACCGTACACCAGATACCAGTCCTGACCATTGATTTTTCCCAGCTCGCCCACTGCCGCCGCACGCTCAATGCAGTAGTAAAAATACATGTTGTGCTCAACACGGCTGACAGGCTGGAAATTGTTCATGTTCCACGCAAAGGCGCGGTCCACCCGAGCATCCATCTGGCCGAAACCAATCCCCGAGGAATAACCCGCAAAGGCCGCCGCAATCTGACCCGGCTCAACTTCCTCCTCAACCTTCTCCAGCGCTCCAAACGCCAGCTCCTTCTTCGCTTCCGCTGCCGATGCCTTCGGTCGCGATCCGTGCAGCATGATCCGGCAAACCCCCAGACTGCCCGATCCGGCCATCGTCATGTTGTGAGTCGAACTGCCCATGCCCGGACCCTCGTTCGTCCCCGGACGATAGGCCCAGCCACCATCACCGTTGCCGCTCCGCATCAGAAAGTCAGCCGCCCGCTCCACACATTCCGGCGCTATCACACAACCCGCCCGCTGACACGCCCACAATGCCAGCACCGCATACTGCGACATACTGATGTCGCCGGCGTTCGTTGCTGTGTCACTCCACGATCCATTCGATCGCTGCACCGACTGCACATAATTCGCAATCACCTGCAGATTCGGCACATACTTCTCTTTGTCAATGTCCGCCATCAGCATGGCGTCCACACCCGCTCCGTAAATGTGGTCATAGCTGCCCACCGGCTGATAACGAGCACCAGCGGAACGCCCCGCCGCCTCCGCCAGCGCCTTCTGAATCAGACCATCCGTTTTCGGGATCCCACACTTGTACATCGCATAAGCCGCCAGCACCTGCTCGCCACCATGCGTCCCCGCCGTCCGCTCCTGACGCAGATACGCCA
>CAITYU010000112.1 GCA_903896675.1 uncultured Planctomycetaceae bacterium
CAGATGCTGGAACGCGTCGCCGTCGAGCAACCGCCGCTGCGCGATCAGATCGTTGGCATGGCCGTGGATTCGCTGAAGCCCGAATCCTCAGACTGGCAGGGGATCGAACAGTCGCTCGTGCTCCTTGGACAACTTCGCGAATCCACCTTCTCCCCGCAGTGCCTCGGTTTGCTCAACTATCCCCGCAACGAAGTTATGGTGTCGGCTGCATGGCTGATTCATCTGTTCCCTGACCTCGCTGTGCGCGATCAGGTTCTACAGGCCACTCTGGACGCAGAACGCATGATCTACGACCCAAAGGAAGAACCTCGCACCCACGGACTCAAGCAGGCCCTGCTGTTTCAATACCTTGGTATCCTGCGAGTAGCAGAGATTGAGAGTGTCCTTGAGAAGCAGTTCAACAAGCAGGTGCCTGGCGGAGAAGAACGTCGCGGCGCTTCAATGTGGGCACTCGGCCTGCTGCACGAACGCAAGCCCGACCAGAGCCTGATCACGCGGTTCCACGAGCGAATTCAGGACCGTTCTTCCCCAAGACCGGAAGGTTCACCCGTCCGCCGCAATTCTCTGCTGGCGCTTGGTATGATGCGCGCCAACAACCCCGGTACTCATGCCGTCGTCAAAGAATCCATGGTGATGGATTCAGCCACCGAACGCGTCCGCGGAACCACTCGCTGGGTTCACCCACTCGTCGGGCTTGAACTCCCGCCACCAATTCCCGACTACAAATACGCCATCGGCGGCTGGCGACTGAATCCCATCGAAGACTGAATGATTCACTATGTCCAGCGGTCATCGGCAGCCACACAGCTCTGCCCCCCCGGAAACAGCCTCCACCCAGCGGGGGCTCCTTGAACACCCCTGCTGGCTTCCACAGGATTTGGGTTCGCCCATGCCGGATTCTCGGCATGCAGCATCCGCCTGCCTGCCGCTCTGGGAGCACAACCTTCGCTACGAAGAAGGTGACCCCGCAGTGGTGCTTAAACTGCAGGCCGCCTACCCCAGATTCTGCCTGCACCCACTCATCCGGCAGCTGATTCAGCAGGTGCTTGGTCCCGACCGACACGGACTCATTTTTCCAACCGCAGCGGCTGCTGCCCGCGCGAGTGCTTATGTGCAGCATCGAGGTGGCCATGAACCGCGCCTGCAACCGCTGGAAGGTTGTTCTGCCGTGGCTGTCGAAACGTCCGCAGACGACTTCGGCCGCCTGAAAGAGTACTGGCAGCACGCCGGTGAAATCCTCAGCTCCCGCGCTGCCGAGTCAATCCTTTCCGGTGGTAGCGCTACGGTTTCCGAAACATCCGCGCGAGCGATCGTGCGCCACCGCGTCGCCGAATACGGGGGCTGCCGTCCACAGGATGTGCTGCTGTTTCCCTGTGGCATGGCCGCAATCGCGGCGGTCTACCGGGCCATTCGCCGGATTGATCCGGTTCGGCCCACCGTGCAGTTTGGTTTTCCATATGTCGATACATTGAAAATTCAGCAGCGATTTGCCCCCAACAGACATCATTTTCTGCCCTTCGGCAACTCTGCCGATATTGACCGCCTTGCACAAATCCTGCGTCACGAATCCATCAGCGCCCTGTTCTGCGAAGTTCCTGCCAACCCGCTGCTAACCTGCCCCGACCTGACCTCCCTGCGGCAGCTTGCGGATGAACACCAGTTCCTGCTGATCGTCGATGACACTCTGTCGGCCATTGTCAACGAAAATCCGCTCCGATTTTCCGATGTCTGCGTAACCAGCCTCACCAAGTACTTCAGTGGTTACGGCGATGTGCTGGCTGGCAGTATTCGGCTTAACCCCGAAGGCTCACGCGCTGCTCAGCTGCAAACAGCGTTGTCCGCAGACTTCGAAGAACAACTCTGTGATCTCGACTGCAGTGTGCTCGAACAGAATTCCCGCGACCTTCGCCAGCGCATGGCTGTGATCAATACAAATGCCGCTGAATTGGTTAGTCGATTACTCCAGCATCCGGCTGTGGACCGCGTCTATTATCCGCCGGTCCGCCCTGACGGTGGCGGCCGGGGTGGCCTGTTTTCGCTGCTGCTCAAGCGTCCCGAACACAACGCCCCACCGGTATTTGATCATCTCGAAGTTTGCAAAGGACCAAATCTCGGAACCCGCTTTACGCTCTGCTGCCCTTATACCCTGCTCGCACACTATACCGAACTGGACGAAGTCGAAAGCTGCGGCGTCTCTCGCTGGCTGCTCCGTGTAAGTGTCGGTATCGAACCTATTGAAGAACTCTGGGATCGCTTCCAACGAGCACTCAATCATGCGCACGATTGATTTGAACTGCGACCTTGGTGAAGCAGACGACGATGCCGGGCAACAAGTTGAAAATCAGCTGCTGCAGCGCGTGTCTTCGGTGAACGTGGCCTGCGGAGGACATGCCGGCAGCCGGGAAAGATTGCTGCAGGTCGCTGCCGCCTGCAGGCACTACAAGACAGCCTTTGGTGCGCACCCCGCCTTCCCCGACCGAGCCGGCTTCGGACGCCGCGAGTTACAAATTTCGCCGGCCGCGCTGCTGGAGTCTCTTCGCCAGCAACTGCAGCTGGCAACCGAATGTGCCACTGCCGCCAATCTGTCGCTGTCACACGTGAAGCCGCACGGAGCACTTTATAATACGGTCTGCGCAAATCCTGAAACGGCAAGTGTGCTGCTGGAAGCTATGCGTTTGGAAACACCGACAGC
>CAITYU010000113.1 GCA_903896675.1 uncultured Planctomycetaceae bacterium
CAAAGTTACATCAGGCACAGTCGGCAGATTCCCCCGGGACGTCCTGATTCCCCCGGATCGCTGCATTACGTCGGTATTTCCTGCATTTTACTACCCTGCGGCCGATATAATCCTCAGGGTTACCGTCACCCACGGGGGCGTAGCATGCGCCTGCCGCCTGACCCACCGTTTCACGATTCAACTGTCTACCGCTGTTACTCATGAATCCTGGAAATTCCGGTTCTGCTCATCGGCCGCGCATTGTCTTCATGAATCGGTCCTACTGGCCCGACATGGAAGCCACCGGGCAACTGTTGACACAGCTATGTGAAGCGTTGACCGACGAATATCAGGTTGAGGTCATTGCGGGTCAACCCAACAGTCTCTCTGCAGATACTCCTGCAGACTGGAAACAGCAAACTGTCCATAACGGCGTGCGTATCCACCGGCTCAGACATCTGCAGTTGCCGAAACGCAGTCTGCTGCTGCGGATGGCCAACTATGTCAGTTTCCAGTGGGCGGTTCGCCGAATGCTGAAACGCATCGGCCAACCGGACGTGCTGGTTTTTGAAACAGATCCCTTCACGCTCGCGCAAGAGGCAGGGCGGTTGATGAATCGCCACGCGGTTCGTGTTGTGGGTTATCTGCAGGATATCCACCCGGATGTCGGTGTGGCACTGGGGCGATTCAAAGAGAACAGTTTCATTAAGAATCTTCGCCGCGAATTATTCGCCATCTACCATCGCTGTGAACGCATGGTGGTGCTCAGCGAAGACATGCGTCAGTTGCTGCTGGAAAATGGACTGTCCCAGCAGCAGGTGCAGGTGATTCCCAACTGGGCTGATGTGCAGCGGATACAGCCGCTGCAGGGACCAAATGCCTTTCGCCTGAAACACGGTCTGCAGGACCGGTTTGTGGTTATGTACTCGGGCAACTTCGGCATGACTCAGCGGCTGGACCAGTTTGTGCTGGCTGCAGCCCAACTGGTGGATGACCCGCGAATTCAATTT
The DNA here is from genome assembly GCA_903896675.1 of uncultured Planctomycetaceae bacterium. Lineage (GTDB taxonomy): Bacteria > Planctomycetota > Planctomycetia > Planctomycetales > Planctomycetaceae > SXXK01. The sequence goes on from CAITYU010000113.1 coordinate 990, forward strand.
GTGTTCGTCGGGCGTGGTTCACTTGAGGGCCAGTTGAAGCAGCAGGTGCAGGACCTGGGCCTGCGGAATGTGACAATCACCGGTTACCAGCCCCTCAGCACACTGAACGTCAGTCTCAATGCAGCCGACCTGCATCTTGTCCCGTTAACGGCCCAGTTGATTCGCTGTCTGATGCCCAGCAAGCTGTACGGAATTCTGGCTGCCGGTCGACCGCTGCTGACAAATGCTCCGGAACAGTCCGAACTGCATCAATTGACTGTGCAGAATCAGGTGGGGCTGGTTGTTCAGCCTCAGCGTGTCGATCAGATTGTGCAGCAGATTCGCTGGGCGGTTGATCATCCTGAAGAGCTGCGGCAGATGGGCCGGAATGCCCGGCAACTGGCGCTGCAGCGGTTTACCTTTGAACACAGCCTGCAGCAGTTTCGGCAGATGCTGACTTCCGTGCTGGCCACTCCGGCCCAGCATACCAACTGCCAGTGCTGTCGTCCGAAGGCCACCGCACCACCGCTTCCGGCCAGCGACAATGTATCAGGCCGTCAGGTCTGACGCCCACTTTCATCCGCTGTGATCCATCCTGATCTGTGGCTCAAAAAATCCCGCATTCCTCCACGTTTCGTGGTGTCCATTCGTGGTTCAAAGCAGACTCCTGAATTTCGTGAAACTGAAGTATGACGCCTGATCAAACTGTGTATGTGGCCGGTCACAATGGAATGGTCGGATCCGCCGTGGTGCGATTGCTGCAGCGGCGGGGTTTCCAGCGGATCATCGTGCGTGATCGCCGGGAACTGGACCTGACGGATCAACTGTCGGTGCAGCACTTTTTTCAGGCACAGCGTCCTGACATCGTGGTGTTTGCCGCCGCAAAGGTCGGCGGAATTCTGGCAAATAACTCGTATCCCGCCGAATTCCTGTATCAGAATCTGGCGATGGCTTCCCACGCGGTGCATGCTGCATGGCAGGCCGGAACGCAGCGATTTCTGTTTCTGGGCAGCACCTGCATCTATCCTCGCATGGCGCCCCAGCCCATCTCAGAAGACAGTCTGCTGACATCGCCTCTTGAACCCACCAACGAAGCCTATGCAATTGCCAAGATTGCCGGGTTGAAACTGTGTCAGTTTTATCGAAAACAGTACGGGGTTCTGTTTCACTCCGCCATGCCGACAAACCTGTATGGCCCGGGTGACAATTACCATCCCGACAACAGCCATGTACTGCCGGGACTGCTGCGCCGCTTTCACGAAGCAAAGCTGGCGGGATTGCCCAGCGTCCAGATCTGGGGCACTGGTAGTCCGCTGCGTGAGTTTCTGCATGTGGATGATCTGGCGGCCGGGATTCTGCACCTGCTGGGGCTGACGGAGCCCCCGGATCTCGTCAACATCGGCAGCGGCGTGGAAATCAGCATTCTGCAGTTGGCTCAGCTCGTGGCCCGTACGGTTGGCTACACCGGACAGATCACTCATGATCTGTCGAAGCCCGATGGGACTCCGCGCAAGCTGTCCGACATTACTCGAATTTGTCAGACCGGCTGGTCGCCACAGATTTCGCTGGAAGCGGGACTGCAGCATGCCTATCAGGATTTTCTGCAGTCAGTGGAAAGGCAGACAATTCGTTCGAATTGATGGCTTGTGACGTCGGGGACAAAAGCAGGGGTGGGGCATTTGCCCGGGCTAAAGCCCAGGCTACGGTGATGTACTCGGCGTGCTGTGGTTGAAAACAGCACCCCATTGCCCGCTGGAACCAGTGGCCGCAGGGAACCCACCCGGCCGGCAGCGGCGGTCATAAAAAACGCACAATCGCTGTCGTGGCTTCAATTGCTGCAAAACGCCACCGATTGACGCCGGAAAAGCTTGCAAATCTTCAGTTCAGAACGCATTTAGTGTGTCTTCAACAGGGTCTGTAGCATTGCGATTTTCGTTCTTTCCTGCTCAGTTCACTCACCTCCGTACTTGAAGTCGTCAACATGTCGAAATCCGCTTTCATTACCGGGATCACGGGTCAGGATGGGTC
>CAITYU010000114.1 GCA_903896675.1 uncultured Planctomycetaceae bacterium
CACGTAGAAAATGTTTTTATAATTATATGTTTCATGGTAACACAATGTTACGAATATTTGTTGTAAAAACAAAAATTAATTTTGTTTGGTCCTTGGAAATAATTTCCGATATGCCATAATTATAATGGGTGTTGATGGCATTTTTATGTCTCCCCTATGGGATTTTGTAACTGCCCTGTAGGGGCAATCTGCAAGCACAGCTTGCCAGGATTGCACAATGGCGGGATTGAGATTTAGGAGGTGGAAGGTGGGCGGGCCAGGCGCCACGTGCGGCTCAGCAGCGAGGCTGGTTTCGTCGGAATCCGCGCGATTCCCACGGAATACAGCGGCGGTAATGATTCCGGAGCAGATGCTGGTGATGTGGGGGGAAAAAGCGTCATGTGGGTCGCAAACAAGGGCTGCAGTGGGCTGCCGTCCGCACGCGCCGCGACCAGTCCTGCTGCGATCAGTTCGCGATCCACGGCCTGCACCGGCGTTGTCCCGACCTGCTCCACCGTCGCTTCCAGACGTTCGTCCATTCGCGCAAACAGTATGATTTGCGCTGGCGTTGCCTGCGTCCGCAGTCGCTCCACGTCCGACTGCTCGGCCATTGCGACCACACGCAGATCCGCAGGCTCACTCACCCAGCACACCAGAGTCTGCGGTTCCACCCACGCTCCAATCGTTCCGGGTTCCAGCACGTAACCGGACCACGTGCGTACGGATTCACCGTCCTCGGCAGACTCCGGCACATTGCGCGGTTGCAGCACGACTCCCGACCGCGGAGCACGCAGGGTGAGCTCGTCATACGCCGCCTGCAGCGTCTGACAGCGCTCGTCCGCAGCTTTCAGGGATTCTTCCGCTGCCGGAAGCGCGGCGGCGGCCGCCGGTTCCGCAAACTGACGGTTCTGCAGCGAGCGGACTGTCGCCTGCCGCTGCGTTCTGAGGCCCTGAGCCGCTGCCAGCTGCTGCTCGAGCTCGGCGTTGCAGAACTTCGCCAGAACGTCGCCCGCCTCGACGCGGGTCCCGGCGGCAAGCGACCACTGCAGCACGCCCGGAGCTGTGGCATAGACCGCTGCCGCACGCCCCGGGGTCAACACACACGGCACACTGGCTGGCCACGAAAACGGCACACACAGCAGCAACAGCACAAGCACCAGACAAACCCACAGGCCCGCCCGCGCACGACGAGGGCTGGCCGCTGCCGAGACTTGATTCCGCACACCACCCGCCAGCCCCGGAAGTCCCAGCAGCAGACTGGCCGAGGCCGGTAAGACCACCGCTGATTCGAGGCCCGCCGGTTCCAGTAAGTGGTACAGCACGATCAACAGGGTCAGCGTCGCTGAAATACGCCACACCAGCATGGCAGCCCCGAGGCACGCGAGCCCGGCTGTCGCCACAGGTGCGAGCGGTAATGCGTCATCCGCCGCACGTGTCGGCCCCAGCAGAATACGACAGCACAGACGCCGCGCCGCGGCCACCGCCTGCTGCCACAGATTGGGGATCGCCAGCAGATCCGACAGCACATAATAACCGTCATACCGCATCAGCGGATTGCCGTTGATCAACAGCGTATTCAGACTGCAGAACAACAGTAGATTCAGAAACAGCGAATGCAGAAACCCTGGGTAACTGAGCAGCCACAGCACCGCCGCCACCGCTGCAATCAACAGCTCGACCACAATGCCTGCCGCGGCCACCAGAATCCGCTGCGACGTTGGAAATCGCCGCGAATCGCTGACGTCACAGTACAGCAGCGGGAAAAATACAATCACCATCACTCCCAATTCATGACATTCGCCGCCAAACCAGCGACAGGCAACCGCATGCCCCAGCTCGTGCAGCAGCCTCGCGACAGTGACGGCCACGGCCATTGCCAGCAGATTACTGACGGTCAGCAGCGCAGTCAGATCCGGCAGCTCAGCTCGCAACTGCGGCAGTGACAGCAGCACAGCCCCGCAGGCCAGCAGCACAAATCCACACAGCAGCCGGGCGATCAGCGGATGCCACAGCCGCTGCAACAGTGGTACCAGCCAGTTCAGCAGCGGTGTGGGATCCGGTCCCCGCCAGCGAAAGCCGAGTCCCTGCAGGCCACAACGGGACAGCAGATCGCGTACCGTTCTCCATGAATCGAAGGCCACCCCGGCGGATTTCCAGCCGGTTTTTTCCCCGCTGGCAGCGTTCGCACCAAACACGCACAGCCGAGGCCAGATGGTGTGCAGCAGACCGGCCTGCCAGGCACTTCGCTGCAGCGCCTGCAGATCTGCAGCCGTAATCACTTCTTCCGGATACTCGAGCTGCAGCGCCTGCTGCAGATCGCTGAGCGATCGCCAGCCGTTCAGCAACTGCAGAAAGCGCAGTCCTGCCGGCGACACTTCAAAGTACGACAGTCGCAGCGGATCCCGCAACAGCCAGCCGGCACCGTGAATTGTTCGCACCGGCAGGATTTCCAGATCCGGACGCAGCAGCAGCGGAATTCCGCCGCTGGCTGAACGTTCCGGCGGCTGCAGTGCGGCTGTCATGGAACAATCTCCAGCAGCACCTGAGCTCCCGGCCGCAGCCATGCCGGTGGCTGCGGCACCTCGGCACGCACTCGCACCGCATCATTCAGCGCATCCACTTCCGGGCTGACAAAAATCAGTCGAGCCATAGCCACTTCGCCGGTGGCGGCGGCAGCGACGCGGCGGACGCGAGCTGCCTGACCGGCCTGCAGCCGCTGTGATTCCTGAATCGAGACGACTCCGTCAATCAGCAGCCGACTGGTCTGGATCAATCGCAGCACAGGCTCACCGGGTTCCAGCCATTCGCCGGCGGCTTTGCGGCGTTCTGTGACAATCCCGGCGAAGGGAGCCACCAGTCGCCGCCGCTGCACTTTCTGTCTGGCAATTTCGACTGTCGTCCGCAGTACGTCCAACTGCGCCTGCTCAGCCCGTTCCGTGCCTTCAGCAGTTTCCAGCAGCAGTCTGAGTCGCGATACGGCTGCCACCTGCTGTTCGGCAGCCTTGGCCATGCTGCGAGCCTTGAGTGCGGCCAGTTCGGCTTCATGCCGGGCCTGCTGGGTGGCGATGGCGGCCTGATCGCGCTGGGACGTGAGCGCCAGATACTCGCGCTCGCTGACGCTGCGCGCGGAGGCGCGGCGACTGGCTGCGGCCAGTTCCAGTGCCCCGGCTGCCTCGGCCTCTTTGGCGGCCGCCAGCCGCACACTGGCTGTGTCGGCGGCAGACAGCTGAGCCTGCTGAGCGTCCAGTGCCGCCTGTTCGCTCTGCCGCTCCGCCTCTGCCAGCGCCGCCGCTGCGACCTGAGCCAGCCGGCTGCTGGCCTGCTTCTGCTGTGCCGCCAGTAATTCCTGCTCGGCCAGTTTCAGGGCCAGCAAGGCTTCGTCCTGATCCAGTTCCGCCAGAACATCGCCCTGCTGCACCACACTGCCCTGCTCTACCAGCAGTTTCAGCAGTGGACCCCGTTCCGGAGACGGGATATCGGCGGCATCCCCGGGCTGCACCCGGCAGGCTCGCGCCGTGATCAACGCTGGGTCGCTGCTGGCAACCGCCGGCTGAGCCGGTCGCGGTGCCGGGGATGCTGTCGGGGGCTGCCCGATCGCCGGCAGCGAAAAACCAGCAGGACTGCTGAATACCAGCAGCAGCAGGGAACACAACACGGTGGAACGGTCAGGCTTCATGACTCAGTAAACTCCCTGCAGCAGGACCGTGCGGCGAGCGACGTCAAAGGCACGACGCAGCAGCACGTACAGCAAAGGCCGACGGCCACACGAGACGCTGGCCTGAACTCCGACCCCCGGTCGTTCGGCCGTTGTCAGCGGTGTGGCCGTGGTGGTGATACGAGTCTTCCATTCGCCACGCGGGTTGAGTTCCGCCGCAGTGCCGATGGAGGCCAGTTGTGTGCTGCGTTCCTGTTCCGGGCTGGTTTCTGTAAAATAGCTGACCGTGACTGCGGCCCGCGACCCGTTCTGAAACGCGCTCAGCACATGCCGCAGGTCAGTTTCGGCGATGTCCAGTTGCAGGTGCCACGGCGACTCAGCGGCGACCACGTCCATCAGCAACTGACCGCGCTGCAGCGGGCGACCGACAAATCGCTGCTGCAGATCACGGCCGATCACCGTGCCAGCCGAGGTGGCACGCAGTATCAGTGATTCCATGCGTCGCTGCAGGACGGTACGCTGCTGTTCCAGCGACAGAATGCGGGCGCGCAGTTCCGCCTGTTCCGATTCGACGGACAGAGCATTGAGGGTGGTTGAGCTGCGGGCGGCTGCGGTTTCCAGTGCGGAAAGTCGAGCCTGCGATTCCGCGAGAGCTCCCAACAGCTCGGCCTGCTGCAGCTCCAGGTCGTCGCTGCGAAGCCGGACGAGGATGTCGCCGGGCTGTACGGAATGCCCGTCGGAAACCGGCAGTTCGGTGACAATGCCGGATTCCGGAGCGTAAAGTCGCTGCCGGTTGACCGGTTCAAGGACGCCTGCTGCCGGAATCTTCAACTGCAGTGGCAGCAGAGCGATGACCAGCGCGACGGCGGCCATCTGCAGGCGCCGTTTATGACGCACAGCGAATGCTGCGGGGACGGACGTGGCCGCTTCCGAGGCGGCCGCTGCTGTGGTCTTCGCCGGGCTGTTTGCGAGTGCCTGCAGGCAGTGGTCCGCGTGGCGGACGAGTGCGTTTGCCAGTTCGAGGCGTCGGGGAGTCCACGGGGTGAGCGATTCAAGGCAGAGTGCGGTGGTCTGCTGGGCGATGGTTGAAACTGACAGTACCAGCGTGTGTGTTGTGTTGGTGGCTGTGCCGGCCGGCGTGTCGGGTGCCGTTTGCCGGAAGTGCTGAGCGACGGTGTTGAGCGTGTGCTGGACGGCGTCGGCGCGCTGGTTGAGCTGAGCTCCGCCAGGCCCCGTCAGAGCGATCCACGGTCCGCGTTCGGACTGCTGGCACACGAGTGCCGTGTGAGCCTGCAGCGGTACGGGGGCATCCTGTGCCAGTGCATCGTGGATCTGTGCGGGTGTGGTGGCGAGCGTGATCGACTGGTGCAGCAGCTGCAGTGCGTGCAGGAGTTCGAGGTCAGCGCGGAGTCGCTGATTTTCTGCGAGCAGCAGCTCGGGTGCGGTGATGTTGTGGTGTGAATTAGTCATAGCCGTCCATGGCTGATGATGCTGGGAGTGTATTGAACCACGAATGAACACGAGTGGACACGAATGAGGTGGCCGGTTTTGAATCTCAATTGGGTACGAATGAGGAACAGCTTGTACCGTGAATGGGTGCAGAAACGTGGATTGTTTGTTTGCTGAAGGTCTGTTCGAATTGGCTTTGTGGTAGATTTGAGCACAGGGGTGATTAAGCCCCTGATATGTTTTTCGTCGGGGTCGAGGACGGGAGATCGGCGCATCTGAAAAGTGTTACGGGATGATGCGTTCCCATTCGAGTCTGGCATGTGTGAAATTCAGAATGACACCGACTTTCAGGCCCGTAATACGCAGATAGTTGACGCGGGGGACAAAAGTCGGCTGGCAGTGTGAGGCGGACTTCCTCCGGTTGAAAAATGCAGTGTTTTTGGGGTGGAGCGGTGAGTCAGTTGCCCGGGCTGAAGCCCAGGCTACGGTTTTTGTCCTCGGCGTCATAGTTGATCACGTGGCCTCGTTCGTTGTCAGAGATTTTTTCGCTTGTTTTTGTCTCGACAATCCCTTCGTCAAAGGCTGTCAGGTCCGGGATGTACTCGCCCACGACAACATGTTTGTAGACTACCTCAAACGATGGCTGCTGTCTGACTGGTACGGCCTGCAGTTTCGACTCAGCGATGAGTGCGTTTTCGTAAGATTTCTCCAGCAGGCCATGTCCACGAGTATTCAAGACCTGCATGGCGCAGCCCACAGTCCGGTAAACTTCGGCTTTCAGCATCAAATCGTGGCTATGGACTTCCACCGTGGTGCAACTCCCTGTTTGAGTGCGGAAAACCAGTATTCCGCGGTGATTTTGCCGTGTGGCTTCTTTCCGTTGTCCGGCTTGATCGTGCAAAGGTTGAATTCATTCGTGTCCATTCGTGGTTGTATTAGTAACGGCTGAAGGGTGGGGTTTCGTTTGGCGGATGTCGCAGGATCGTGGTTTCTGACGTGGGAATGGAGTTTTGGGTGTGGAATTTGGGCAGTCGGGGCGGTTTGTGCGGCTGGTGACGGTTTTGCGGCAGTGATTCGTGGTGTTTCTGTTCAATTGGGTGACGATCGTGCCGATGAAAATGAGGATGCGGGATTGTCCGTGCGGGTTTCCGTTGCGCGGGGACTGGTGCGGGGAGCGTCGGAATTTTCTTGATTTCCTGTGGGGATTTGATCCATGCCGGGGCAGACGGGATTGCTGAGCGGGCTGGTTCGGTTGCTGCGGCGACCGGGGTGGCGGCGTGTGCGGTTCGGATTGTTGCTGGGGGGTGGGTTGTGTGTGGCCTCAGCGGGTTTGGCGGCCGGCGGTGATGACGACGGTCCTGTGGGGACTGCGCGTCGGGTGGAGCGATTGAGTGCGGCGATTGATCGGGGTGGTGTGGAGGTGTACGGGGATCTGCGTCATCCGCGACAGCCGGTGTCGGTGCAGGATCTGGAGAAGGGTGAGTGCTGGCGTGACGAAGGGTTATCGGACGTGATGGCGAGGGGATTGCGTACCTCGGGAATTCTGCGGGACATTGGCGGCGTGGTGCTGCGTTCACCGGATGCGGCGATGTCGACGGTGAATCGCCAGTTGCAGCAGGTGGATCCGCGTTTTGGTCGTGAGGCTGCGTTGAGTGCGTTTGATGCGCAGTTGTCAGCGACCGCGAATTTCAATCGCAACGACCGGCTGTACAACAACAGTTTTTACGCGGGTGGCACCAACAGTTTTCTGCAGGATTTTCACGACTACAGGATGGAGTTATCGAAGCGAACGGTGGCGGGGTCACAGGTGGCGGTGCGCAGTCTGGCGGATTTTGACAGCAACAATGCTCCGGCGAACACTTTTCGCAGTGGCTGGAACACGGCTGTGGAGGGTGAGGTACGTCAGTCGCTGCTGCAGGGCAGTGGTGTGGAGTTCAATCGGATTGCCGGTCCGTTATCGCAGCCAGGCAGTTACAATGGGATTCTGATTGCGCGGGTGAACGGCGACATGACGAATGCTGATTTTCAGGCATCGCTGCGTGATTATGTGAGCAATGTGGAGAATGGTTACTGGGATCTGTACGCGGCGTGGCGGAACTATGATGCTCTGCGGAAGTCGCATGCTGCGGTGGCGCAATTATATCATGAGAAGTACGAGCTGGTGCGGCAGGCCGAGCAGCAGCGGGGTGGTCCCAGCAGCATCAATGCGGTGGACGAGGCGTGGGTTCGTCAGCAGGTGCTGCAGTTGCGGAACGAGGTGCAGGAGGCGTTGTACGGTCGGCTGTTGAATGGTACAGAAGTCCGCAACGGTTCTGCGGGTGGCACGCTGCAGTCGGGTGGCGGAGTGCTGGCGGCCGAGCGGCGGTTACGGTTGCTGACGGGTCTGCCGGCGGCGGACGGCAATGTGATTCGTCCGGCGGATGAGCCGACGATGGCGGAGTTTCTGTTCAGTTGGGACATGACGACGGAGGAGGCTTTACAGCGTCGTCCGGAACTGCAGCGTCAGAATCTGGCGGTGAAGAAGCGAGAGCTGGAGCTGGTGGCTGCGAGGAATTATCTGAAGCCGCAACTGGATGCTGTGGGGCGGTACCGAGTGCGAGGTTTTGGTGACACTTTCGCAGGCGGGGGCACGGCCACCGGGGGGGCTCCTGACACATCCCTTGGCAATCTGGGGACGGGCGACCATCAGGAATGGGCGGTGGGTCTGGAATTCAGTGTGCCCCTGGGATTTCGGAGGGCGCATGCGGCGGTGTCGCATGCCGAGTTGAATCTGATGCGTGAGCGGACGGTGCAGCGTGAGCAGCAGCGGGAGGTGTTGAGCAGTCTGTCGGGAGCGTGGACGGATCGTGAACGCACGTGGCAGGCATTGCAGGACAGTCTTGACCAGTATCTGGCGGCGCGTCGGTATTACGAAGCGATTGACGCTCGGGATGATTCGACGGACGATCGTCGGATCGATGCGGTGCGTCGGATGTATGCGGCGGAGTCGCAGTTTTTTCGTGCGCGGGCTGAGTATGCGATTGCCCTGAAGAATCTGCATTTTGAGAAGGGTTCATTGCTGGAGTACAAGGACATGCGGGTGCACGAGCCGAGCGAAGCGGAGCAGTCCTCCGAGAATGCTCAGGCGGTGCCAGGTGCTGCTGGTGCTGCGGGTGCTGCGGGCCCTGCTGATGCTGCGGCTGCTGCTGCAGAGGTCGCTGCTGAGGAGTCGGAGGCGGTGGTTCCGGAGCCGCGGGTTGCGGAGGTTGCCGGGGGGCGAGTTGTGTTGCCGCAGTCTGCTGCGAAGTCATCGGCGCGGTCTGCGAGTGCGGTAGCGGTGGGGAGTGATCTTCCGGAGGCAGCTCCGGTGCAGCGTCGACCGGCATTCTGGCGAGCGGCGAAGCCTCAGCCGGGCCGGGTGGCACAGCCTCAGGCGGCGACCGGCCGTGCGAGGTTGTGAGGGGTTTTTGAACAGCGAAATGCACGAGATGGATTTGCCGTTGCGGCGCGCTGAGGCGGGTCGTCGGCGGGAGCGTGGCGGGAGCTGTTGTTGACCACGGATGACACGGCTGAGTGGTCGTGGGTGGTTTGGTTTTTTTGTGGCCGGTGATGGACTGGTCGGGGCACGAATGAAGCCGTGTAAAAAAGTGTAACCCGGGCCTTCCTGACGCGGGGGACAAAAGTCGTCTTGTGGCGTCAAAACGACTTCAATTCATTGAACAACGACGTGTTCTTCGAGGGATGGGCCGGGCAAGAATGCCCGGGCTACCTTGTTTGTCCTCGGCGTCATTCCTGCGTGGCCCTATCCCCTGAAAACACCGGGGATTTCAAGGATGACGGGACGAAGGTGCCCGGGCTGAAGCCGAGGCTATGGTTTTGTGCTGGGAGTGTTTCCAGCCGAAGACTCCCACTGTCGAGGGCGACGTGGTGAGGTGCCAGGAGGCGATGGTGAGGGACTGGATGCGTGGAGTTTGTGTGAACCACGAAAGACACGAAATGAAATCGCCGTTTGTGATGTGCTGAAGGGAGACGTCGGCAGGGCTGGGCGGGAACTGTTTTCTGACCACGGATGACACGGATGACTATTCGCGGGTGTTGATGGACAGCACGACCGGGGCTTTTCAGAGGTCAGAGACGACAGGCGTTTTGTGATGTGAAATCGCGTTTGGTTGTTCAGTCTTACCGGTGTTTTTGAAGGAATTGTTCTGGCAGGAATGCCCGGGGTACGGTTTTTGTGCTGGGGGTGATTTCAGGGCGGGGTGCAATTCATGGGAGCAACGGATTGACACGGACGAATCGCATCTGGGTGTTCCACGGTTGCATCTGATCTCAGCTTGACATTCGGGGTGCGCCCATCGAAACTGCGAGGGCGATGAATTCAGCACTGCGCCGTGCGGGGGAAACTTTGAATTTTCTCATCAAACTCAATTCGCGGGGCTTCGTATTCTGCGGAGCATTCCTGATCGCCGGCGGGGCTCTGGTGGCGATTGCTTTGTCTTCTCCGTGGCCTCTGCTGGCGATTTTCCCTGGCCTGCAACTCATGTTTCGACTTGTCCGCGACTTGGCGCGGAGCAGGTATGCCGAGTTGGCGAAGTCGGACGCATTGCGTCTGGGGAAATCGTGGCAGGAGATCTATGGTGTTGTGGGGCGTCATTTTGTGGTGGGCCCGATTGAGGATGCCACGATTGACATCATTGAGTGTCTGCTGCAGGGCGATCCCGACGGTGTTATGTTCGACGGCGAAACTGTTACGAATCCGGTTCAGAAAGGGCGAGTGCAGGTCTGGCAGATCGACGACATTGAACGAATTGAATTCACCTCGGGGAAGAATGCATGTGTGGTGAGTGGCTGTGGCAACAGCGCAGAACTGACGTTGTCCCATGAAAGTGTTCGCAAGGCAGTGTTGGACATGCTGCATGACAACAGCAGTTGGGTGATCCAAACTCAGGAACGCCGGGCATTTGTATTGAACCCGCTTGCTGTGGTCCTGTGTCTGCCTGTGGCTTGTTTTGGCGTGGTGACGCTGCTGACCAGTGCCGGACTGATCGGGATGAATCAGGTTCCGTTACTGAGACTTGCGGATCTGCGTAAGCGTCCGATACGCGGGAAGGGCGGTGCATTGGCGTTGGGCTGTTCTGTGCTATGTGAGGGTTATGTGTTCGTGGTGGACCAGTTGCATCCGGCGCTGGGATTTCTTGTGGGAACCGTCGTGACCGCAGGGGTTTTATGGTTGATTGTTACCCTGCAGTGGCAGAAGTTTGTCGACACCGTGTGGAGTTGCGCCGGTGATCCCGGCGTCGCAGGAGACGTGTCCTGATGTGATGTGGTGCGATTGAGACCGATGACCGACCGAGGAAACAAGTGTCTCGTTGAATGCCGACTTTCAGGATGAAGAAAACACGCGGGCGGAAACGGGCGTTTTTGTCACGTGGCGTGTGGGTTCGACGGGGCCGTCCGCGTGAGTAGTGCTGTGGCGGAGAAGCGGCGACGATGAATCAGGCCGGCACAGGCAGCCAGCAGGAGAGCGAATCCCCCTGCAGAGGGCTCGGGCACCGCGGTCGACTGCAGTTCGAAGCTGAAATTGTCTACACCGATGTTTCCGAGTGAGCCCGGTTGTCCATAGAACTTGATCAGCCAGATGTCCGGATGACTGATCGCACCATAGACACCTGGTCCCAGCAGGTTTGTTCTGGCAATGGAGTTGCCTGCCTGATTGAATGCCTCCATGTAGATTTGTGGAAAGCCTTCTGCGTCATTCTGGATCGAGGCGTATGACGCAAATGTTCTGGTTTGGTCTGTTGTATTGTAAAATTGTACCCAGAGATCGTCGTTTGATCCGCCTGCCGGGACAAGCACATTCGGGCTGGAGACTGAAGTGCCGAAATTCGAAATGCGACCGGTGATTGGATTGCCATTGGAATCTGTGCGGATGGCAGTGGAGAGTCCCTGGGCAGCATTTCCCACAAAGAATCGGACTCCAAGGGGTAAATAACGAGTTCCCGAGTCGTTTCCTGGGGGGACGTCATCGAAGTTGATGAAGATGATGCCCGCCGTGGCCGCGCTGCAGGGCAGCAGCAGTGCGCACATTGTGTATATGGCCAGTTTGCACAACAGATAACATGTCTTCGCGTTCATGAAGAGAAACCTGTCAGGAAGTGAGAGCGTTGGCGGAATCATGTGCTGGTAGGCAGCGTCTGGTTGTGAGTCAGAAGCCAAATTCCGTCTGCATGCAACACGGATGCCCAATAAAAAAAATGACAGGACATTGTGTTATGGGTTGGGGAAGCAGAGATGGTGCGAGCACTGAGATGAAGAAGCAATTAAGTGTGAAATGGGACTCATTATCTACAAGTATTCAGAGTGGTCTCTGAGTGAGGCAAGAAGACAAGTCTCAGTGGGTAATCGATATTCCCCTATGTCCCGGAGTGTTTTGGGGGGTGCGGGATATCAGCGGTGCTTTTGGGCGTGGGGGATGGGGCTGTCAAATCCATTTGTCGGGCTGCAATGTCAACCTGTTCATTGCCTGAGACGTTATGGCGTTTGGGGGGGGCGGTGGGGTGTGGGTTTGGGATTGTTGAACCAGTCTGTTGGCAGTCTCAGGGTAATTGCGTAGGCTGACGGGGCGGGTTGGTCGAAGTTTGGAAGCGGAGCGTGGCGGCGATCAGGGGGGAGAGGCGACGGATGCGCAGAATTTTGCTGCTCGGCGTGTGGTTGGTGTCGACGGTGGCGTGCGGTCAGGAGTCCGGGCAGCCGCTGGCTTCGAATGCATCGCGGTTGCTGCAGGCTTTTGAGTTTCTTGGGCAGCCGCTGCCCGGGTTGGCTCAGACCGAACTGCAGTCGGCGATTCAGTCTGAGGATGCGGCGGCGATTCGGCGGCTGCTGGATCCGCATGTGCTGGCTGTGGTCAGTATCAACCCTGAGTCGCGGGTGCGTGTCGAGCGTGGGCGTGGGCAGGTGGTATTGCAGCAGGCGGGTTTCACTGCGGCGCTGGTCAGGATACAGAATGCCGGGGCTGTGAAAGCGGGATTGGTGATCCAGTCGCCTCAGGCTGGGCCGTCTTACAGCGGATCGACTCGGCTGTCGGTCGATCGACTGGATCAGCCGACGCTGCATCAGGTGGAGGCGCCACCGGCCGGGCCGCGTCGTTTCGCAGTGCTCGACTGGTACTCGGCACCGCCGATGACCGCCGGTTTGTCGGGTGTGCCGGTTGAGTATGCGATTCTGCTGATTGGCACGAGTGATGCGGGGGCTCAGGAAATTGTCCTGCAGTTTTCGGTGGGCCAGCAAACGCAGGATCTCGGTTTCCGGGCAGAGCTGCCTGTGGTGTTTGACAGCCGTCCGGCGGTTCCGGTGCGGATTGAGGTGCAGGATGCTGAGGACTCGGAAGGGTTTGTGCGACTGTTGATTCGGGATCCGCAGGGGCGTGTCTGGCCGTCGCAGGTTCGTCGACTGGCACCGGATCTGTTTTTTCAGGAGCAGATTTATCGCAGTCACGGTGAAATTGTCTGGCTGGCTCCGGGGCAGTACGACGTTGAGTCTTCGCGGGGGCCGGAGTATTTGCGGCAGCAGCAGAAACTGATTGTGCGGCCGATGTCGGACAAGCCGGGCGAGTCGGCCGTACAGGTTCTGACAATTCAGCCGCGACGGTGGGTGTCACCGGTCCGTCATGGCTGGTATTCCGGCGATCATCACATTCACGGAGCCGGGTGTGCGCACTACCAGAACCCGACTGAGGGAGTGCTGCCGGAAGACATGTTTCGGCAGATCAGCGGCGAGGGGTTGAATGTGGGCTGTGTGCTGACGTGGGGTCCGTGTTTTGAGTATCAGCGGCAGTTCTTTCGTCCTCAGGTGGATCAATTGAGTCGTGGTCGGACGCTGATGAAGTACGATCTGGAGGTCAGCGGCTTTGGATCTCAGGCGCTGGGTCATGTGTGTCTGCTGAATCTGTCCGATCAGGTGTATCCGGGATCCGGCGGGACGAAGGAACAGGGCTGGCCAACGTGGACGACTCCGGTGTTGCGCTGGGCGAAGCAGCAGGGTGCCACGACGGGTTTTGCGCATTCGGGCAGTGGTCTGCAGATTGATCCGCGTCGGGCAGCGCAGCGGCTGCTGGAGCAGTGTGATGTGGATGGCAGCGGGCTGGTGAGTGTGGCTGAGAGTGAGGTGGCGCTGCTGCCGATGTCGTTCGGGGCGGTGGATGCGGACGGGGATGGCGGTTTGAGTGTTGGAGAGCTGCAGTCGGCGGTGGATCGCGTGGCGGATGAGCTGCCGAATCTGGCGATCCCGGAAATGAACAGTGTGGGTGCCATGGAATTGCCGGTGGCGGTGTCAGAGGGAGTGTGTGACTTCATCAGCGCCATGGATACTCCGCGGATCGCCGAATGGAACATGTGGTATCACGTGCTGAACTGCGGATATTCGCTGAAGGCTGCGGGTGAGACGGATTTTCCGTGTATGAGTGGGATGGCGGTGGGTCAGGGGCGCAGTTATGTGCAATTGGGTCAGCAGCCGCTGGATTTTGGGGAGTGGTGCGCGGGTCTGGCTGCCGGACGCAGCTATGTGTCGGACGGCTACATGCATGCATTGGCGTTGCAGGTGAAAAGCGGTGAGGAGCAGGCGACGGTGGGCGAGTGTCTGAATCTGGCTGTGGGCGGGATGGTGCGTGTGCGGGTCACGGTCAGCGCAGCTCCTGAGATGCCGGAGTCGATTGCGTATGCCAGTCGTAGTGCGGAGGATCGTCCGCGGTGGCTGGGCGACACGGTGACTCTGCATGGTGAGCGTTCGCGGCGGTGGTTGTCGGGAGGGGAGCGGCGTGTGGAGCTGGTGGTGAACGGGAAGGTGGCGGGTGTGCGGGTGATTGCGGCGGACGGTCAGGAGCAGGAGTTGGAGTTTGAGGTTCCGGTTGCGAGCAGCAGTTGGCTGGCGATTCGCAGTTTTCCGCAGTTGCATACGAATCCTGTGGAGGTGATTGTGGGTGGGCGTCCCATTCGTGTGTCTGCCGCAAGTGCGCGCTGGTGTCAGGAAACGATTCGTCAGTTGTGGCGAGTGCGAGCGGGGAACATCGCGGCGGGGGAGCGGGAATCGGCGTGGGAGGCTTTTGAGCGATCGATCGCGGAGTATGGGAGGCGTGCGGCAGAGGCGGGGGGAGGATAGGGGCTCAGTGGTCAGTGGTCAGTGGTCAGTGGTCAGTGGTCAGTGGTCAGTGGTCGGTGGTCGGTTGTCAGTGGTCGGTTGTCAGTTGTCAGTTGTCAGTTGTCAGTTGTCAGTTGTCAGTTGTCAGTGGTCGGCTGTCGGTGGTCGGTGG
>CAITYU010000115.1 GCA_903896675.1 uncultured Planctomycetaceae bacterium
CTGAACGACGCTGGTGGAGCGATTCTGGCGGGCCTGTTTTTCGGGGCAGTCGGAATGATCGGCGGACTCGTTCGACGGTATGTCCCTGTCGTCGCCGAAAACCAGCCTGAGCGCCCAGAGAATGTCTCCGCACCGCCACTGACGCTGTTCTGCGAGACCGTTGCCCCGGAGGATTCGGAGGAGCTGTTTTCAGCGGCTCCGGGGTTGCATGCGGAATCACAGCCTGCCCCCCTTGATTCCGGTGGGGCGGTTTGAGGCGATGATTCGAGCCCTTCACCGAGGGCTCCGCCCTCGGTCTGGGGCACCCCACAAATTCGTTTTCAGGCCTGAAGGGCCGATTTCAAGGCGTGTCTGGTTTTCGCGGTCGTGCACGGGGTTTCCGGGGGCTCACGCACCTGGCTCTGCTGAAACCGGCCCTTCAGGCCTGGTGCGGGCCTCAGGGCCTCGTTTTGTTGGTTCGGCTTGCCCGCGTTTGCGAGTCAGGCCTGAAACGCCGTTTTCCGGTAGCCCCGGCGCAGCCATTGTCATGACCCCTTTTGCAGGGGTCATGGTTCAAAAGAGTTTGCCGCGGAACCGACCCCCAATGGGCCAACGGCCAGACACAACGTAGCCTCGGGATCGCCCGATGGACTCGGGTCAGAGGTCCCAAATCTGTTCCTGAATTCACAGCCAATGCATTCGCCGATCACCATTGACGGATTGGAGCGGTTTCACTTTGCAGGCCGAAAAGTCTGAATTCCCTGGGATGCAGCGGCGGAAAGGCATCGCAGACACCCGCTTTTATGGGTAACGACAAAGGCTAAAGCCCAGGCTACGGTTTTTGTCCTCGGCGTCAGGAGTGCCGGTGCGACGGCTTCATGTCTTTTCGTGATGTCGAGGCGTCAAACACCTGTCAGCAGGTCCTGCAGCAGTGAATCCGTCAGCAGCGATGAACCGAAGAACAGATCGGCTGATGTGGGGCTGATGGCCGGTGGGATGGGCTGCACTGTGGGTCGACTGGTTGCTCGACTGCCTGCAAAGACTGCTGCGGCGGTGCGAGTTCCAGCAGGGGTTGGTGGCCCGAACTGTGGTCGTTCCGATGGCAACGGGACTGCGTGGAAGGCTGCGGCAGCGGAAGCCGATGTGGTGGCTGGCTGTCGCGGCACAGGGCCCATGAAACCATTGTTCGCAGCGGCTGGCACCGAGACGGGCTGCCACGCTGTCGTCGGAACCGTGAACGGGTCCACGATCCCCGTGGCATTCAGGTTGCCGGCCGGCAGAGCAAAGGACTGACTGGGAGCCTGGCTGCCGGTGGTGCGCGCCGTACCGGCGTCATACTGATAGACGCGATCCGTGCCCGAGTCCACGATCCACAGATGGTTCACATTGTTGGGATCCAGAGCAATACCGGTGGGGGTCGCGGCAGTTACAGTCAGGCTCCAACTGCCCTCCAGCAGACCCGCCATCGAGTACCGGAAGACGCGGTCCGTTGCCAGCGTGTCATCGACAGTCCAGATGTGCACCCCGTCCGTAACCATATCCGTGACATTCAGATTGGCGGTATTCAGGGCGAAGCTGGAGGTCACATTGATGCGACCGGCCCGCGCGGCTGCCCCACCCGTAAATTTGTAGATCCGATCGGTGGTCGGGTCCGCCAGCCACAGATCATTGCCCCACACAGCGATACCTTCCGGCTTGCCCACTTTCTGCGGTGTCCATGATCCCTGCAGAACACCGTCACGTGAATAGACGAAAACGTCGCCGGCAGAGTCAATGACCCAGAACAGAGTTCCCGTGGTGTTTGTGGCGACTCCGCGGGATCGCGTGTTGCGGGTGTTGAGTGGAGTACTGGTGATGGGAGTTCCATCGGCAGCATACTGGAAACTGGATGCGGCAGTTCCGTCCACCACGAAGAACTTCGGCACCAGCAGCGGCGGTGCCACGGTGATGCTGACTGTGGCGGCAATGGAATTCAGCACGCCGTCTGAGGCCGCATAGCTGAAGCTGTCAGCGCCGCTGTAGTTGAAGGCCGGGGCATATGTGAAGGAGCCATTGGCATTCAGCACCACAGTGCCGTGGGCCGGACTGGTCAGCAGAATCGCAGTCAGCGGATCACCGTCCACATCCCGGTCATTGGCGAGAACACCCGGTGCTGCCACGGTGACTGCCGTGTTCCATGCTGTGCCGGCGGTATCGTTTCCGACGGTGGGAGCATCATTGACGGGGGTGACGGTAAACGTCACGGTTGTCGCGACGGACTGCAGCAGGCCGTCACTGGCGGTATAGGTGAAACTGTCGATGCCGGTGAAATTGGCGACCGGTGTGTAAGTGAAGGCTCCATCGGCATTGAATACCAGAGTGCCGCGGGCAGGCAGGGTCAACCGTACCGCCGTCAGCGGACTGCCCTCCGGATCCGTGTCATTTCCAAGGACTCCGGGCAGCAGAATGGTAAGCGACGAATCTTCAGCCAGTGTGTAGCTGTCAGGCTGGACAACCGGAGCATCATTGACGGGCAGAATGGTCAGCGTCACTGTGGTCGTGACCGCTTCAGCAAGGCTGTCGCTGACAGCATACGTGAAACTGTCTTCTCCGAAATAATTCAGATTCGGAGTGTACTGGAAAGTGCCGTCGGAATTCAGCAGCAAAGTCCCGTGCAGCACGCCGGTCACCAGTGCTGCGGTCAGAACATCTCCATCCGGATCGATGTCATTCTGCAGAATGCCGGGCACCGCATTCAGCACCTGATCCTCATTGATGCTCCAGCGATCGGCTGTGGCCACCGGAGCGTCGTTGATTCCGGTCACTGTCAGCAGCACCGTGGCCGGCAGTGAGTTTCCAAAACCATCGTTGACCCTGTAGGTGAAGGAATCAGTGCCGAAGAAGTTGGCTGCGGGAGTGTAGACGAACGAGCCGTCGGTGTTCAGCACAAGGTTGCCGTGACTGGTTGCGGTCAGCAGCTGAACGGTGAGCGGGTCACCATCCGCATCACTGTCATTGAGCAGCACTCCCGGGAGATCGATGGTCAGGACACTCTCCTCCAGCAGACTGAACTGATCATCTGTGGCTGCGGGCAGTTGATTGAGGTGATTGACGGTGAGGCTGACCGTGGCGGGTGCAGACAGTTCAATCCCGTCACTGGCGCTGTAACTGAAGCTGTCGGTACCGTACCATCCGGCAGGTGGCGACCACGTGAACGAGCCATCGGAATTCAGCGAGAAGGTACCATGCTGCGGGCCGGCCAGCAGGACCGCGGTCAGTGGACTGGCCTCAACATCCGTGTCATTGGCCAGCACTCCGGCCGGGCCAACACTCAGACTGTCATTCTCCGATATCTGCCACTGGTCTGCAGCCGCATTCGGCGTGTCATTGATCGGCTGCACAGTAATCCGGAAAGTCACGGGAGCGCTGATATCGACGCCCCCCGGACCATTACCGCCATTGTCCTGCAGTTGCACTGTGACCACGGCGGATCCGGAGGCGTTGGCAGCGGGAGTAAACGACAGGGTGCCGTCGGCTGTGATGCGGGGCTGCATTGAGAACAACCCCGGCTGATCATTCTGCACGAGGAACTGCAGTTGCTGAGCCGACTCGTCGGCGGTTCCCGGTGAAATTCCGGTGGCCCATGCGGGTATGGCCACAGCCCCGGCATCTTCCAGCACCACCTGATCGGCTCCACCGGTGAACAGCGGGGCTGCATTGGCAAAATAGTGTCCGAAATGCGAAGACCGATGAATGTCGCCATCCAGCAGATCCTCGAACTGGTAACCATCACCGGGGATGGGAGTGCTGAGCACGACGGGTATTGAGCCCAGCACCACATTGGTGCCCGAGCGGATGAACTGCAGATCGAAGCGTGCCGGTCGTCCATCGCCGATGAACTGGATGTCAAAGGTTGCTGTCTGGCCGGCGGCAATACCTGCCAGCACGCCCGTCGTGTTCACCAGTTGCACTCGCGGATCCGACGCGCGGACTGTGATATCCATGGCCACGCTGGTGACAGCGTTCTGAATGGCCTGCGTCACTCCGTCAGCCACGGTGGCGGCAAACCCGGTCTGGATTTTGAAATACAGTGGTTCGCCGGGATTGATGGGGGCCAGCGTGCCATTGGGAATCGCCTGAGTCGATCGGTTGACGGCACCGGTCAGCCGCGCGAGGGATTCCAGCATCTGTCGCGGATCGACAGTGGCAGGATCATTGGTGCCCAGTCCGATCACGAGGGCGCCCAGCGCATTCAGGCCTGTGATGGTTTCCTGCAGCCCGGCTCCGCTGCTGAATGGAGTGGTGTTGCGGGACGTCTGAGTCAGTGCAGAGACGGGCAGTGTGGTTCCGTCAACTCCGGTGATGACGGTTTCGCCCTGCGGCTGATACGCGACTCCGATATCCGTGGCTGTCAGGATCACGGGCAGCGCACCGGCGCGGAAGCCCGCTCCGCCGATCGTACCTGCTGCGGTGAGTACCCCCGCAGCAGCATCGGGGACAAACGAGACAAACGGAGGCACGTCACCGGATGCGCCTGGGAACAGCTGCGTCGCCACAGGGCCCGCCGGACCACTGCCGAGGCGTGAACCGTCGTTGTTGCCGTCAAACCCCAGCCCCGTCACCAGCTGGTACAACGCTTCGATGTCGGTCTCAGGGCCATCGCCACCGTATCCCGGAGCCATCCGATCGAGTGCAGCCTGAATGGCAGTGGCAAAGCCAGTGCGAGTGGATTCGACGATGGGCTGATTCAGAATGAAGGGTCGGCCTTCCGGGAACTCACCGGCGAAACTGCCGTACTCTTCAAATCGTCCCACACCGAAGCCGAGATCAACGCCCGGCAGTGCGGTCTGCAGGCGGGCGATGATATCCGGGAACGCGGCTCGGACGATCGGACTATTGGCGGTGAAGCTGCCGGTATCGTCGAACAGCAGGAACACGTCCACCATGGTGGACAGACTGCCGGCGGCCGGCAGAGTCAGGCTGACGTTATGCAGGGACGTTTCACCCGCGGCCAGACTGATATTGATGGCTGTGGGAGTCACATTGCCGGCAACCGGATTGCTGTTTCCCGCAGGATACAGGATTCCGCCAGCGGGCTGACCTGTCGTCCATGGCCCCGCCTGCCGGATTTTTTCACGCACCACCCACGCGCCGGGAACCAAACCCGTGAAGCTGTAGCTGCCATCCTCACCGGTCAGTGCTTCGGGCTCATCAATGTCACAGACGTCATCGCGGTCGAGATCAAGATAAACGGAGACGCCGGACCGCCGCAGCTCGCCGGGATCGGGAGTTCCGTCAGCATCAGTATCATGAAACACCACGCCGTGAATTTCATTGGCCCGGAACACGTTGGCGAAATTGGCGACAGGCGGAACCACGGAGGGCAGGGTGAGGGTGCGTACCTGAGCCGCAGCGGGTGTGGCATCCATCGTGACAGGAACAACTTCCCGAATGGTGTAGGTTCCGTGGCCCAGATGGGTGAAGGAGTAGTCCCCGGTTTCATCGACAGTCGGCGTGAAGTAGTAATCAGCAATTGACGTTGTGACAGGTTCACCCGGATCCACTGCGCTGTTGTTATTCAGATCCAGATAGATGGTGACACCGCTCAGACCACGTTCACCGGCATCCCGGATACCATTGTGATTCACATCGCTGAAGACATTTCCGTTGATTGCATACTGCTGCAGGTCGTGTCGTCCAAAACTGATACCAGTGCGATTTTCGCCGTTCAGCAGCAGGATCGCTGCACCCGAGGGGAATGTGGTGGCGGTAAATCCCGGCAGCATCGTCTGACGAATGGTCACCGGACCATAAGCGAGGTCGGTCAGCAGGTAACTGCCGTCGGCAGCCGACAGGGCATTCGGCTCGCCGGCGTCGAACACGGTGTTTGCATTCAGATCCGCGAACACCTGCCAGCCTGCCAGCGGAACATCACCGGCATTGAAGAGACCGTCCGAGGCCACGTCACTGAACACGCTGCCGGCGACGGAACCCACAGTCGGAATCAGCGTGAAGAAATCCACTGTCGAGGTCGTACCAATGCCCACGGCAGTACTGCGCACGACCGGTGCACCGATGGCCGGAATCCGGTCAGCCGGCAACTGATGGACGATGGATCGAGTTCCGGAGGGCAGACGCGAAATCAGCCACGAACCGTCAGACGCCGTCAGTGCGACTGGCTCTTCGACGGTCAGCAGGCCATCGTTGTTCAGATCGGCAAAAACCGTCTGGCCGGGCAGCGGCAGTTCGCCGGCATCCTGCACACCGTTGCCATTGACATCATCCACCACAACTCCGCGAATATCCCCCAGCAGTTCGCGGAGCCCGAAGTTGACAGCTGTCCGGGTCTGACCATTCAGCAGCAGGAACGAGGCTGCGCCAGCAACCGGACTGGTCACTGCCCAGTTCGGCTGCGGAATGATTCGCACGTTCTTTGTGCCATAGGCCTGACTGGGAAAAGCGTAGGTACCAGAGCCTGCTGTCACCGACACTGGTTCACCGGCGGTCAGGCTGCCATCGGAATTCAGATCGATGTAGACAGTCCAGCCTGCCAGCGGCGATTCGCCGGTTCCAAAAACGCCGTCACCATTCAGGTCATTCCAGAGTGTTCCGGAAAGGCTGCCAGCCACAGGCTGCAGGTTGAAGAAGTCGACGACACTGGTGCCAGCTCGCACCACGAGTGATTCCACGGCGGCCGGCCGGCCTTCCGAGGGAATGAATCCTGCCGGCAGCAACTCGGTCACACGGTAGGCCCCCGTGCGAATGTCCGTGAACGTGTAGGCCCCGTTGGCATCGGTGGTACGAGCCGGTTCGGTGGCCGCCTGAACGCCGTCGCGATTCAGATCGATGAACACCGGACGGCCCGCCAGAGCCGTCTCGCCGGTTCCCTTCAAGCCATCCCCGTTGGCATCGTTCCAGACTGTGCCACTGATCGTCCCCACGAGCGGAATCCAGTTCCCGAATGATGCTGTGGCGGTGGCAGCAGCAACGACAGTGACTGTTTTGAAATTCGGAGCATTCTGCAGGGGAAACAAAGAACCTGCGGCAGTTGTGCGAAAACCCCCGACAGGCATCTGATAGATGGGCCATGTCCCGGCGGAAACCGATCCCAGAATGTAATCGCCGTCCGCATTCGCCACAGCGGTCGGTTCCCCGGTCGTCAGAAAGCCATCGCTGTTGTAGTCCGCGAAGACTGTCCAGCCCGAGATTCCACCCTCACCAGGGTCCTTGATCCCGTTCTCGTTCAGATCGCTGAAAATAGTACCGGTCACGCGGCCCGTGACAACCGCGGCAGTCACCACTGGAAAATCCGCCGACACCGAGCGACGGTCCCGCACGGCGACTGTGACCAGCCTTTGACGGCCGGCGAGCATACTGAAGCCGGGTTGCACGATCGTGGCAACTCGCACGTTGCCGGCCGTGAGCCCGGTGAACAGGTATTTGCCATTGGCGTCTGTGGCGGTGACGGGTTCACCCGGCGTCAGCAGGCCGTCTCCGCTGGAGTCGATAAACACGGGCCAGCCCGGCAAACTGCGCTCGCCCGCGTCATTGCGACCATTGACAATGGTATCGACCCAGATCTGACCGTTGATGTCACCCACCAGCAGTTGCCGCTGTTCCAGCTTTTCAATGACCATGGAACGCTGACGACTGAGCCTGCGCTCTGTGGCTGGAAACAACTGTTGAAACAGCCGGGTCATAAAACTGTTGTTGTGCATCATGGGAGTCTGCAGGCAGAAATCGGGGGACTGAACAGACTTCGCCGGTCTGTTGAATGAGAAGCGGTGTCTTTAACACCACGGAGCCTGCTGATACGGCAGCAATTCCTCTGCCGAATCCAACGACAAAACAACGGGAATCCCGATGTAAACCATTGGTCACAACGATAGATTAAGAGAATTCCCCGCATTGACTCCCCGAATTTCGGCCCTGACAGTCCTGAATTCGGTGACAGCGTTTGCTCGGGTAAACAAAACAGAGGAACCGGTGTTCAGACCGATTAGCATGTTACAGGCTTAGGTGTTGTGTTTTCACAACGCAGGATTCCGCTTGATCACCAGCACGAAGGTTCCGGGAATGGATCAGCAGTCTTCATCACCGCGTGGCGAGACGGACAGCACGTCGGTATCTCCGAGGCTGACAGTGGCCATTGTGGTGGTGGCGTGCGGTGTGTTGTTCCTGCCGACTCCGACCGGCATGACGGCATCTGCGCATCGTCTGCTTGCGGTGGCGGTGTTGATGGCCGGGTTGTGGATGACGCAGGCGATTCCGCTGGCGGCCGCCAGTCTGCTGCCGCTGGCGTTATTTCCGCTGCTGGGCATTCAGAGTGCGAAGGAGACTGCGAAGACCTATGCGGAGGACAGTTTGTTTCTGTACATCGGCGGCATGGTGATTGCGTTGGGGATCGAGCGCTGGCAATTGCATCGTCGGATGGCGCTGACGGTGGTCAGTTTTGTCGGTGCCAGTCCGCGGCGTCTGGTGATTGGGTTTTCGCTGGCGACTTTTCTGCTGTCGATGTGGATCAGCAATACGGCGACCACGATGCTGATGCTGCCGATTGCCCTTGCGATGCTGCAGGTCCTTGAAGAGCCGGTGACGGCGGGCGGTCCGCGTCGGAAATCTCCGCTGGCGGTGCCGCTGCTGCTGTGTCTGGCCTATTCGTCGACGCTGGGCGGCATGGCGACTCCGGTGGGCAGTCCGACCAACAGTGTGGCGGTGGGAATTTATCGTGAGCAGTTGCCGGGGGCTCCGGATGTGTACTTTTCTGACTGGCTGCTGGTCTGTGGTCCCCTGGCACTCTGTTATCTGGTGGTGGTCGTGGCCAGTCTGCTGCGGGGCTTACCGAGGACGACTCCGGCAGATGCTCAGATTCGCTGGGAGCTGCGTGCGCGGCGGCAGCAACTGGGTTCATTGGCGCAGGCCGAATGGCTGATGCTGCTGGTGTTTGGACTGACGGCCCTGTTGTGGGTATTTCGCGAACCGCTGGTGATTGGTCGGGTGCACATTTTCAGTGGCTGGCAGTGGTATTTTGCGGCAGTCTGCGGCTGGGTGACGGGTGATGAAACGCTGCAGGCTGCCTTGCGGGGTCGCGGGGCGATTTCGGATGCAACCGTGGCGATTCTGATGACAGTGCTGTTGTTTCTGCTGCCATCGGGTTGTCGCAATCCGCAGGGTCGAGCAATTCCGCTGATGGACTGGCCGACAGCCGTGCGATTGCCGTGGGATATGATTCTGCTGTTTGGTGGCGGTTTTGCTCTGGCGTCAGCCTTTGAAAAGACGCAACTGGCTCAGTGGCTGGCCAAATCGCTGGAGGCTCCGTTGCAGGGGCAGCCGGCATGGCTGGCGGTGGGGACGATCTGTCTGATTCTGGTGCTGCTGACAGAGCTGACCAGCAATGTGGCCACGGTGACGGCGGTGTTGCCATCGCTGCTGGCATTGGCTGAACCACTGGGTCTGGATCCGCGGATGCTGTTCATACCGGCCACACTGGCGGCCAGTGCTGGTTTCATGCTGCCGGTGGGAACACCGCCGAATGCGATTGTGTTTGGCACCGGCCGGATTCCCTCCACCGAAATGGCGCGGCGGGGTTTGCTGCTGAACCTTGTGGGTGTTCCGTTGCTGACAGCGGGTGCGTGGCTGATTATTCGGCCGCTGCTGGGGATTCCGTGATCGGCAGCGACCGGAAGTTGCCAGCGGTTGCGTCATGTGCGGTTTCAGTCGTGCGAATTTTTGGCGAAATAAACTGCATTTTAGCTCATTTTCACACCAAACGGCCATTCCGCGGCGATTTTTGTTGCAATCGCTCGATCTGTTGATCTCGCCGGCAGTTTCTGCGTGCAATGGCTCCGCTGTCGGCCCTTCGCCGTTTCCGAAATCCCTCGCAGAAGTCGCCGGGCTGATTCGAAATCCGTATTCGGTCCGATTACACTGCCCACCCAGGCTGCGCTCGCGTCGCGCGCCCGCAGCCGTTCGTCGTACGTCCCTTTCCACCATTTTTCTGCAGACAGTGCTGAGCCTGATATGACTACCGGAAATGCCTTTGGTGCGGAAGCCACTCTGAAAACATCTGCCGGCAGTGTCCGGTACTTCCGGCTGCGAAAACTGGTGGAAGACGGTATCGGCGACATTGAAACTCTGCCCTATTCCATCCGCGTACTGCTGGAAGCCTGTCTCCGCAATGTGGACAACTTTGTCGTCACGGCGGACGACGTCAACAATCTGGCCAACTGGAATGCGGCAAAGCCGGCTGAAATCGAAGTGCCATTCAAGCCTGGGCGAGTTGTTCTGCAGGACTTTACGGGAGTTCCGGCGATCGTTGACCTCGCAGCTCTGCGCAGTGCCATGGTTCGCATGGGGGGTGACCCGAAAAAGATCAATCCGCTGGTCCCCTGTGATCTGGTGATTGACCATAGTGTGCAGGTCGACGAATTCGCCAGCCGGTTTGCTTTGCAGCGCAATCTGGAAATTGAATTCGAGCGTAACATTGAGCGTTACCAGTTCCTCCGCTGGGGCCAGAAGGCCTTCAACAACTTCCGCGTGATTCCGCCGGCGACGGGCATTGTGCATCAGGTCAATCTTGAGTATCTGGCGGACGTAGTGATGACCACCAATGGTGTGGCTTATCCTGACAGTCTGGTGGGCACTGACAGTCACACCACCATGATCAATGGTCTGGGTGTGGTGGGCTGGGGTGTGGGCGGGATTGAAGCCGAGGCAGTGATGCTGGGGCAGCCCATCTACATGCTGACTCCGGAGGTTGTTGGGTTCCGTCTGACCGGTCAGTTGCCGGAAGGTTCCACCGCCACCGACCTCGTGCTCACGGTGACGCAGATGCTGCGTGCTCACAAGGTGGTGGGCAAGTTTGTTGAATTCTACGGCCCCGGCCTCGATGGGCTCAGTCTGGCTGACCGGGCGACTCTGGCCAACATGGCTCCTGAATACGGTGCCACGATTGGTTTCTTCCCGGTGGACGCCGAGACGCTGCGATATCTGGAGCGTACGGGTCGACCGAAGCAACTGGTGGACCTGGTCGAGCGTTACTACAAGGAGCAGGGTCTGTTCCGTACGGCGAATTCGCCTGAGCCGCGCTTCACCAGTACTCTGCAACTGGATCTGGCGGACGTGGTGCCATCCATGGCTGGTCCTCGTCGGCCCCAGGACCGCATTCTGCTGAAGAACATGCTGCCCGAGTGGAAAAAGGCGTTGCCCGGCTTTGGTCGCACCGGAGCCGCACCGACGGTCGCAGTGGAGGGCTCAGAGCAGCCAGCGCAGATCTCGGACGGAGCGGTGGTGATAGCCGCCATTACCAGCTGCACCAACACCAGCAATCCCAGCGTGATGATTGGTGCGGGGCTGCTGGCGAAAAACGCAGTGGCTCGCGGGCTCAAGCGGGCTCCGTGGGTCAAATCCAGTCTGGCTCCGGGAAGCCGCGTCGTCACCGAGTATCTCCGCAAAGCCGGCCTTGATACGGCTCTGGATGCACTGGGTTTCCAGACGGTGGGTTATGGCTGTACGACATGTATTGGCAACAGCGGACCGCTGCCCGAGCCGGTAGCGAAGGCTGTGACCAGTGGTGATCTGGTGGCGGCGGCTGTGCTGTCGGGCAATCGCAACTTTGAAGGTCGCGTGAATCCGCTGGTGAAGGCCAACTATCTGGCCAGTCCGCCGCTGGTGGTGGCCTATGCGATTGCGGGTACGGTGGACATCGACCTCAGTACTCAGCCGCTGGGCCAGGATCCGCAGGGTCAGGACGTTTATCTGAAGGACATCTGGCCGACTCAGCAGGCGGTTGCCGACGCAGTGGCCTCATCCATGGGTCCTGAGATGTTCATTGAGCAGTATGGGCAGGCCAGTGCCGGTCCGCCGGAGTGGCAGAAGATTTCGGGCAGCGAGGGTGACCTGTATCAATGGGACGCCAACAGTACGTACGTCCAGGAGCCTCCGTTCTTTGTGGACATGCCGACCGAGCCTGCTCCGATTCAGGGCATTGAAGGTGCGCGGTGTCTGGTAAGTGTGGGCGATTCGACCACGACTGACCACATCAGCCCGGCCGGTTCGATCAAGGCCAACAGTCCTGCCGGTCGCTACCTGCAGGCTCAGGGTGTGAAGCCGGAAGACTTCAATCAGTACGGAGCGCGTCGTGGCAATGACCGCGTGATGACGCGCGGCACGTTTGCCAACATTCGTCTCAGGAATCTGATGGTTCCGGGCACGGAAGGTGGCGTGACTGTGCATTATCCCAGTGGCGAGCAGACGTCGATTTACGAAGCGGCCATGAAGTATCGTGACCACGGGACTCCGCTGGTGGTACTGGCCGGTGCTGAATACGGGACGGGATCCAGCCGAGACTGGGCGGCCAAGGGGACGTATCTGCTGGGTGTGCGAGCGGTGATTGCGACCAGTTTTGAGCGAATCCATCGTTCGAATCTGGTGGGAATGGGAGTCCTGCCGCTGCAGTTCCGTGAGGGTGAAAGTCGTGAATCGCTGGGTCTGGATGGGACTGAGATTTTCGACATCAGTCTGGACGACCGACTGGTACCGCGTCAGGCGGTCGAGGTGATGGCGCGGAAGGCGGACGGCGAAGTCGTGCATTTTGTGACGACCTGCCGCATCGATACTCCGGTGGAAGTCGTGTACTACCGCAATGGCGGGATCCTGCACACGGTTCTGCGACAGCTGGCAAAATCCTGAGCAGAACTGAGCGGGCGGGAGTGCTTGTCAGCAGCCAACAGTCCGGGCATCCCGTGAGCTCGCAGGGCAGGACAAGGGGGAGGGTGCACTAACCGGAAAACGCCGGCGGTGTGCTCTTTATTCTGTGTTCTGCTCCACGACGGGTGTGCTTTGTTGCCTTGTGGCGGTGTCCGTTGTTGGCTCAGGACGCAAAATCCGGGCGTGTTTCCGCGCACAGATATCTGATCTTTTGTGCACACAGAAAGATCTCGCTGTTAATGTGTCAGCAGCAACTGCGGTCTGCGGCGTGTGGAGTGGTTTGTGTTGGGGGACATGTCCATGGGTTCAACGCAGCGAGGAAAACGTCCGGTGCTTACCGTCGCAATTGTCATCCTTGGCAGTGTTCTGGCGGGCTGTGGGGGCCTGCTGGTGATGAGCCTTGCGGCGCCGGCTCCCGGGAATCTGGGGGTTCGGGGAGGTCGGTTGGCTGCCTGTCCGGGCAGTCCCAACTGCGTGTCGACACAGGCGGAGAATCAGGAGCACTGGATTGAGCCGTTGCAGACGGAGGTGGGCGACGATGGTGCGATCAGTCTGCTGGCCGAGATTGTGCGCGAGCAGCCGCGGACGATGATTGTTGAGCAGACGGGTGATTATCTGCGGGTGGAGTTTCGCAGTTTGCTGTTTCGCTTCTGTGACGATGTGGAATTTTATCATGACCGGCGATCAGGTCTGGTGCATTTTCGCTCTGCGTCGCGGGTGGGTCATTCGGATTTGGGAGTGAATCGGCGGCGGATGGAGCAGATTCGCGAGCAGTTTCAGCGTCGGCTGGCACCTGGTGGAGGTGTGTCGATTGAGTCGCGTGGTGGCGTGATGGAGCTGGCGGGCGTTCGCTGAGTCGATTGACTGGTTGGGATTCGGCAATTCAGAATTCCCACAGCTCGGGGGAATTGGTAAGATTCTGCAGTCTGAGGGGACTGCGGGGGCGTCCTCGGCGGACCGGAAGCATCAGGAGTCCGGTGTGCGGCACAGGGATGCAATGCCATGACGTCGTTTATTTTGTTTGTGTGTGGCTGTCTGCTGTGTGCCATTTTTCTGGCCACGTTGTATGGCGACAGTCTGCCATTGATTGAGCTGTTCGAAGGTCGCTGGCTGACCAGTCTGATGCAGTTGGTGGGGCGAGGCTGCTTCGTTGTTGGCAGTGTGTTTGAGATATTTCTGCAGTTTGTGCTGACCAACCTGACGTGGGTGATTGCGACGTCCGCGGGCGCCGCCGGGTTAGCGTTGGTGCTGGCCTTGATCAGTGGCGGATTATCGCTGGATGCGGCCGAGTTTCAGCGAGACATCAGTGTGCCGCTGGCATCGGGCGGAGTGCTGGACGTGGTGTCGGACCTGCAGCAGGAGCGGGAATTGAATCCGGTGCCCCCGGTGCTGGCCAGTATTTCGCGTCGTGATCGCGATGAGTCGCTGATGTTGCTGAGCAGTTGGAGCAGTGGGTATCGGTTGTTTGATCCGGCGTGGGATGTGGTGGACGGGGACGACCGTGAGCGTCGGCGTCCGCCGCTGTGGCCTCTGCCCGGCGACTTTACCG
Source organism: uncultured Planctomycetaceae bacterium (assembly GCA_903896675.1). Taxonomy (GTDB): domain Bacteria; phylum Planctomycetota; class Planctomycetia; order Planctomycetales; family Planctomycetaceae; genus SXXK01. The sequence continues at coordinate 14,216 of CAITYU010000115.1, forward strand.
ACTTCCCGGCATCTCGTCCGGCCAATCGTCGACCGGTTCTGGACGTGCGATTCCGTCGTCTGGACAGTCGTGATGACGAGGGTCAGTATTCGGTGTTTGGCGAACTGGTGGAGACATTTCCGGACGGGGATTTTGTGGAGCGTGCGGTTGAGCGGATTGTGCGCGGTGCGTGGCGGCAGGCGATGACTGGTGGTGGTTATGGCAACCGGCCTGATTCGGGCGTTTTTCGTGAAGAGCTGGCGGAGTCATCAGCGTTGGACGTGCGGCGGCTGGAACAATCGGTGCGAGTGATCCCGGGCGCTGGGATATCCGAGCAGGAACTGCAGGTGGAGAAACTGGTGCCTGAGGAGGTGGAGGGGGATGTGGTGGAGATGCGGATTCGCCTGACGAATGCCGGTCGTCAGACGATCAATGGGTTGCTGGTCCGGGAGACTCTGCCCGCCGGGACTCGAGTGCGTCAGGCATTTCCGGAGGCGGCGTTTCGTGATGCAACGCTGACGTGGCTGCTGGATGGATTTCGGCCTGGCGAGGAGCGGGTGCTGGAGTTTACGGCGATACCGGCACTGGACGTGACGTTTCCGCGGGGATCATTCCGTGATCTGCTGTTTGAATCGGACACGGAGGTGTCAGCGGTGCTGGCTGTGGCTGCACCGGTTGAGGTGCTGGGAGCTGGTGGGGTACCGGAAGTGCGTGAGCGTCCGCTGTCACCGGCGGCGGGGATCGCAGACGTGCGGATGGTGATGGACGAAGCGGATCAGTTGGGGACCGTCGGCGTTGAGTCTCGTTACTTTTTCAATGTTTCGAACGAAGGAACGGCGGCCTCGGCTGCCTTGCGACTGCGAGTCACACTGGATGCGACGCTGAAGCACAAGCAGTTGGAGGACGGCGTTGAACCGCGGCAGGTGTTCGTGTCAGTGCGTTCGCTGCAGCCTGGAGAATCGCGTCGATATGAACTGGTGGTGCGACCGTTGGTTGCCGGCCCTGCCGTCAGCACGGCAGAGCTGCTGGATGGCGAAGATCAATTGGCGCTGGAAGTTTTTCGGCTGAACTCGGTCGCGGCGCCCGACACCGCGACCCCGTAATTCCCGCCGAGCCACACGGCCTACCCGCCTCGGGAGGGCGAGGCTCCCGCCGAGCCGCATGGCCCACCCGCCTCGGGAGGGCGAGGCTCCCGCCGAGCCGCACGGCCTACCCGCCTCGGGAAGGCGAGGCTCCCGCCGAGCCGCACGGCCTACCCGCCTCGGGAGGGCGAGGCTCCCGCCGAGCCGCACGGCCCACCCGCCTCGGGAAGGCGAGGCTCCCGCCGAGCCGCGGGAGCGAGCGGGCTGACAAAAGGGTTCGGCTCAGCAGGAGCTTCGCCCTCCCAAAGGCTTCGGCTCAGCGGGAGCTTCGCCCTCCCAAGGGTTCGGCTCAGCAGGAGCTTCGCCCTCCCCAAGGGTTCGGCTCAGCGGGAGCTTCGCCC
>CAITYU010000116.1 GCA_903896675.1 uncultured Planctomycetaceae bacterium
GCCTGTCCCAGCATCACCCACGCTTCCGTTTCATCCGGATTTCCCTGCAAGGACAGATTCAGACTGCGAATGGCCAGTGTCAGCAGAGCAATCCCGTTGGCCGCTTCCTGCAGATTCCCGGGGTTCGGGTTGGCCAGTGCCATGTAGTGCTGAGCCTGCCGGCGCTCAGCGGATGTCGCCGGACGCTGGCGATAAATGTAACGTTCATAAAAGCCCTGCGGTCTGGCAAAGATGCGGACTTCCTTCATCTCCTGCTTCGCATCCGCGAAGGCCTTGCGAATAAAGTTGGGCATCTTCGCCGCCACGGTTTCCGGAGCAGCCTGGCCGGAAACTCGCTCCAGCAGCGCCGCAGAAGCTTCGATACTTACAGGCACAAACTCACCACTCGCCGTCAGTGTCAGCATCGAATCGTAGTCGGGTGAACCGGGCGGTGCGAGGCGAATCATGAAGTGAGTCACCCCGTACTGCGTCAGCGTTTCCTTCGCCGCCGCAATATTCTTCGTCTGCTCAGACTGCAGCCGCTCCTTCTCCTTCGGGTCCGAAGATTCAGTGGACGCCGGAGGACGCAGCAATGACTTACGCACGTTGTCGTGCTGATCAAACAGTGGATACTGAGCCGAGCTGAAGGGCAGCACTCGACTGTCAATGAAGCTCTTCCGTCCGTTCCAGATCAGCATGTCACCCTGGTCCACTCGCGTGTGCAGCACGCGTGCACTGGAACTCAGAGTCTCCAGTTGCTGCGAAACAGTCTCCAGCGTAATGCGAGTCTCCGGGTCAAAACCGAAGCCCAGCGGCGCAGACCCGGGCAGTCGCGATGTGGCCACCGCAAAGCCCATCAGGGTCATTGCCAGCACCGTGGCGGCTCGACCACCCCGGGAAAACAGCAGCTCTGAAGAATCCACGGTGTACGTCATCGAAAAGCTGCGTCGGTACCAGTCCTGGGCACTGATGCCGGCCACCGCAGCAGCCACCAGAGCCGCAGCCGGCAGCTCGTGCGCCTTCAGCACGCACAGAAAACACAGACCCCAGAACATCATCACAAATCCAGCTTCACGCGCACCACGATGCCCCGTCCCCACAAAGGGCAGCAACACCATACGCACAAATCCGCGAATGCCCAGAGCAATCACACCGCGACCTCCCGAGTCCACCTGCTCGGATCCCACAGACAAGGCCAGTGTCGCACCGGCAAACAACAGCACCACGATCGCAGCCACATGGGTGTGGTCGAACAGCGAGACCGCTCCCGGAGCCAGTGCCGAGTAAAAGTCCACACGGTTGTCAAACTGCGACGCGGCCAGCTCCGGACGCAGACTCTTCTGCAACTGCATCGCCGGATACTCGCGAGTGTACTGAGTCAGCGGGGCTGCCAGAGATGCGATCGGGAATGGATTCACCAGCAGGGCCGCAAAACACAGCCCCACCGTCGCACCCAGCCGGGTCGGTAAACGGTCCGGATTCGCACCCGATCGCACCAGCGCGCGACGATGTCGCACTGAACCAATCGCATACAACAGCACCACCAGTGCACCAATCCACGCCCGCGGATCCAGATTGGACCACAACGCCAGCAACGCCGGCAATTTCCAGTACAGACCCTCGCTGCGACCCAGCCGATGAGCCAACAGCAGGTTCAGCAGATACGCCAGCAACACCAACCCAGCCAGCTCATGCGTCGGTACAAAATCCTGAGAACACGCCACCACAGCAAACGCTGCACACACCGAACTCCACCACGTCGGCAGCCCTGGGATCGAAATGCGAGTCAACAAAAAGGCAAACAGCCCGGCACCCAGAACCTTCAAAGCCGTCAGCCCATAATAGCCGCCCAGACCCCACGCCAGACTGACCACATGGTCGAACAGCCAGCCCGTATTCGTGATCGGACGACCCTCCATCGTGAACGACAACGGGTCCGTACCACGCGGCGGCAGAAAACCGTTCGCTCGCATGTATTCGCCCGAACGAATCAGCACCAGCGGACGAGTATCGCTGATCTGAGTGAATGCCATCAGAACCGCCAGCAACACCACCGCCCATCGCAGCATAAAGTCGCCACGAATCGCCTCCTCCTCCACCAGCTCCGGTGTCAAAGGCTCGTCATCCGGCAGCTCGTCCATCTCGTCACGACGGTCCGGATCGTCGAAATCGTCGGAAAACACTGATTTTCGAGGCGGCACGCGAGATTCCGGTGCACCTGATCCGCCCACACCGCCCAGATTCTGCTCTTCGTCTGACACAAAAAACTTCCCGGCAGAAAACCAATGTCGCGCCCAGCAACGGCCTGATGCCGCGCCAGAACTACTGACTGCTACGAAAAAAAAGCGGGGAATGTTGGAAAATCAGGACTCCCCAACGCTGGATTCACTGCCCCTTCATCGGGACACCCCGGCATAATCGCTCAATCATCCACCCCGAAAACTACTCCAAACTCAGATCCACTGGCAATTACCAGACGGTTTTTCGTATTCTGTCGAAACCGAATGCCTCGTTTTTGCAACCAAATACTGTTCAAAAGAACACATGCCACGCAATCTCGTGAGTGGCTTCCAGTAATCGCTCCGTCCCCCACACCCCTTCCATCCGTTCCTCCTGCCAGGTTCTGTGTCGATGTCTACCGTGCCCACCGAACTTCTGCAGACTTTGTCCCTGCATCAGCAAACCCGCCTGCTGGCCAGCCTGCAGCTGCTGTCCCCGGCGGACTGCAGCCGGTTGACTGCGCAACTGGCCGACGTCGATTTTGAACTGTTGCGTTCGACGTGGCAGTCGGCCGTGCAGGCCAGCACTCCGACCGAAACGGTGGATCGAGCGGAGCAGGCCGAGGCCCCGTCGCGGGTGGTTCGACAACCGATCTCAGACGCGGATCATCAGGCGTGGGCTGCGGCTCGCGCCATCGGCCAGCAGGCGTTGTCGTCCGGGACCGTGGCCGTGATCACCGTCGCCGGTGGTCAGGGGACGCGACTGGGTTTCGAACATCCCAAGGGCATGTTCCCGATTGGCCCGGTTTCGCAGCGGACACTGTTTCAGATCTTCGCCGAACAGATTCTGGCACGTCGCCGCCGACACGCCGCTGATCTGCCGTGGTGCATCATGACCAGCGACGCGACACACGCCGAAACCATCGCGTTTTTTCAGCAGCAGAACTATTTCGGCCTCGCTTCCGACAGCGTCCACTTTTTCCAGCAGGGCAGCCTGCCGGCAATGGATGCAGCCACTGGCCACGTGTTGCTGGCTGCCCCCGGTCAACTGGCACTGTCACCCGATGGTCACGGAGGCCTTGTGACAGCGCTCGCCAAAGCCGGCCTGCTGACGCTGCTGCGGTCCAGAGGCGTTCAGCATCTGTACTACCACCAGGTCGACAACCCCACCGCCATCGTGGCGGACCCGGCCCTGCTGGGCTTCCATATTCAGCAGCAGTCCCAGGCCACAACCTGCGTGGTCTGTAAAACGTCGCCGACGGAACGCATGGGCGTACTGGTGGATCTGCGGGGACGCACCGAGATCATTGAATACAGCGAGCTGACGGCCGAGCAGGCCGCACGGTCCAACCCGGCCGGTCAGTGGATTTTCTGGGCCGGTAATACGGCCATCCACGTCTTCGACCGACAGTTCCTCGAAAGCCTGTGCGAAACCGGCAACCAACTGCCGCTGCACATCGCCCGCAAGCAGGTTTCCTGCGTCGACGAACACGGCCGGCCCGTACCCGCCGATCCCGGCGGACAGCCGAATGCCATCAAACTGGAACGATTTATCTTCGACGCACTGCCACTGGCCGACCGCACGCTGATCGTCGAAGGCAATCGCCCACGTGAATTCAATCCGGTGAAGAACAAATCCGGCAGCGATTCCGCCGACACCTGCCGCGCCGCCCTGAC
>CAITYU010000117.1 GCA_903896675.1 uncultured Planctomycetaceae bacterium
CGCTGTCGCCACTGTTCAGCGTCCGCCTCCAGATACTCGTCCATGGGATCGCGCGGAGTCGCGTGCAGGAGCAGAAAACGGCGACCATCCAGTTGCACATACTGCTGCACCGGCAGCTCAGCCAGCCACGTCAGATGCTCGTCCGAAAGCACTTTGTAATGGTGATCACGCAGGGCTGCGGAAATGCGACGAAAGGTTCCGGCCGGACGAACCCGCACTCGCTGCGCCAGCGAATGGTCATGATTGCCCCGCACCGCAGCCGTGGCAAACTGCCGCAGCCACTGAATGCAGGGCACCGGATCCGCTGCATAGTCCACCGCATCACCCAGAAACAGGCACGCGTCAAATCGCTCCTGAATCGCCGCCAGAGCCGGCCAGTTCGCATGGATATCGGCGATCAGCAGAATTCGCACAATCGCCTCCCCCCCCCCGAGAACTGAGAACTGAGAACTGAGAACTGAAACTCAGTGTTCCTGCCGGGTTTTGAATTCGTGTTTCCGACCATCCGCCCCGATCTGAATCGTGTAGCGGCTTCCATCCGCTGCAACCTGCGCCAACACCCATTGCCCCTGACAGTCGGCGGTGGGGACGCTGTTTGCAATGAATTCCGGCGGTGCCTGCAGAGCCGGGTCCAGGTCCACGTTGCGATGCAACTGGAACCAGTGCTGCAGCGACTGCACTTCTCGCAGGGTCTTCAGCGTGGACTCGGCGCCGCCCTTCTTCGGGCCATTGCACATCACGGCGGAAACAGGGTCAAGTGCCAGCACCATGGCCGGGTTGTTGCTGACCGGCAGGCCGTGATGAGTCACCATGAACAGGTCGATACGCCCGGCCGGATTTCTGGGAGTCATCAGTTTGGCTTCCGTGTTCCACGTCAGATCGCCGCATGTCAGATAACGAAACTCGCCAAATTTCACCAGCAGCGCGATACTGGCCGAGTTGTCGCTGGGATCATCCGGCTGAGGCTGATGGCGGGACGCGAAGGGATTCTCCGCACCCTCGCCCACGACGGTTTCACGGCTGGCACACAGGACTCGCAGACTGAGCTTTGTTTTGCCGGATTTCAGAGGCACGTACTGGCCGGCCTTCAGCGCCTTCGACTGATTCTGCGAAGCTGCGCGATAGGCCGCAATCCGATCCGGAAACCCAGGGTCCTCGGACAGACTGTCAGGAATCCCGCGATCCCAGAATGTGCCAATACCGAATTGGGCTGCGAGAGCCGCATGGTTACCGAAATGATCCAGATGCCAGTGTGAGACCATCGCGTGGTCAATTCGCGACAGCCCGGCAACCTCCCTCGCCACCTGAATGATGCGATTCAGATCCCGACCCTGATTATCCGGATAACCTGAATCGATCAGCAGCGATTCGCCTTCGGGGGTGACGAGCAGATTTGCGGCACCGCCTTCGACATCGATGAAGTAGATGTCCAGTGTACCGGTTTTCTGGTCCGCCAGCACGGCCTGACCGTCCGCCAGCATGCCTGCACACAGCGCCGCCAGACTCAGCACCAAAGCACACAGTTGCCGCATCGTTTGCTCCTGATTTCGACCTGCTCAAACCACCGTACTGCCGATCCGCAGCGACCATAAGTGGCGGCCGCATTTCACACAAGCGCGCCCCCCGTTCATGACCGACTTTTTTCTCCGAAATTGTCAATTCAGCATAAAATCCCCCAGTTCCCCGGTCTCCCGCGAGCTGCCGCGGGTTATTCTGAGCAGGTCTTTCGTTTTCAGTAACTCCTGAATCAGGGTCTTTCCCATGAAGCCTGTCCAACCGGTCAAACTGCTGCTGGCCGTGGCCCTTGCAGCTCCCGTCTCCGCACAGCCTCCTGAAGAAGGTCGCCGTGACGGCGACCGTCCCGTCTTTTTCGAGAGGGATGGCGAGCGTCGGGAAGGCGAGCGTCCTGAAGGCGAGCGTCCTGAAGGCGAGCGTCGGGAAGGCGAGCGTCCCCCGGGTGATCGACCTGAGGGCGAGCGTCGCGAGCGTCCGGAAGGGGGGCGTCCGGAAGGCCAGCGTGTTGAAGGTGTACGCCGTGGGGCGGAAGGTCGTCCGCCGGCAGGACCGGGACAGTTCGGTGGACCGGGGGGCGGTGGTCCGCAGGATGGCCGTGGTTTCCGAGGGATGTTCCCGAACCCACTGGTGGCTGCGATTGATAAGAACGGTGACGGCGAACTGTCAGAGGAAGAAATTGACGGGGCCATCATTGCTCTGAAGACGCTGGACCGCAACCGGGACCGTCGCCTCGATGCATCCGAGCTGCGGCCGAACATGGAAGGCATGCCCGGCCAGTTTGGGCGGGGCGGTATGATGGGTGGTGGTGGCTTCCCGGGCGGTGGTGGTTTTATGATGGGTGGCCCGGAGGGTGAGCGGGGCGGCAATCAGGGTGGACCGGGCGCCATGCTTGAGCGAATGCTGGCCATGGACAGGAACGGTGACGGCAAGCTGTCAGCCGAAGAATTGCCCGAGCGTATGAAGCCTATGCTGGAACGCGCTGATTCCAACAAGGACGGGTTTCTGGACCGGGGTGAGTTGCAGGGGATGGCCTCTCAGCGGCAGCAGCCGGGACCAGGCGGACCGGAGGGGGGCCGGCCTCCGGGAGAATTCCTTGGTCAGATGATGGAACGTGCGGACGCGAACAAGGACGGAAAGCTCAGTGGTGACGAGTTGCCGCCGTTCCTGCGTGAGCAGATGGAAGCACTGGATAAGAACAAGGATGGTGGGGTGGATCGTGAGGAGCTGCAGTCAGGCATGGCGGCTCGCATGCGTGAAGGTCGCCCGCAGGGTCGCGACGTGCGTGAGCAGGGCGACCGTCCTGACGGTGGTGCTGTCCGTCCGCGACGACCGGAAGTTGAAGGCGAAGCAGAAGGCGAACAGCGAGAACGTCCTGCCGATGAGCCTCGTCCGGAATCTGATCGCGAAGGTGATGACAAGGAAGAAAAGGATGACGACAAATAACGATCGCTGCGACGGAACTGGCCGCTGCCTATAAGTCCGATAAGTCCTGTAAGTCCGATAAGTCCTGTAAGTCCTGTATGACCCATAAGTCTTAAAGACCTATGGGACTTACAGGACTTACAGGACCCATAACAGCAGCAAAATCTTCCCGCTCACTCCTGAGCATTCCGGCCCAGTGCGATGTCAAAGTCGTTCATCGCCGGCACCATCATCGCTACCGCCGCAA
>CAITYU010000118.1 GCA_903896675.1 uncultured Planctomycetaceae bacterium
CCGTCGAGGTGGATGGCGTGTGGGACGAAGGTTGAGTATTTGCGGACGATGTATTTGAGGCGGACGGGTTCGGTGAACTCCTCCATGCCCTCCTTCAGGTGCAGTCGAATGCTGGTGCCGCGTTCGACAGTTTCGGTGACGGGTGTGACGGTGAAATTGCCGTCACCGGTGGATTCCCAGCGCCAGGCATTTTCGGCGGTGGCACTGCGCGATACCACTTCGACTCGGTCCGCCAGCATGAACGCCGAATAGAAACCGACTCCGAATTGCCCGATGAGGGACAGATCGGGATTTCCATCGGTGGAGCGGTTGCGGGCCTGTTTGAGGAATTCGAGAGACCCACTGCGGGCGATGGTGCCGAGGTTCTGAATCAGTTCCTGCTGTGTCATCCCGATCCCATTGTCTCGGATCACGAGGATTTTGGCGTCTTTGTCCGGTTCCAGCCAGATTCCAAGTCCAGTGGCGGTGCCCTGCCCTGCGGTGACGGACTGGTAGCGGAATTTATCGAGAGCATCGGAGGCGTTGGAGACCAGTTCGCGGATGGTGATTTCGCGATTTTGGTAGAGGGAGTGTGAGAGCAGGTGCAGCAGTTGTTTGATTTCTGCCTGGAAGGAGTACTGCTGAGTCTGAGTGTCCGTCATGGCTATCTCGCGGAGGAATTCCTGAATGTGTCCACACCTGAGCAGATTTCGGCAGATCATTTGATTATGCATGCCGCTGCCACATTGGCAGGTGTTTCGATGCGTTGACAGTGGAGCAAACGTTATGCCAGTTGGGAGAGGCGGTGTTGTTGGTGGGGGTGTCCTGATGGGACCTATGGGTCTTATGGGACCTATGGGTCTTATGGGACCTATGGGTCTTATGGGACCTATGGGTCTTATGGGACCTATGGGTCGTATGGGTCGTATGGTGAGCGGGGCTGCGGGGTGGTGTTTGTGGGGGCAAGTGTGGGGTGGTTGGTGGCGGCATTTTGTGGACTTTTTGGCACATTTTCAAAAAATGTGGGGTAAAGTATTCAAGTGTGGCGTTGCGGCTGTGCGGCGTCGTTTTGATTTGGGGTGTGTGCGATGCAGACGGATCGAAAAATCGGTTTTGCCATGGGAATCCTGCTGGTCGGGATCGTGGCTGCGCTGTTTTTTCGGAACGAGCCCCTGGCATCGGAGGGTGTGACTGGTGGGGGTGTGGTGGGTGAATTTGAGCAATTGCTGAATCAGCGGCTGCGGGACCGTCAGGTGGCGGTGTATGTGGACCGGCGTGTGGCGGCTGGGGGAGAGGGTGGTGAGCCTGCGTGGACGATGCGTGATGTGCTGAAGGACATGCATGATCGGCAGCGCACCCTGCCTGCTCCTGTGTTACCTGCGGAGGAGACATTGGACGGCGGAGTTCGCCGGAACAATCTGGACGGCTTTCGGACTCGCCGTGTCCCTGCGGTGCGTACTTCAGGTGTGGCCGTGGCGGCGTCGGTGTCGTCGGCGGCGGCGGTTGGTGTCAATTCGCCGGAGGTCATTACGGAGTCTGTGTCGGATCCGGAGGAGCCTGTTTTCGACAGTGCGGTGGATGGGATTGGTGGCGTCCCTGACGCGGTGGAGCCGGTTGTTGCGGACAGCGTTCAGTTTCAGCCGCCTGCTGAGTTCGACGAGTATACGGTGAAGTACGGGGATACTCTGTCGGGCATTGCAGAACGCACCCTGGGGGCTCAGGCGCGTTATTCTCTGATTTACGAGGCGAACCGGGACCGGATGAGTAATCCGAATCAGCTGGTGCCCGGGAGGGTGCTGCGGATACCTCGACTGGCCCCCGCTGCGGGCGTTCGCTGAGTTTCCGGTGTTCGCTGAGTGTGGTGTGGCCGTTTTCGCGGTTGAGCGGAATGGGGGGGGCGGATGCATCCGGAGCGGCTGGGTCCGTGGCAGATTGAGCGTCGGATCGGCGCTGGTGGGATGGGAAATGTGTATCTGGGGGTGCACGCTGAGACGGGTGAGCGGGCTGCGTTGAAGGTGTTGCCGGCTGCGATGGCGCGTGAGGAGGGGTTTGCGCAGCGTTTCAGTCGGGAGATTGCAGCTTTGCGGAAGTTGTCGCACAGGAACATCGTGCGTTTGTTTGGCGACGGCGTTTCGGATGAGGGATTGCTGTATTACGTGATGGAGTATGTGGATGGTGTGACGTTGACGGCCGACATTCAGGCGCGGCGTCGTCTGCCGTGGCGTGAGGTGGTTGAGCGGACTGAGCAGTTGGCGGGGGCGCTGAAGGCGGCGCACGACGCGGGGATTGTGCATCGGGATCTGAAGCCCGGGAATCTGATGGTGACGGCGGACGGTCAGTTGAAGCTGACGGATTTTGGTGTGGCCAGTGTGTTTGCGGCTGAGCGTCTGACGCGGACTGGCGGGATTGTGGGGACAGCCGATTACATGTCTCCTGAGCAGGCTCGGGGCCAGCGATGTACTCCGCGGAGCGACCTGTATGCACTTGGAGCGGTGATGTACACGATGCTGACGGGGCGGCCGCCGTTTACGGGTGAGACGACAGCGGAGCTGTTGCGGAAGCAGCAATATGGTCAGTTTGATCTGCCTTCCCGGTATGCTCCTGACATGCCAGCGAGTCTGGAGGAGCTGGTGTGTCAATTGCTGGAGAAGGATCCGGGGCGGCGTCCGCCGGATGCGCTGGTGGTATTGCGTCGTCTGGAGCAGGTGCTGGCGAAGGCGGAGTTTGTGGAGCGGCAGCTGGAATCTGAGACGGTTGTGCGGCCTGGGGGTGAGGCCGCAGCGCATGCGGGTGTTGGCGGGTTGGGAGCCGTTGGAGCGGGAGCAGCGGGCCCAGCGACGACTGTGCGGAATCTGCTGCGGGCTGAAAATCAGCGGCGACGATCGGGGGGATTGAGTGCGGTTCTGGACAACACGTGGGTGTTGCTGGGTCTGCTGGGTCTGTTGATTGGCTTTGGCTGGTGGATGAGTGCTGGTCGGCGTGCGCCGACCGATGCAGCGCTGCTGCTGGAGGCGGAGCGGATGCTGGCGGGAGTCCCGGGACCTGGTTGGTTGAGAGTGCGTGATGAGGTGTTGAAACCGTTGCAGGAGCGAGTGACTGCGGGGGGTGTGTCTGGTGTGGATTCTGAGCGATTGAGTGAGTTGTGGCGACAGGTGGATGACTATGAGTTTGTGCGATCTCTGGGCGAGGAGCGGGAACCGGGTGGAGTGGCTGAGTTCAGTGGAGCGGCGGGTGTGTCGGCGGTGGATGCGGAGTTGCGGCGGCTGATTCGGCGTGCGTATGTGAAGCGGCAGTCGGGCGAGCTGACGGGGGCGCGTGCTGAGTTGGCGGGAGTCCTGCGGATTCTGGAGCGACTGCGAGGTGGCAGTTATCTGCAGCGGTATGTGTCAGAGACTCTGGAGGTCTGGAATCTGGAGCGGGACGGGGGTGGTGCGGAGCTGTTGCTGCGGGAGTTACTGCGTCGGTGGGTGGAGTCGGATGAGGAATCGGAGAGGCAGGAGTTGCGTGGAGCGCTGGAGGCTGCGCTGGAGTTGTATGATGGTCGTGGGGAGCTGGCGGCGACGGTGTCGGAGGTGCGTGCGGCGCTGGGTGACCGGTGATCAGTGCGGGTCGGTGCTCTGAGGTGATTGGCTGATCAGGGGCGTTCGGCGGGCCGGATGGTGTGTCCGTCATCGATTTCGAGCTGGCAGCCGGGCAGGCTTTCGAGGAACAGTCGGCCGTAGGGTTTGGTGAGCATGCGGGGATCCAGTATGACGACTCGCCCCGTATCATTTCTGTGTCGGATCAGTCGTCCGAAGCCCTGTTTGAGTTTGATGATGGCTTCGGGGGTCTGGTAATCGCGGAAGGGATTTCCGCCGCGTTCGCGGATGGTTTCAAGTTTTGCTTCGAGGAGCGGGTGGTCTGGTACGCTGAATGGCAGTTTGGGGATGATGACATTCTGCAGAGCGTCGCCGGGGACGTTGACGCCCTGCCAGAAGCTGTCGGTGCCGAACAGTACGGCGCGTTCGTCGGCTTTGAATTTGTCGAGCATGGCGGATCTGGGGAGACCTTTTCCCTGGCAGTAGAGGGTGAGGTTCTGTGAGGCGAGCCAGCCGGTCAGTCGTTCGGCGCAGTTCTGCATCATGGCGTAGCTGGTGAACAGGACGAAGGCGCGACCGTTGGTTTCGCCGACGTGTCGTTTGATGCGTTCGCAGGTGTGCATTTCGAAGTTGCGCGGATCTGCGGCGGGATCGGGCATATTGGTGGCGAGGATCAGGCGCGCCTGCTGGCGGTAGTTGAAGGGGCTGCCCAGCCGGATCTCGCTGCCGCCCGTGAGTCCGATGCGGGAGCGGAAGAACTGGAAGTCTTTTTGCCCTGTGGCGAGTGTTGCGCTGGCCATGATGACGGAGGGAATTTTGTTGTAGAGTTCATCGCGGAGGATGCCACCGACTTCGATGGGTGCGCTGGCGAGTGTGAGTCGCTGCTGATGTTTACCGGTGGTTTCGACCCAGTAGACGGAGCGTTCGACGGCCTGACGGGCCCATGAATTGAGCTGGCTGGCGAGGAGCTGGCAGCGGTCGGCGGCTGCGGTGAGTTCAACCTGGGAGGATTCACTGAGCTGTTTTTCGGCGTTCACGCGAATTTCAAGAGACAGTTGTTCGAGTGCGGGCGAGAGGGTGTTGGGGATGCTGACGGGCGTATTGAGTCGGCCGTTCGGGCGGCAGTTGTTCCTGGTCCACGCCTGCAGTTCAGAGAACCAGATGGTGGCTTGAGTGCGTGCTTCGGCGGTGAGTTTCTGAGCGTCGACGAGGTTGTGACTGAAGAGGATGCCGCGTTGTGCCTGATCGTTGTAGAGTTTGTTCAGCAGGAATTCGACCTGACCTTCGCTGACGGACAGTCCGAGGTGATCGGCGGCGACGGCTTCGATTGTGTGGGCTTCATCGAAGATCACGGTTTCGTAATCGGGCAGCAGGCTGGCTCCATCGCGGCGGAGTGCCAGATCGGAGAAGAAGAGAGCGTGATTGACGATCAGGAGGTCGGCATTCCAGACTCGTCTGCGGGCAGCGTAGTAGAAGCAGTCGGCGTGGGTGGGACATTTTTTGCGGAGGCAGTCACCATGATCGCTGTAGACTTCGTCCCAGACGTCGATGGGTGGCTGGAATGGCAGATCTGAACGACTGCCATCGCGGGTTTGTGTGGCCCACTGCTGGATGCGTGCGAGTGCCTGTTGTTCGCGGGCTTCGAACATCATTTTCTGCGCGGACCGCTGGACGGTTTTATCGAGTCGTCGGAGGCTGATGTAGTTGCTGCGTCCTTTGACGAGGACGGCGGAGAATTCCACGGGGAGGACGGCCTGCAGGAAGGGCACGTCGTGGTGAATCAGCTGTTCCTGCAGGCTGATGGTGTGTGTGGAGACGATGATGCGGCGTTTGCTTTGTTTGGGGTCATCGTCGTCATCGCCGAATTGTTTTTTGTGTTTGTCGGGGGGGGCTTCGCTTTGAGCGGCGAGGATGGCTGGAACGAGGTAGGCAAAGCTCTTGCCGACTCCGGTACCGGCTTCGGCGATGAGGTGTTTTCTGGTGGCGATGGCCTGTTCGACGGCCTGTGCCATGGCCAGTTGTTCGGGGCGGGGTTCGTAGCCCGGCAGTCTGCGCGCGATGGAGCCTGCGGTTCCCAGTACGCTGGCGACGTTGTGCACTGGTTCGGACATGCAGGTTTCCGGGGTGTTTTGCGGGAAGGGGTGACACCGTTATTGTGTGCGGAAGTGTGACGGTGGTACAGCGACGTCAGCACTCATTCCTGTCAGCGATCTGCAATTTCCCGCGGGATCCTGGATTCCGGAGTGGTGTTGTACTTACACTGTGGCCTGCCGGGGGCTTCGTCGGTGCAAATTCGGGTCAGGGGGGGGGAAGCGGGTGATGCTGAATCGTGAATTGCGGGTGCTGTTCAGCGGGTTGTCCTGGGTGGGCCTGTTGCTGGCGTGGTGTTTTTGTGTGGGTTCCGCAGCAGAGGCTCAGTTGCCCGCAGACGTGCGGCCGCTGGCTGGCTGGAAACAGGCTGATTCGAAAGCCTTTTTTCTTGACAATCGATTATTTGTCGTGCTGGGGGAGGTGCAGCGGGATGCGGTTGTGCAGTTGCCCCGTTTGTCCGGTGTGGTGCAGAAGGTCAGTTGGCTGCAGGGGGGCAGTGGCGAGTTGTCGGTGCAGCCTGAGCCGGGGCATTGGGTGGTGAAGCTGACGCATATTCCGGAGGTTGTGGCGGGGCAGCAACCTGTGCTGGTGGTGGATCTGGATGGTCCGGTGCGTCTGTTTGATCCGGCTGTTCCGGCCACAGCGAGGGCGGACGGGCTGGTGTTTTTGCGGGCGTGTGATGCGCGTGTGCGGGGGAAGAATCTGCGTTACGAGCCGCAGCCGCATAAGAACACGGTGGGTTACTGGAGTGTGGCTGAGGATTCTGCGGAGTGGCTGTTGCAGGCACCTGCCGGCGAATACTCGGTGGAGATTCTGCAGGGTTGTGGACGTGGCCATGGTGGCAGTCGGGTGCAGTTGTCGGTGCAGGAACAGCGGCTGGAATTTGTGGTGCGTGAGACGGGTCATTTTCAGAATTTCGTCTGGCGTTCGATTGGGACGCTGTCGTGGGTGGGCGGTGCGGAGCAGTTGCTGACGCTGCGTTGTGTGGAGAAGCCGGGTGGAGCGGTGATGGACGTGCGTGCCATTCGGCTGGTGCCGGAGGGAGTGGAGCGATCGTGGCAGCCTGAGCTGGTGGATGCGAAGGCATTTTCTGATCTGCCTGAGTTTCGTCTGCCTGAGTCGGACGAGGGTTTGGCGGGTAGCGGACCGATTCGGCGTTATGACTGGTTTCGGGGTTTGTGGCAGACGCGGCGTGCCGGCTGGGAGGCGGTGCGTGACGGGGATCGCGGTGCGGTGGTGTTTCTGGGCGATTCGATTACTCAGGGTGCCGGCGATGATTTTCAGGGGTTGTTTCCGGGTTTGCGGATGGCGAACCGGGGAATCAGCGGCGATACGACTCGGGGGATGCTGCTGCGGCTGCAGCAGGACGTGTTGTCACTGCGTCCGGCGGCGGTGGTGTTGTTGCTGGGGACGAACGATCTGGAGGAAGGGGCGTCAGCGGAGGTGATTGCGGGGAATCTGAAGCTGATCGTGGCGGCGATTCATCGAGAGTGCCCGGAGACTCCGATTGTGCTGAATCTGGTGTTCCCCAGTGCGGCGGCGAAGAAGCGACCGGCGGAGTCAATCCGGCAGATCAACCAGTTGTATGGGCAGGCGGTGCGTGGTGATGCTCTGGTGACACTTCTGGACACGTGGTCGTTGTTTGCGAATTCGGAGGGTGATGCGAAGGCGGAGGACATGCCGGATCTGCTGCATCCGAATGAGGCTGGTTATCGGAAGTGGGCGGGGGCATTGCGTCCGGTGCTGGCGACCCTGGGATTGCTGGAGACGGGTGTGGATGAGTTTCAGCCGGAGCCGGGGTATGAGCTGTTGTTCAACGGGCGTGATCTGACGGGTTGGGGTTTTCGTCGGACGTCGGATGCGGTGCGTGAGTCGGCGAAGAAGTGGATGGCGCGTGATCCGGGGGGAGTGGTCTGGCCCTTTGTGGACGCGGATGTGGCTTTTGCGGGTGACGTGCAGTCACCGGATGGCCGTTATCGGGCCATCAACGGGCGTTTGGTCGTGGCGACTCCTGTGGAGGGCCGTCGGATTCAGCAGTTGTGGACGGTGCGTGAGTTTCCGGAGGATTTCACATTGAAGCTGGAATTCCGGGCGACTCCGAATGCCGACAGCGGGGTGTTTTTGCGGGAGCCTCAGCTGCAGTGTCGGGATTTTGTCCTGGCGGGTCCGTGGAAGGAGCTGCAGCGGTACCGTGCCGGGGACTGGAACGAGTTGGTGGTGGAGGTACGTGGCGGGATGGCGACGGCGACGTGCAACGGGGAGTTGCTGGGTGAGCCTGTGAAGCTGCCGTCGACGGGTCCGATTGGACTGGAGGGTGATCGGGGTCAGATGGAGTATCGTCGGATTCGGATACGGGTGGTGCGATGACGCATGTGGTGTCGCGATGAGTGAGCGGACGTACAAGCGACTGCGGATGCAGCTGCAGTTGGCGGGTCACCTGCCTGCGCGCATTGCTCTGCCAACGGGTTATCGCTGGCTGCCGTGGCGATCGCTGTTGATGGAGCGTCATGCGCAGGTGAAGTGGCGTGCGTTTCGGGAGGATCTGGACGGTCAGGTGTTTTCATGTCTGAGTCGTGCGGACGGATGTTTGTCGCTGATGCGTGAGATTGCATCGCAGCGAACATTTTGCCCGCAGGCCAGTTGGATGGTGGCCTATCAGCCTGAGCCTGACTGGCCACCGGCGGATGTGGGGACGATTCAGGGGATCCTGCGGAGTGGCGGGACGGGAGCGATTCAGAACATTGGTGTCGTGCCTGAGCACCGTGGTCTGGGTCTGGGGCGAGCGTTGCTGGTGCAGGCGCTGCATGGGTTTGCAGAGCACGGCATGGCGACAGCGGCGCTGGAGGTAACGGCGGAGAACGAGGTGGCTGTGCGACTGTATCAGGATCTGGGATTTCGAACGACCGAAGTGCTGTATCGTCGGGGTGGAACCGGGGAACAGGTGCATTCTCAGGACACCTTTCAGTTTGACACGGGGCTGTCGTAGTGTGTGTTGGAGGGGGGGGGCGGGTGTATGAGTATTGGTCGGCGTGGATTTCTGGGTCACGCAGCGGGTGGTTTGGCGGGTGGGACGTTGTGGTCTCCGGCGGTGCATTCAGGTGGTCTCTTGCGGGGGCCGTCGGACGAGCAGTCACCGACGGCCTTTCTGATGATTTCGGACACGCATGTCCTTGCGGATGCTGGGGATGCGGCGAAGCTGGACATTCGCAGTGTGGCGGTGACCGAGCGTTTTGTGGATCGGTTGAACGAACTGTCGGGAACGGAGATTCCCGAGGCGTCGGGTGGTGGACGGGTGCGGGAGTTGCGTGGTGTGATTCATGGTGGAGACTGCATTGATACGGGTGACAAGCCGCGAGTGGATATGCAGCGGACTGAGTGGGCTGGATTTGAGGACTTTTATGGATTGACGGGGCGGGATGGGCGACTGAAGTTGCCGTTGTATGAGGTGCATGGCAACCACGACAGTCCTCGTGGTGACGGCTATGCGGTGCAGCGGATTCGCGAACGCAACAGGAATCGACCGGGATTAACGGCGGTTTCGGAGAACGGACTGCATTATTCGTGGGACTGGGGTCCGGTGCATTTTGTGAATCTGGGGATTGTGGTGGGCGAGGTGTCGGAGCCGGCGCGGAGGCGGCGTTATGCGCCGCTGGGCAGTCTGCAGTTTCTGCAGGAGGATTTGCAGAAGCATGTGGGCAGCAGTGGACGTCCGATTGTGGTGACGCATCACATCGACGTGCTGCGATATTCGCAGCCTTTGCCTGTGGCAGCGGCGAAGGCGGAGGGGATGGAGTGGGATCCGGCGGATGTGCGGGCGTATTATGAGGCGCTGCAGGGGTACCGGGTGGCCGGCATCCTTTACGGGCATACTCATGGCCGCAATATTTTTCGCTGGGACGGTACGGCGAAGGCGGCGAAGGCGGGCCTTGCGACGTTCAACTGTGACAACAGCAGTCATTTCGGGGGGGCTCAGCAGGCGATCCTTTACTTTGAGATCTGGCCGGACCGTTCAATTGTCCGGGAGTACGGGACGAAGGATGGTTGGATGACGGCGGGATGGACTCCGCAGTTCTGGGAGATCGCGTAGTTGTCAGTGGTCAGTTGTCAGTTGTCAGTTGTCAGTTGTCAGTTGTCAGTTGTCAGTTGTCAGTTTTCAGTTTTCGGGGGTCGGGGGTCGGGGGTCGGGTTCGGGTTCGGGGGTCGGGGGTCAGTGGTCGGCGGGGCGACGGTCAGTGGGGTCTGGCGTTGGGCTGGCGGATCCGGGCTGTGATTTTGGACGCCGAGTTGCGAATCCGGTCTGGGAGGCCTTTTGAGGCGGCATGTTTTGGTGTTTTTATTGTTGGGTGAGCGGTGGGTGGCACTCTGTTGGGTTCTGTTTCTTCGGCGGTATTTGCCGGACTGCGGGGTGGTGGGTGAGGTTGTCTGTCGATTACGGGGAAAGCTCGGTCTGCAGGGTGTGGCGAAGCGGTGACTGGCTGGTATTTGGCGATTGCGGGATGTTTATTGAGGTGTGTGGTGGTCGATGTGGAGGGGGTGGTTCGCTGCGCGGCGTGTTTTGTTGTGGGTGGGGAAAGTTCAGCAGCGGAAGCTTCGTCGGCCATGGATGGAAGGGACGGGCAGCGGGATGTTGCGTAGCGGTCTGGCGGCAGCGGCATTGTTGACATTGGTTGCTGAGTCGTTTGGTCAGAGTGCTGATTCGCAGACTGCGCGGGCGGCTGGGGCGGCGGGTGCGGCGGGTGCGGGTACGGCAGCGGAGCAGGTGGATTCGAGTGCGCGGCGTGCGGTGTCGCCAGCGATGAGTGGTCGTCAGCGTCGTTTGAGCAGTCGCAGTGTGGGGACGGCAGGTCGTCGATCCGGTCTGACTCCGAATATTGCGGGCGATATGCTGGGGTTTACGAATCAGCAGCAGTTTCTGGCGACGGGTCCTTTGTTTCAGCCGCAGTCCCTGTTGATTTCCGGGGGCGGTATGAACGGTCTGTTTGCGGAACGAGTGACGGCGGACGTGTTTCGTGTGGAGGTCCCGGGTGGTCAGGGAGGCGGTGGTCAGGCAAATGGTGGTTCGGTGGGTCTGTTGTTCGATGTGGATGGCCAACTGCTGAATTATGACAGTCTGAGTTCGGCGGAGCGGGGTGTGGTCGCGGATCTGGTGAGTCGGACTGGGTCAGCCGACGGTGCGGGGTATACCGGAACGGTGAGTGAGTCGAGTCTGCGGGAGCTTCGTGCGGAGTTGAGCGGCGGTCAGTCAGCGGGATCGGGTCTGGCGGATTTGTCGCTGGGGGTGCAGGATGGTTTTTACCGTGGAGGTTTTGCAGAGGGTCAGAGCGTGGCATTATCGCGAGCGGGTTCGCAGATTTCGCAGTATAAGATCAGCGAGGAGAACAGTCCGCTGCCGCGGGATCGGGTGTTTTTCAACTATAATTATTTCAATTCGGTGGTGGGTCCGGCGGGTTATGGGGATGTGCAGCGATTTGTGCCGGGATTTGAGCGGGCGTTCAATGACAGTTGGACGTCGTTTGAGGTGCGTTTGCCGTTTGCGGGGACCTTTGACAGTACTCAGGTGATGGACGAGAGTCTGTTGATGACGGGTGGATCGGCGGCTGAGCTGGGGAATGTTTCTCTGGCGCTGAAGCAGTTGCTGCTGCAGACGGAGTCCGGAGCGATTTCGGGTGGTTTGTCGCTGGAGTTGCCGACGGCGGATGATACGGTGATTCAGAATCGGGCATTGTTCATGCGTCGCAGCGGTGAAGCGGTGACAGTGGCGCCTTATCTGGGTCTGCTGATGACTCCGACGGACCGTACGTTCATTCAGGGATTCAGTCAGGTGTCATTTGACACGACTGGCGAGGCGGTGCTGGTTGAGGACCGGTACTCGGGCGAGTCAGCCTCGGGGCGTCTGCAGGAGAGTGCTGTATTGTATGCGAGTGTACAGGGTGGTTTGTGGTTGTATCAGGCGGATGCGGCGACTGATGTGACGCTGACGGGTCTGGCGGGGGTACTGGAGGTGCATTTCAATGAGATGCTGCATTCGGCTGATCATTTTTCAGCGAATGTGGGTGGAGTTCCGCTGGAATTCGGGAGCGTGGGGAGTCGGGCGAACGTGGTGAATCTGACGACAGGTCTGACAGCGCAGTTGTATCGTCGAACGAATCTGACGATGAGTGTTGTGGTGCCAGCGAGTGGAGACCGGCAGTTTGATTCTGAGCTGCATATCGGCCTGAATCACTATTTTGGCCCTCGTGGTGGCAGTTCGGGTGTGCGACGCTGACCGGGGATCTGGATTTGCGTGGCTGCTCCTGGTAAGCTCTGGCGGGATTCCGTGAGGGATACGAGTGGGGGTTGTGATTGGGACCATCTGACGGGACCTGAGCATGAGAGTGGAACTGCTGCCGTCCAGTGTGGGTGCATCGGGGATGCTGCAGTTCAGCCAGTCTGTGCTGATCAACGATTACACGGCGATTGATGCGGGTTCGGTTGGCTGTCTGGTGCCTCTGGAGCGTCAGCAGCTGATTCGGGACGTTTTTCTGTCGCACAGTCATCTGGATCACATTGGATCGCTGCCGTTTTTTCTTGACAATGTGTATCGGCCGGTTCCTGAGTGTCCGCGGATACTGGCAAGTGCCGCGACGTTTGCGAGCCTGCGTTCGGACGTTTTCAACGACCGGATCTGGCCGGATTTTGTGCGATTATCCCGCGAGGAGACTCCGTTTCTGCGTTTGCAGGAGTTGCGGGCGGAGGAGCCTGTGAATTCGTGCGGTCTGCAGGTGACTCCGGTGTCTCTGGATCATCCGGTGCCGACGCTGGGATTTCTGGTGGATGATGGCAGCAGTACAGTGGCGTTCATCACTGACACTCTGCCGACTCGCAGGGTCTGGGAGTTGCTGGCGGGTTGTCGGAATCTGCGGGCGGTCTTTCTGGAGTGCAGTTTTCCTGCATCTCTTGGTTGGTTGGCGGAGAAGTCCGGGCATCTGAGCAGTGTGACCTTTGCGGCGGAGCTGGGGCAGTTGCGGGGCGATGTTCCGGTGCTGGCGTGGCATCTGAAGCCTGTGTTTTTTGACGAAATTGTGTCAGAACTGCGTGGGTTGAGCAGACCGGGTCTGACGATTGCTGAGCCGGGGCGTGTCTATGTCTTCTGAGGGCGAGGACGAACTGCGGACGGAGGCGGCCTTGCCGAAGTCGCGTCCGGGGGCGTCTGCCGCTGGCGGTTCGGGAGATGACTCGACACAGGTGGTGCGTCTTTCGGAGTCCGGTGCAGCGGACAGCGTGGACCAGTTGAAGACGCTTCTGCAGAGTGCTGAGGTTTCGGGGCCTGGTTTGGAGGCTGCGGAATCGATCGGTGCCGGGCGTTATCGTCTGGATCGCATTCTGGGGGAGGGTGCGTTTGGGCGTGTGTATCTGGGGTATGATACGGAGCTGCGTCGTGCTGTTGCCGTGAAGGTGCCGTCTCCGGGGCGTTTTTCGAGTGCTGCGGAGCTGGAGAATTATCTGTCCGAGGCGCGGATGGCAGCGCAGCTGGATCATCCGAATGCGGTGACGGTTTATGATGCGGGACGGACGGCTGCGGGTGGTGTGTACGTGGTATCTCAGTTCATCGACGGAGGGACTCTGGAATCGGAGATTCGTGCTGGTGGTCTGACGGAGCGTGAGGCGGTGCGGTTATTGATTCCGGTGGCTCGAGCGCTGCATGCAGCGCATCTGCGGAAGATTATTCATCGCGATGTGAAGCCGGCGAATATTCTGATTTCCCGAGTGGGGCGTATTCCGTATGTGGCGGATTTCGGTCTGGCGATTCATGGCGACCAGCATCCGGCTGAGTACGCGATCGCGGGGACTCCGGCATACATGAGTCCTGAGCAGGCGCGGGGCGAGGGTCACCGGCTGGATGGTCGCAGCGATCTGTTTTCGCTGGGTGTGGTGATGTATGAGATGCTGACGGATTCGCGGCCATTTCGCGGGGGATCACTGCGGGAGACTCTGAGTCAGGTGATTTCTGCGGCACCGCGTTCTCTGCGTGAGTTTCGTGCGCGAATTCCGAGTGAGCTGGAGCGGATTTGTCTGAAGGCGCTGGCGAAGCGCGCGGTTGATCGGTATGGGGATCTGGAGGAGTTTGCGAACGAGCTGCAGATGTGGCTTGATGGGAATGGTGCCGGTGGGCAGTTGCCGGGAGCGTTGAAAGCGGTTGAGGTTCGGCTGATCCCGCGGGGTCTGCATTGTTTCACGCGGGACGATGCTGCAGCGTATCTGCGTCTGCTGCCGGGTCCGGTGGACCGGGATGGTCTGGCGGAGTCGGTGTCATTCTGGGTACGTCGTCTGAGTGGTTCTGACGCTGGTCCGCCATTGCAGGTGGGTGTGATTTACGGTCCGAGTGGCTGTGGCAAATCGTCGTTGATGCGTGCGGGCATCGTGCCGCGTCTGGCAGCGGGTGTGGATGTCCTGTATGTGGAGGCAGCGGGTGTCGAGACGGAGCGTCGTCTGGAGTCAGCCCTGCGGCGTTGTGTTCCGGGTTTGCCTGTGCAGGAGGATTTGGCGGGTCTGTTGGCACTGATTCGTCAGCGGCGGCAGCGCAGGCTGGTGCTGGTGATTGATCAACTGGAGCAGTGGCTGAGTGGTCGGCAGCTGGAGGCAGACGGACTGCTGGTGCGGGCACTGCGTCAGTGTGAGGGTGAGTATCTGAAGGCGATGCTGCTGGTCCGTGATGACTATGCACTGGGTACAGCGCGGTTGATGAGTGCGCTGGAGATTCCGATGCGTCAGGGTGAGAATACGGCGGTGGTGGATTTGTTTGACGAGGAGCATGCTGAGCGGGTGCTGGAGCAGTTTGGTCGGGCGTGGGGTCGTCTGCCTCGTGAGGGAGCCTTGTCGGCTGCGCAGATGCAGTTTCTGCGAATGGCAGTGGAGCAGGTGTCGGAGGCAGGTCGGGTTGTGTGTGTGCGTCTGGTGGTGTTATCTGAGCTGGTGCGGCAGCGGGAGTGGGAGCCGCAGACACTTGAGGCGCTGGGTGGTGCTGAAGGTGCGGGGGTGGCTTATCTGGAATCGGTGTTTGAGGGGCGGGGGGCCAATCCGGCACTGCGTATGCAGTCGGAGGCAGCGAGGCGCTTATTGCGAGCGATGTTGCCGGCGGGACAGCTGGTGATTCGTGGTTCAGCGAAGACGTCTGAAGAGCTGCGAGTGGCGTCTGGATTCGGGGCGGATGACAGGCGTTTTGAGGAGCTGCTGAATGTGCTGGACCGCGACCTGCGGCTCCTGACACCGATTGATTCGGATGCGGATTCGGAAGCGGGGGTCGCGGCGAGTGTTGGTGTGGGTGTGGATCGCGAGTCCGGATCGCGATATCAGCTGACGCACGACTTTCTGGTGCCGTCGATTCATGCATGGTTGTCGCGGCGGCAGCGTGAGACGCTGCGGGGCCGGACGGAGCTATTGCTGGCGGAGCGTTCCGGGACGTGGAATCTGCGGCGGACTGCGGGCAATCTGCCGTCACTGCGGGAGTGGCTGTGGATTCGCTGCCTGGTATCAGCCGCGGTCTGGACTCGGGATGAGCGGCGGATGATGCAGGCTGCTGCGCGGCAGCATCTGCTGCGTTGGGGGTTGGCGGGTGCAGTGGGAGTGGCGCTGGCGGGAGTGCTGCGGTGGAATGAGCAGCGATTGGCGTCGCAGCGGATGCTGGAGCGGATGGTGGCGGAGGTGGACGCCCTGCGGGATGTGCGGGGTACGGAGCTGACGCGGGCTGTCGGCGAGCTGACAGCAGATGAGTATCCGCCGCTGATTCTGCGGCAGCGGCTGCAGGAGGAACGGGACCGTGAGACTGACCTGGGGCGACGGCTGCCTCTGGCACTGGCGTTATCGGCTCTGGACGTGGACGAGAGCGAGTATCTGACGGGGCAGGTACTGAATCCGCTGCTGCCGGATTCCGCAGTGCTGGTGGCCGGGCTGGCTGGCAGGGCGGAGGCTGCGATCAACGCGATTGGTGTCAGGATCGAGGCCTTGAAGGACCGCAGTGAGCTGCAGCAGCGAGCGAGGCTGGCCGTGGTCGCATTGCAGTTGGGGGAGTCGCGGTGGTCAGAAGCGATGTGTCGTGCGGGTGTGTCCGATCCGATTGAGCGTGTGTGGTGGATTCGGGAGGCATCGACGTGGGGCGGTTTTGGCAGGGGGATCGGGGAGCTGCAGCTTGCGGGAAGCAGTGATCTGAACGCTGCGATGATGCTGGCGCTGCGTCCGGCTGTGGGTGTCAGAATGAGCCGTTATGCGGAGGAACGACTGCGTTTGCGTGTCGAGCAGTTGGTCGGATCGCCGGATGCGGGTGAGCATGCGGCGGCGGTGCGTCTGCTGGCTGCCTTGACATCCGGGCGGGGTGGAGCGGCAGGGAGTGTGTCGGGGTCGACCGGGCAGAATGCGGGCTGGCGACTGATCAACGGCGGACTGACTCTGATTCGCATTCCGGGGGGCGTCAGTGCAGCGGCTGCCGGACCTCGGGCTGTCTGGATGTCAGACCGAGAGGTGAGTCAGGGTTTGTTTCAGCAATTTGTGGACGATCCGACGTGGCCGGCCGAGGAGAAGCCGGATTCGTGGGAGGGGCCGGACCGGGATGTGGGGGATGGGGCAGACTACCCGGTGCAGCAGGTCAGTCACACGGACGCCGTGTTGTTCTGTAACTGGTTGAGCCAACGCTGCGGGATGAGTGCATGTTATGTGCGAATGCAGACCACCGATGGTGCTGAGATGTGGGTGTTAAGTGCAGGAGTGGCTGGATTTCGGCTGCCGACGGAGGATGAGTGGGAGCGAGCCTGTCGCTGGGGCACAACGACAACCTTTCACTGTTCGGACGACGAATCATTTCTGCCTGATTATGCGAGAATATCTGCGGCATCAACGCTGCCTGTGGGCTCGCTGCTTCCCAATGCTGGTGGCTTTTATGACATGCACGGGAACGTCATGGAGTGGTGTGAGCCGAGCAATGGTGAGCGTGTGGGCGAGTACGCCGTGCGAGGCGGCGCATTTCTGACGGGGCCGGCGGATTCGGAGTCGGGATTCAGCATGCGATTTCCGGGCACGGATCGCTATGACCTTGCCGGGTTTCGTGTTGTGCTGAGTGAATAGGAGATATCCGCAGACCGGGACTGTCAGGTGCCGACGCGTTCCGGCATCAGAGACAGTGTAGCCGAGGGGGTGAGTTGGGCAGGATTGGACTTCCTGCGGAGGGGCACGAGGAGCGTGTGCAGAGTTGTCTGCACCGGTTCGAGGTTGCGCGACAGTTCGGCCAGCCATTCGGTGAACTGACCGCGGGCCGAGTCTTCCACGCGGATGTGACCGATCACGAAGTTGTCGACGATGAGAGGCAGTTCGCAGCGCCACAGTTCGTGGGCATCCACGTTGTGGGAGTTGCGATAGGTGGCGTGGTAGAATTCACCGGCACTGGGCATGTTGATTGTCAGTTCGACGAAGTGCAGTCCCTGTGTCACCGAGGCGTGCATCAGGGCATCCCAGAGGAGAGCCCATTCGTGGTGCCCCTGCAATCGAATCTGCTCGTGGTGCATCGTGTCACCGTGCCGTCTGCGGGTGAACATGGAGACGGTGATGCGACGGAATCGTTTGGCCATGAGGGTCATTTCCGTGTGGCCGAACGATCTGGAAACGACGAGCAGGGAGACTGCGGTGATCACTGAGGCAATCGCGTAGATTTCGTTTTCGAAGAAGGCGCTGGCGATGGCACCCATCCCGGTGATGGCACACAGTGTGCCAACCACGAGCAGCAGTCGTGCACCGGTGTGCCCGCGTCGCTGCAGGCAGTGATGCAGGTGTCCGCGATCCGTGGCGTAGATACTGCGGCCGGTGAGTCGACGGCGAACGATGGCCATGGCCACGTCGAAAATCGGGATAGCCCAGATCGCAGTGGGCATGATCAGTGCCACTGCGGTGTACTGCTTGACTGAGCATTTCAGGGCGATGCTACCGAGCACCAGTCCGATGAGCATGCTGCCGGAGTCACCAAGAAACATGCGGGCTGGGGGGAAGTTGTAGACGAGGAATCCGCACAGAGCACCAGCGAGTGCGAGAGAAATCAGAAGGCCGTCGTTTCGTCCCTGCTGCAGGAACGTGACGGCGGCGATGGAGAGGCTGAGAACAATTCCGGTGGTGGATGCCAGTCCATCGACACCGTCAATCAGGTTGAGGGCGTTGATGGCCCCCACGATCCAGAAGACTGTGAAGAAGACGGAGAAGACGCCGAGGGAAACGGGTTCACCGAAGACTGTAACCGACCGAATTTCGATTCCGGAGGGCACCATGATGGCGGCGGCCAGAATCTGTCCTGCGAGTTTCTGGCGGCCGCGGAGTCCAAAGCGGTCATCGAGCATTCCAACGGTGATCAGCACGGCGGTTGCGAGGGACAGGCAGAGCAGAAACCATGCGTCGCCCCGTGTGGCCGCCAGCGCATCAGGCTGCCATGCGATGCCTGCAGCAACCGCACAGACAATGGAGATCAGCAGCGTGGGGCCACCGGTCAGGGGGACGATCGTGGAATGCAGCTTGCGGTGACCGTCCGGGCGATCGACGATCTGCAGGTGTTTGCACAGGACCCCCACGGCCGGTGCTGCCAATACTGCAACCGAGAAGCCCACTACCAGAGTGAGTACCATGAAGCTCATAGAAAGGACTCGCAGGCACCCTGGCCGGGTATTTGTCAGCAGAGAACAAAACGACCTGAGAACACTTGGAGCTCACCAGCCCTTAATGCGGGAAAATGCCCATTGCGAGATGGTCATTTCCCTGACGGGTGATGATGAGTCGATCAGCGTCACGCCCGAGATGTGTGGCGTTCTGGAGATCGTCACAGTGAAACCCATTGGATTACCTGAGCAAATACCCTGCCAGAATTTTAAATCATCGGAGATGAGGATAGCAAGAATAGGGGATACACAAGCCACAGTGACGAGGTAACCTGCAGATTCGGGGAATTGGTGGGGCTTTTCCCTGAAGCGACAGACTTAATCATGGCGAAGCGGAGGCCAGAGGAACCGGGCGACCTGCCGGAAATTCGGCAGGACTGCCTGAATTTCTGCCAGACTCTCTGAATTCTCCAGTGTTACGTGAGTATTTGGCAAAGATGTTCGAGGAAATCTTCTGAAAATTCGGGGGATCTGGCTTTATCGTCAAGATCGGTAGAATTGGGCAGCAGTGGTCAGGTTGCGGACGGGATTGCTGCGAGTCTGACTTTGAGCGACAGTGCGGTAAGGGAGACTGAACAGCGAGTACAGGTCAGGTTCAGGATTTGTTACCAGATCGGCAGATGTTGCCTGAGTATTCCAGGGAAGTTGTCTGAGTGGCAGGTGTGCGGGACAGCTGGTGGTTGTCTGCGGTGCATCCGTCATTTTCGTAAAAATCGGCCAACTACAGATTCTGTGAGTGTGCGTGATGGGTGAAATTGAGTCGGGGCGGGAATTTGTGAATGCTGGGTCTGTTGGTCAGGCGGCGACACGTTTTGTGGAGTTGTTCAAGCCGCCGCATGCCTTGCGAATGGCCAGTGGCGAGCAGCTGGGTCCGATTACTGTCGCGTATGAGACGTACGGCGAGCTGAATGCTGACAGGAGCAACGCGATCTTTGTGTGTCACGCGCTGACGGGGGATGCTCATGCGGCTGGCTGGCACACGGACGAGGACCGGAAGCCCGGGTGGTGGGATGGGTTCATCGGTCGGGGCCGTGGTTTGGACACCGCGAAGTACTTTGTGATTTGTGCGAATGTGCTGGGTGGTTGTCAGGGTACGACGGGGCCGGGTTCTGTGAATCCTGAGACGGGTCGTCGCTACTGTCTGAATTTTCCGTTCCTGACGATTCGCGATGTGGTGAGTGTGCATGCAGAACTGGTGAGGTCGCTGGGGATTACAAGTCTGCTGGGTGTGGTGGGTGGCAGTCTGGGCGGCATGCAGGTGCTGGAGTGGGCGGTGCGTTTTCCTGATCAGGTGCGAGCGGCAGTGGTGCTGGCTTCTGCTCCGCGTTTGACTGCTCAGGGAATCGCATTCAATGCTGTGGGTCGGCGGGCGATTTACGCGGATCCGGGATTCAGCAACGGGGATTACTACGAGTCTGAGGGGCCGCGTTATGGTTTGGCGCTGGCGCGAATGGTGGCGCACATTACTTACCTGTCTGAGAACTCGATTGAGCTGAAATTTGGCCGCCGGCTGCAGAACAGCGAGAAGTTTGCGTACAGTATGCAGAAGGAGACGGAGTTTCAGATTGAGAGTTACCTGCACTATCAGGGGAAGCGGTTTGTGCAGCGGTTTGATGCGAACAGCTACCTGTATCTGACTCGAATGATGGACTATTTTGATCTGGAGGAGGGCTTTGGCTCACTGGCTGAGGCGCTGGAGCAGTCGCGGTGTCGGTTTTTTGTGGCTTCGTATGACACGGACTGGCTGTTTCCGACCAGTCAGAGTCGCGAGTTGGTGTCGGCGCTGCTGAAGATCCGGCGGCACGTGAGTTTTCTGGAGTTGCGTTGTCCGTTCGGGCATGATTCGTTTCTGATTGACCTGCCTCCACTGGCTGGTCTGGTGGGACCATTTCTGGATCGGACGTTTGCTTCCGGCTGAGTGTTCAGGCGATGAGTTCTTCGACGACTTTTCCGTGGACGTCGGTGAGGCGGAAATCGCGTCCGGCGTAGCGGAAGGTGAACTGTTCGTGGTCGAAGCCGATGAGTTTCAGCAGGGTGGCGTGCAGATCGTGTACGTGCACGGGTTTTTCGACAGCTTTGAAACCGAATTCGTCGGTGGCCCCATGTGCATAACCTCCGCGGACACCACCGCCTGCGAGCCACATTGTGAAGCCCCAGTGGTTGTGATCGCGTCCGTTGATTTTTCCGGCGTTGGCGCCTTTGGTGGGGAGTTCGACAGTGGGTGTTCTGCCGAATTCACCGCCCCAGATGACCAGTGTTTCGTCGAGCAGTCCGCGTTGTCCGAGGTCTGTGAGGAGGGCTGCGATGGCCTGATCGCACTGGCGGGCCAGTCGGGCGTGATTGACTTCGATATCGTCGTGGTTGTCCCACGGTTGTCCCTGGCCGTGCCAGACCTGGACGAAGCGTACGCCGCGTTCCACCAGCCTGCGGGCGATCAGGATCTGCCGCGCCTGGACTCCTTCACCATACATTTCGCGAATGTGTTTTGGTTCGCGTGAAACATCGAAGGCGTCGGCGGCATCGGTCTGCATGCGAAAGGCCAGTTCGAACGACTGGATGCGGGATTCCAGTTGGGCATCGCCGGGGCGTTGTTCGAGGTGCTGTCGATTCAGCAGTCGCAGCAGTTTCAGCTGCTGTGTCTGTTCGCTGCTGCTGATGCGATCATTGCGAACATTTTCGATGAGTTTCTCGACTTCCGTGTGGTTGGTATCGACGTAGGTGCCCTGGAAGATACCGGGGAGGAACCCGGCCTGCCAGTTCTGAGACTCCTGAATGGGATATCCTCCGGGGCACATGGCAACGAATCCTGGAAGATTCTGGTTGTCCGTTCCCAGTCCCCAGGTGAGCCATGAGCCCATGCTGGGTCGGACGAGTCGGGCGTCACCGCAATTCATCAGCATAAGCGATGGTTCGTGGTTGGGCACATCGGCATGCATGGACCGGATGACGCAGAGTTGATCAGCATGAGCGGAGGTTTTGCGAAACAGGTCGCTGATCATGAGTCCGCTTTCGCCGCAGGGGCGAAATCTCCATGGAGACGGGTAAAGGGCTCCGGTGGGGCGTTCTGTGGCGAGGTTTCCGGTGGCGATTTTTTCACCGCCGCGGCGCTGCAATTCGGGTTTGTAGTCGAATGTGTCGACGTGTGATGGCCCGCCGTTCATGAAAAGGTGGATGACATGTTTGACGCGGGAGGGGAAATGCGGTTGCCGCGGGCTCATGGGATTCAGTGGTTCGCCGGCCTGTGTCTGCTGCAGCAGATCGGCCAGTGCCAGTCCACCGAAGCCCATGCCACACCGGGCCAGCATA
>CAITYU010000119.1 GCA_903896675.1 uncultured Planctomycetaceae bacterium
CGTGATCGTCGAATGCATTGGCTGTGAATTCAGGAACAGATTTGGGACCTCTGACCAGAGTCCATCGGGCGATGCCCGACGCAACGTTAACGGCCGCCCCCAGGCCTGAAGGGCCGATCTCAGCAGAGCCAGGTGCGTAAGCACCCGGAACGCCGAGCATGACCGCGCAACCACACTCGCTTTGAAATCGGCCCTTCAGGCCTAAAAACGAATTTTGGGTGTGCCCCAGCCCCAGGGCTACGCCCTGGGCTCCCGGAAAACGGCCCTTCAGGCCTGAGTCGCAAACAGACGCACGGCACAAACCAAACACACGCCGCAACGGCCCCCCGCCCGACGGGTTTCGTGGGTAATGACAAGGCTTCAGCCCGGGCAACTTACGCACCCACGATCAACAGCCACAGCCTCAATTCCCATCATCAAACGCCGAAGCATCGCATACGGCGTACGAAGCCAGCGAACCCACCGCGCACTCGAATGCCGCTGTCGAGCATAAGCACGCTGGCTGCGACACGGCAGAGTCAGGGCGCT
Source organism: uncultured Planctomycetaceae bacterium (assembly GCA_903896675.1). Classification (GTDB taxonomy): domain Bacteria; phylum Planctomycetota; class Planctomycetia; order Planctomycetales; family Planctomycetaceae; genus SXXK01. The sequence continues at coordinate 529 of CAITYU010000119.1, forward strand.
GCCAGCACCGGAATTACAGCCACAGATAACGCTGCAGGAATTCCACAACATCCCCGAAACACCAGTACGCAAGTGACGTCTTACCGCAGTAAATGCGGACCGTCACCTCTGTACCGATTCGCAGCGGCGGCAGTTCCTGGCCTTCGTCCGCCACTGCTGTCAGCTCAAACACCGCTCCCTTTTCCGAATCGGTGGTCGCACGGCTGGCAACTTTCGTCAGACGACACGGGTACTTCTTCTCCGGGTCACTGGCCAGTACAAAGGCTCCGGGCAGCTCAACACTTTCACCAGCAGCCAGCTTTTCCCGCTGCGCCCTTAGCAGATGGCCCATGCGCTTTTCATCCAGCAGCAGCTCCATGTGCCACGGCCCCTGCTCGTTCATCACGTCAAACAGGTAATCCCCCGTTCGCACCGGACGATTTTCCAGCATCTGCCGCAACTGAAAATCCGGAATGCTGCCGGTGGCCGGTGCCAGCACTTTCAGCTTGGTTTCGCGGCGATTTTCCAGAGTTTTCATTTGCTGTCGGGCAATCAGTTCGTCACCCTGCAAACGCTCAAGCTCCACACGCAGTCGTTCGCGATTGAGTTCTCCGTTGCGGGCTGTCTCGGTGTCGACAGCATTCTTCTGGCTCTCCGTCTTGCGGATCTCTTCTTCCTTTGCCTGCACCAGCATCTGCTGCTTGCGGACCGTGGCGGCAGCCTCTTCGATCTGACCGTCCAGCTCTTCATTCTCCAGCACGATCAGCACATCGCTGGCAGCGACCGTCTGGTTGCCGTCAATTCGCAGACCTTCGCGAGTAATCAGGCCATCCCAGGTGGCGAAGACGGCATGCTGCTCGACAGGCATCAGCTTGCCCTCGGCAGTCACCGGATATTCGAGTCGGATCAGAGTCATGGCGGCCACCAGCACCAGCAGCCCGGCAGCAACAGCCAGCGTGATCATCAGCTTGCGGCCATGGAACCACTCGCGGGCGGCCCCGACAGTCGTCCACAGCTTCAGTCCGAAGATGCGTTCGTGCTGTCGAGCATTCCAGAGCGCCGCGCCGGCATGATCCGCCAGCAGCTCTGAACGCTGTTCCAGTTGAGGTGCCGGTTCGGATTCCGCAATCTGTTCAATAATCAGGCAGCCGGTGGCTTTGGGCCGCGCCCGGCGCTGCTCACGATCCGCTTCTTCACCCTGCTTGCGAACCAGCGGAGGTGATTCGAAGGTGGGCACCAGCAGCACCATGCGGGAACCACTTTCCTGCACAAAGGCCGCTAAAGGCTCCTCCACCTGCGGAGCCAGTCCTTCGATACGCCCCGTGTACTTCAATGTCTCACCCATCTCAATCACCCGCCGAGCCAGTTTGGCCATGGCGGCGATGAGATTGGCACGAGGATTCACGCTGCTTTGACCACTGACCGCCAGAATCTGCACGCTGCGACCCTTCCGCGAGGCGACAGCGATGCGGTCACAGCCCAGCAACGCACGGCTGTCACTGGCGACAGCATCCGCCACTTCCTGCTCATGCAGCGATCGCTGCATCCGCAGCATCAGTTGCTCGAAATCCGTCCAGAACTGACTCTTCAAATCCTCAGTCACACCCTGATTGCGGCGTCGACCCTCCAGAAATCGTGACGCATACCCACACATCTGCTCAAGAAACTGCATGTAGCCCGACTGCGCCTTCACTGGCACATCAGGCCGCTGAAACAACTCCACCACACCAACACACTTTTTCTCACGGTGCAGGGCTGCCATCACCAGCACATGCTCGGTGGGCAGTTGAGTTTCCCCGCCGTGGGCAATCGTGCGCGCTTCGCCCTTCTGCAGCACATCCAGCAAGAGCCGCTCGTTGATGGACATGGCTCCCGGACGCTCTGCCAGACCAGTCTGCTCAAGATTGATCTGAGCTACCAATGCCGGTCGCCCACTTTCGTCCACCAGCCAGACGCCCCCGGCCTTCGCCCCAATCGCTGCCACCACCCGCGCCAGAAACTCTGCAAAATACTGAGGCGGTGGCAACTCCTGACCAGACAGCTGCTCAATCTCCCGCGCAAGCTGCATCACACGCTCACGCACACGCCGGAGATTCTCTTCGTTTGAAACAGGCTCGCTCATGAGTCTTTCCGTTCCCGCTGCCCTGCCAGTCCGTTCATACCCGCACCCATTCTCACGGGCTTTTCAAATCGGGTCAAGACTGCTGCGCCGATTGACCTGGGGATCATGCGCAAGCCACCCGGTCACAACCGCACACCCCCCGCCAATCACCTCTCAGCTACCAGATTTCACTGGCGACCTGCTGAGAATTGGCGCATTTGTTGCTAAAATCACCATGTCGGCAATTGTTCGATACTAATTCAATAGCGAAAATGCTCAGTTCTGCCTTCTGTCTCAGCCCCTCAACCTTATTGCAACCCTGCAGTGCTCAAAAAATGGGCACAAAACAGCACAGAATGCCAGCAGTTGTCATAGCCCTCTGGAAGTCTCAGGACCATGAACCGACCGGAAGACGAGAATTTGCTGATCAGCGGGCTCATTGGCAGCAGTCCGGCAATGCTGGAAGTTTACCGGCTGACGCGGAAGGTCGCTCCTTCAACCGCCACGGTGCTGTTGACGGGCGAAACCGGCACCGGCAAGGAACTGATTGCCCGCGCGTTGCACGAGCTCAGTCCACGCGCCTCTGGCCCGTTCATCCGTGTGAACTGCGGTGCACTTTCGGAAAGCCTGCTGGAGAGCGAGCTGTTCGGTCATGCCAAGGGTGCTTTTACCAGTGCCATCGAAAATCGCACGGGACGATTTGAAGCGGCCCACGGCGGCACGATTTTTCTGGATGAAATCAACAGTGTCAGCTACCAGTTGCAGGTTAAGCTGCTGCGGGTGTTGCAGGAGCACGAGTTTGAGCGGGTCGGGGATACTCGGACGATCCGGGTGGATGTTCGAGTGATTGCGGCCACCAACGTGGATCTGCAGGATGAAATCACTGCGGGCCGGTTTCGTGAGGACTTGTTCTACCGTCTGAATGTGATTCCGCTGTATCTGCCGGCGCTGCGGGAACGCGGTGATGACATCGCCGCGCTGGTCAATTTCTTCGTCTGGCGGTATGCCCAGGCAAATCGCATCCCAACGGCCAGTGTGCATGCTGAGGCTCTGCGGTTTCTGCAGGAATATGACTGGCCGGGCAATGTGCGTGAGCTGCAGAATTATGTGGAACGCGCCCTGGTGCTCAGCAGCACGGGTGAGATCACGGCGGACCTGCTGCCACCGCATGTCCGCGGCCTCGCACCGGTCCGGATCGGGCGACGTTCCAGCGATGACCTGTCAGTGGTGTGTGCGGATCTGGTCAGCCGAAAACTGGCGGAAATCGGGGATGACAGCACGGACGCCTGGAACCATGTGGTCAACTTTGTCGAACGCGAGCTGATTCTGCAGGTTCTGCGGCAGACGCAGGGAGTTCAGACGCGCACGGCACTGCGACTGGGTATCAACCGCAATACCCTGCACAAGAAAATCGAAGATCATGGCCTTGGGGCAGAGTCGCGCTAGGGGCTGGGTGGTCCGCGTTGGTCGGGAAAGACAATCAGGACGGGACATTCCTGTCCACGAAAAACTGCGTTCCCTGAAATTCCCGAAGTTCCCGAATTCCCACATGGCCGGTGGTTTTGCTTCACATGCCCGCCATAATCGGTAGAATTGGGCTGGATTTCCCGCTTTCTGTGACTCTCAGGGGATGAAACTCATGCGCAAGGCTTTGCTGTCAATTCTGACTGCCGTCGCGGCAGTGTGTCTGGTGGATTCTGTCGATGCCGGTGACAGGATTGTGCTGCGTCGCCCGGTGTTTACTGGTCCGGTCGTTGCCGGTCCCGCATGGCCGGGCTATCCGGTCTACGGTGCTCCGGTTTACGCCGCCCCGTACTACCCGGCGCCTGTGTTCACAGCGCCAACTTATGTTGCCCCGGTCGCCCCCGTTGTGTACTCGCACCCCGTGTACCCGGTTCCCACAGTCACCGTGGCAACCACTCCGGTCCTGTCCACTTACTATCACACACCGGTGCATCCGGTTGTCCTCGCACCGGCTCCGGTGGTTGTCGGTCCCGCCCCGATCATGTACTCATCCCGCACCCTGCGACACTTCCGACCGTACCGACGGCTGGATGTCGAATACGAGCGTGACGGTGACATCGAGATTCACTACCGCTGAAGTGTTGGCGATACAGTCGGGGCATCAGGGCAGGTTGTGGTCAGCAGTATCGATGGCCGGGATTTTCCCGGCCATTTTTATGCGCATGGCCACAAGGATCCCTGCAGGATACTGGCTTACACAACTTCAAACAGGCTTTGAATCCTGAGAATTGCGGCGTTGCCCGGGAAGGTATGGAAGGAGTGCACGACAAGGCCATTTCGCAACAGGTCGCTGCACAGGTAGGACAGGCACGCGGGGCTGGCGGCAGAGCTGCCGGGCAGGGCGATGGCCAGTGATGCTTTTCGGGCATCCGTTTCCATTTCGCGATGCACCTGCAGATAGATTTCCGGATCCGTCGTTTCCAACTGATAGCTGCACTCGTAGCGAATCCGACCGGACTGAACTGCATGAGTTCTGTAGCCGATCAGGCGACGGCTGATGGCGCAGCCTGAAGCGGGGGTGGGAGTCATTCGGCTGACAGCCAGTTCGGTGATGGCCGCATCTTTCGAACGAAACTCGATGGCGTGCCCGTCGCGACACAGACGCAGGATGGCCGAGTGTTTGCCGATGGAGAAACGCAGTTCGCGAACCGTTTCCAGCAGTTCCGGATGCACTGACCGCGACAGGACTCGCAGAGTCATATCGGCAACATCCGGTCTGGCGAAACTTACGGTCATGACCACGAAATCCTGTCGGCTGCGTGAAACTGCCTGCCTGAAAAAAACAGTCTACGTCAGGAATGACGCTGCGAGCAACAAAGAATGCGGGTCGGTCAAAAACGTGGGAGATTTGTGGTCAGACTCGAGGAATTCCGCAGTTCGTAACGAAATCCCGAGCCCGCATTTTTCGAAATTGCGATATTTCCCCGCGAACCATTTGCACCCGGCCCTGCCACCTGTATCATTCCGCCTGCACAAACTGCAGGCTCCGATAGCTCAGTTGGTAGAGCAACTGACTCTTAATCAGTAGGTCTAGGGTTCGAATCCCTGTCGGAGCATTTCCCCGCGGCAAATACCCGCGAACTCAACAACAGACCCCGGAAAAACATCCGTTTTTTCGCGGGTCTTGTTTTTTGCATCGCCTTCGTGTCGGAAAATCCGTCACGTCAGCACGACGTCGCGAAGTTGTTTCACAGACACCGGCACACCAACACACCACCTCAGCCCCGTATACCAATCCTGGGCCACCCGTGTCAAAATCGCCCCTGCACACTGAGACTTGAGAACCGCCAACTGAGAACTGCCAACTGCCAACTGCCAACTGAGAACTGAGAACTGAGAACTGAGAACTGAGAACTGAGAACTGAGAACTGTTTTCAAACGCGCGGTTTGGCGGCTCCGCCAACAAGTTCCAGTTGCACTGTCCGCTCTTCAATCGCGCGGTCCACCGCTGTCGCTGCGTCGGCCGCCAGTATCCGATTGCCCGCGGTGTAAGTCTGCTGAATCTGCTGCGGACTCCGCGCACC
>CAITYU010000120.1 GCA_903896675.1 uncultured Planctomycetaceae bacterium
ACAAACTCCTCGCCCTCGCACTCAGCTTCTATCGCCGTTTCCGATTCTTCCAGCGAGAACTGAGCAAGACACTCCTCCTGATGCCGGCGGTCCGGTACCGTCGGTTTCACAGTGTGGCAGGCGGGCAGCCACGTCGACACAATCAAAATGCAGAAGAGATGTCGCATGGCAAAAAACTATCTCAGCCATGCCAGCGGGTCAACGCCATTCGCCTCGGAATGCCAGCAAATCCCCGGCAAAAGAGCATAACGCGACGCTTATCATTGAAAAACGCAGCAAAAAACCAAAACGTCATCACTTTGACCACACAGCAAGACGTCATATCCGCTACAAGCCAAAGGTTTCGGAAAAATCGGCTGCGGTCCGGACGATCCCGAATCGACCGAAACTGGTGTTTTTTCAGTAATCGGCAGAATCGAACACTGATTTTCTCTGTCCGGCACAAGTTGTGCAGAAAGTTTTCTTCCACCGGGACACTGCAATCAGAGTTGAAGGGTGACACAAGGCTTTAATCATTCGACTGCTTAAGCGTTCGATGAGGCCCCACACCTGAGAAACCCTGAACCTGCAGGCTGCCACCGTGATCCTGCAGCTGTCATCAGCGTTTTTTCGCGTCAGGAGGAGTCGATGAACTCAGAGAATCTGTCCCTGGAGAACGAGTTGCTGGAAACCGCCGCGGGCCGGGCTGTGTATGATGCTCTGGTGCAGGCAAATGTCGATCTTCGCAGCGTGTCAGTGGAACTTGTCAAGGACATGCTGCAGTTTGAATGCCTCCGTCGCCGCAGCACGGAATTCGGGAGGTATCTTCCGCGTGTGGAGGTCGCCGGATGAGGCTGACTTCTGAAGATCGCAGGGGCCTGATGGCAAAGTCTGACCTGTGTTTCGGTATGGCAACGGATAATGGCAATTCGACTGGCACTGGCAACAGAAGATTTTGGCCAGCCCCTCAGGCAGGCAATTCGGCAGGCCGCGCAGTTTCGAGTGCAGGGCCTCAGGCTTAACGCACGCACGGAAATCGGTGCCGCTGACCTCACCGACACCGGGCTCAGACAATTGCGGCTGTTCGTTGAAGAACACCAGCTCAGGGTCGCCGGCCTGTACTGTCCCTCGCGGCATTCGGTGGCTGACCCACAGGGACTGGATCGTCGTCTGCAGATGATCCGATCCGCCATCGAACGGGTGCGGCGTCTGGGTTCAACTGAGGTGCTGATTCGAGCCGGGCGAATTCCGGATCCCACAGCGACTGCCCCACAGATGGCTCAGGGCCAGCCTGATGATTCCGATGTCGATTCTCTCAGAAATCCCTTCTCCTTCGCGCCACCACCAAAATTGACTCAGCCCAGCGAGGCTGACCAGTTTGAACTGCTGACGCAGGTGCTGTCAGACCTCGCAGCGGCCGCCAATCACCACGGGGCCAGCCTGCAGGTCATCATCTCAGACTACGACACAGCACGCATTACCACCCTGCTGTCCCGCATCACCACCGGACCACTGCAACTGGTATTCGATCCTGCGGTCTGCGTTATGGCCGGTCGCCAGCCGGTCAGCATCTTTCGCAGCCTCTACCAGTCCATCGGCTACGTGCGCCTCCGCGATGCTCAGAAAGACGTCGACGGTGGCGGTGTGGAAGTTCCCTGTGGTGACGGTGCCGTGGACTGGCAGGAGCTGCTGGCAGTCCTCGCAGAAGCAGTGCAGCCAGCATGGATGTGCATCGAGCGCACCGGAGGCGATCAGCGGGCTGCGGACGTGGCAACAGCCGTTCGCCGACTGCAGTCACTGCTGCCCTGAATTCCCGCCGTTCGCTTGCATGCCTCCTGCCGGTTTGATTTGCTTCGTCACTCTGCCTGCCCTGCGGGCCAACCCGACAACAGCAAGCCTGGAACTGACTGATGCAACTCAAGACTCTGAACCGCCTGCTGGTCTGCACTCTTTTCAGCACCAGCCTGTCACTGCTGGTCCGCCCGGCCGTGGCTGACGAAAAGGCAGCAGAGAAAACCGCGATCGCAGAACTGCAGGCGGGCTTTGCCGAACGCGATATCACTCCGCCGAAACCCTTCCCGATGGCCGGCTACTTTCATGAGCGGCTCAGTGAGGGTACTGCCGATCCGCTGCTGGCTCGTGCAGCCGTCTTCAGCGACGGACGCAGCCAGGCAGCTATTGTGGTCTGTGATCTGATCGGAATCTGGACGGATTTTGCCGAAGTTGTGCGGCAGCGAGCTTCCCGGCAGACCGGTATTCCAACCGCTGCGATTGTCGTTTCAGCCACTCATTCCCACACGGCACCCGACTACGCCGCAGTGTTTGCCGCGTGGCTGGCTGCTCAGAATCCTGACACCGCCGCAGCCTTCGCCGGCAATCCGATTCCCTCAGCCGATCGCCTGCAGTACATGGATCTGCTCGTCGAAAACACGGTCGCAGCCATCGTTGATGCTCAAAAACGTGCCGTTCCCGTCAGCCTGCACTCGGGCTGGGCCGAACAGCAGACACCCGTCTCCTTCAACAGGCGATTCGTGCAGCGTGATGGCAGCGTGCGAACATGGGTGGGGCTGGAGTCCGAGGGATCACTGCGTGCGGCCGGCCCGATTGACCCGGAAATGCCCATTCTGACGGCTCGCACCGCCACCGGCAGCACTGCCGGAGTCCTCAGCAGCTTCGCGCTGCACCTCGATACTGTCGGAGGAACTCGCTGGAGTGCCGACTATCCGCGGTTCATTCACGAAGCTGTCCGTAATGCACTCGGCAATGACACCATTTCCATCTTCGGCGCCGGCTGCTGCGGCGACATCAATCACGTGGCACCCCGCGGCAAGGAACGCAACTCCACCACTGTCATCGGAACCTCCCTCGGTCAGACCATCAGCAACGGGCTCAGGGAACTGCAGCCGATAGAAAATCCCGTTCTTGAAGTCCGCTCCGCCGTGGTGCGTCTGCCACTGCGTTCAGCCGGTGCAGCAGAAGTCACACAGTCGCTGGCCACGCTCGCCAAAGTTCAGGCAGGAGAATCTGTGGACTTCTATGATCATGTGGCAGCGTGGCGCACCATGATGATCGATCAGCTGCGTAATTCGCCGCGGCTGGTTCCGACTGCGCAGGCCGGACTTGCGCGACGCACCGTCGTACAGCTCGCCGGTTCCGGTGATGCCCTGCCCGTGGAAATCCACACCATTTCCTTTGGACGAGACTTCGCAATTGTGTGCCTGCCGGGTGAGGTGTTTGTGGAACTGGGACTGGCCATACGTCGAGCCAGTCCGTTTCGCACAACCATGGTCCTCGAGCTCTGCAACGCCGTCGAAACCTATTACGTACCAACTCGGGCTGCCAGCGCAGGTGGTGGCTATGAAACAACCAACAGCACCATCGCTCCGGGTGGCGGTGAAATGCTGGTACAGGAAAGTATCCGACTGCTGCAGTCGGCGGCCGGTCGGACATCCGCAGAAAAATAGGCTCGGAACATCAGTCTGGTGCCTCGAAGAAGGAATTGCCCGTGAATCATCGAATCAACACCTGGCAGCTCACTGTGCTGCTGTACCTTGTCATCCCGGCTGCTGTGGCTGCACAGGACGCTCGCACACCGCCGGCCCCCGCACCGACCATCAACCCACCCATCTCCCGTATTGCCTTCGGTTCCTGTTCCACGCAGGATGAGCCTCTGGGAATTCTGCGAACCGTGCTGGAGTGGGATCCTGAACTGTTCATCTGCATGGGCGATAATATTTACGGCGACACTCGCGACATGCAGGTACTGCAGCAGCGGTATGACACACTGAGCCGTCGCCCGGAGTTTCAGCAACTGCGAGCAAAAGTGCCGCTGATCGCCACCTGGGACGATCATGATTACGGTGAAAATGATGCTGGCCGGGAATACCCATTCAAACGGGAATCGAAGGACATCTTCCTGAAATTCTGGAATGAACCGGCCGTCAGCCCGCGTCGTGAACATGAGGGCATCTACACCTGCTATCGCTTCGGTGAACCGGGCAGCGGGCGATCACTGCAGATCATCCTGCTCGATACTCGTACATTCCGTGATCCGCTGTTCAAATCGCCGCAGGGATCGTGGAAGAATGACTACCTGCCGGACCTCGATCCGCAAAAAACCCTGCTCGGTGATCAGCAGTGGGCATGGCTGAAGGAACGACTGCTGGAGCCCGCGGATCTGCGGATCATTGGCAGCAGCATTCAGTTTGCACACGAACACAATGGCTGGGAATCGTGGACCAATCTGCCCCGTGAACTGCTGCGCATGGTCGATCTGATTCGCCAGACTCGAGCCTCCGGAGTCCTGTTTATCTCCGGTGATGTGCACTGGGGTGAACTCTCCCGACTGCAGGCCCCGAACTGCTATCCGCTCTATGATCTGACTGCCAGTGGCCTGAATCAGGACTGGGATCGGCT
>CAITYU010000121.1 GCA_903896675.1 uncultured Planctomycetaceae bacterium
CTGCCGGACGGTACTCCGATCGTCGGATCCCCCAACGGCAGCCGCTCCTCCGCACAATAATCTGACGCGGAATTCCCCGAATTCCGACTGTTTTCGGCTCAACGCAGAACGAAGTGCGCGGTCTCGGGACGGCGAGGCTCCCGCCGAGCCGGACGCCCCACCCCTCGGGAGGGCGAGGCTCCCGCCGAGCCGGACGTCAGTGCTCAGTTCTCAGTGTTCAGTAATCGCAAAATCCACTCGGCAGCGCGACACCACACAACACGCTTAATTTTCCGCGTTATTCCGCGTCATTCCGCGGCCATCGTTTCCTGCCAAGCCGGACGCCCCCACTCCTTGGGAGGGCGAGGCTCCCGCCGAGCCGGACGTCAGTGCTCAGTTCTCAGTGTTCAGTAATCGCAGAATCCACTCGGCAGCGCGACACCACCACACAACACGCTCAATTTTCCGCGTCATTCCGCGTTATTCCGCGGCCATCATTTCCCGCCGAGCCGGACGCCCCCACTCCTTGGGACGGCGAGGCTCCCGCCGAGCCGGACGTCAGTGCTCAGTAATCACAAAGTCACCCGTTGGGAGGGTCAGCTTGCCGCCGAGCCGCGGGATTCAGCGGCTTGGCAGCGTTCGGCTCAGCAGGAGCTTCGCCCTCCCAAAGGGATCAACACCCGTGCAAGGCAATCGTAGCTGCGCACAGGATTTCGCCTTGATCCTTGTTTTCCCCGCGTCAGCCTCGGTATTCTGTCGGCTCTGGCATTTGCCCTCAAAACCCGGCTGATCTCCGTTCATGGTGCTGCATGGCCGTTCGCAATTTCTGTGGCCGTACTCGTCGCGAAACTCTCTGGCAGTCAGGTTGCGGTTTCCCCGGGCTGGCACTGGCGTCACTGCTGGCTGGCGACGGTTTCCACGGCACCGGCACGGCCGATGAAACCACGCCGGCGTTTCGCAACCCGCTTGCGCCACAGGCTCCCCTCGTCGAACCTCGCGCCAAAAACGTCATCTTCCTGTACATGTACGGTGGTCCCAGTCAGATCGACACGTTCGATTACAAACCGAACATGTACGGGATGGATGGAAAAACCGTGGATGTGAAAACGTTCGGACGCGGCGGACATCGCAATCAGGGTCGCATCGTGGAACCGCGCTGGAAATTCCGCCAGTATGGCGAATGCGGCAAATGGGTCAGTGACCTGTTCCCCCACCTGGCTCAGAAAGTGGATGATATTGCCTTCATCCATTCCATGACGGCCGATTCGCCGATTCACGGCTCGGCCATGCTGATGATGAACTCCGGTCGCATCCTCAGCGGGCATCCCTGCCTCGGATCCTGGGTAAACTACGGACTGGGCAGTGTCAATGAAAATCTGCCCGGATTTGTGGTCATGCTGGATCCTCGCGGTGGCCCGATCAGCGGCGCGAAGAACTGGAGCAGCGGTTATATGCCCGCCACCTACCAGGCCTCCGTCATGCGATCCAGCGGGTCACCCATCCTCGACCTGCAGCCGCCTCAGGAATTTGCCGGACAACCGCAGCGACGCATGCTGGATACCCTGCGACAACTGAACCAGCAGCATCTGCAGACCCGCTCAGACAACTCCAGCCTCGCCGCACGAATTGCCAGTTACGAGCTGGCGTGGCGGATGCAGTCGTCGGCACCGGAAGCTGTTGATCTGTCTCAGGAAACGCAGGGCACACAGCAGCTCTACGGGCTGGACAATCCCCGCAGCGAAAAATTCGGACGCCAATGCCTGCTGGCCCGCCGACTGGTGGAACGCGGTGTCCGCTTTGTTCAGATCTACTCCGGCGGTGCCCACAACGATGACAACTGGGACGCACACACCGATATGGAAGCCAATCACAATCTGCACGCCGCGGAAACAGATCGGCCGATGGCCGCGCTGATTCACGACCTGCACGAACGCGGTCTGCTGCAGGACACACTCATCGTCTGGGGTGGTGAATTCGGACGCCAGCCGACAGCCGAATACGCCAAAGGCAGCGGGCGTGACCACAACAGCTACGGGTTCACGGTCTGGATGGCGGGCGGGGGCATCAAAGGTGGTGTCAGCTACGGTGGCACAGACGAACTGGGCAGTCGCGCTGTGGATCGCGAATGCCACGTAAAACACATGCACGCCACAATTCTGACTCTGCTGGGACTGCACCCGGAAAAACTGACCTACTACTTCAGCGGTCTGGAAAACTCGCTGGTGGGCGTCGAAGGCGCACAGCCACTGTGGGACATCATGACCTGACCATCTACCACTGACTCACCACACCCGTCGGACACCGCACAATCCCGGCCTCCGTCTGCAGCACCAGCAGCCCGTTCTCGTCAATCCCCACACACGTTCCCGACACCACCTGCTCACCGTGCTGCACCGATACCACTCGGCCGTTCAGCACACTGCACCGGTTGGCATCGGACATTGCCATCCGCGGCTGACTGCTGAACTGCTGAATGCGCGCATCCAGTCGCAGCAGAATCTGCAGCAGCACCTCCGTCAGGTCCAGCGGTCGCCCCAGCAGGTCCGCCAGTGAAACAGCCCGCCGCGAAATCTCCTCCGGAGCCTCCAGCAGCGAATTGTTGACATTCACCCCAATACCAATAATCAGCGCCTGGTCATCCCCCGACCCATGCTGCTCTACCAGAATCCCGCAGATCTTGCGCGGACCACTCAGCACATCATTGGGCCACTTCAGCAGAAATTCCTGCTGCGGCGCCAGGCTACTGAGCGCATCACGCACGGCCATCCCGGCAGCAATGGCCGCCAGCGGACGACGTTCAGGAGCCAACGGAAGTTCCTGCGATCGCAGAACCAGTGAAAACGTCAATGCACCTGCAGACGACCACCACAGATTTCCGTGGCGGCCCCGCCCCGCCGTCTGCTGTGCCGTCAGCACCAATGCCGGGCTGCAGGCCACCAGAGGCTGCAGTAGCTGCAGTGCCAGAGTATTTGTACTGGACAGTACCGGATGATACTCCACATGCTGCAGACTGGATTCACGCAGCAGCCGCGGAATATCAAACACTTCCGGCTGTGAAAACTTCATGGACAAATCATCCGCCGCGATTCAGAAGCACCGTCCCACCGATTCCTACTCTCAACTGTCCACAAACCTTTTGCAATACCCTTCGGCAACCCTTCCCGCAAAGAACCCCTGATTTCTCGCTCACTACGATTCCCGCCGCCATTTTCGTATGCTGTGCAGCTCAGGACGGCATTTTTCAGAGCAGGGGAATTGAGGAGAACAACAGTGAAGGTCACCGGTGTGGATGTATGCCCGCTGACGGGTGCTACAGTGGACGGCGGCTGGCCCCAGGGTCACGAACCCCAGGAAAACCTGCACACCCTCGTGATTGTGCACACAGATCAGGGTCTGCAGGGATTCGGCAGCTGCTTCACCTCCGGAAAACTCATCACCGGTGCCGTCGAACTGCTCTGGCCGCTGCTGAAAGGCCAGCCGGCCAATGAGCCCGAACGAGTCTCTGAGATGCTGCACCAGTCCACGTTCTGGCAGGGTCGTGGCGGCTCAGTCACGCACGCCATCAGTGGTCTCGACATCGCACTGTGGGACATCATGGGCAAAGCCTGCGGCCAGTCCGTCTCACGACTGCTGGGCGGCAACTATCGCTCCCGCATCAAGCCCTATGGCTCCATCCTGTTCGACGAACCACACCAGCTCGCTCGCAATCTGGAAAGCGTCGTTGCGCGAGGCTTTCAGGCCATCAAGATGGGCTGGCGACCCTTCGGTCGTCGCGATCGCAAATTCGACGAGCTGCTGGTCAGCGCCGCTCGCAGCGTCGTCGGTGACAATGTCGAACTGATGGTGGACGCCGGCGGCAGTGAACAATTCTGGCCCCACGGCACCAACTGGGCACGCAACACCGCCGAAATGCTGGCCGATTACAACATCGTCTGGTTCGAAGAAGCACTGCCTCCCGATGACATCGAAGGATTCGTGGAACTGACCAAATCCTCCCCGGTACCCATCTCCAGCGGCGAAGTCCTGACACGCCGACAAGCCTTCCAGCCCTGGCTGCAGCGACACGCCGTGGACATCATCCAGCCGGACGTCACCAAAAACGGTGGACTCAGCGAATTCCGCCGCATCGCGTGGCTGGCCCAGGACCACAACGTCCAGGTCGTACCGCACGGCTGGAACACAGCCATCGGACTGGCCGCTGACCTGCAGATCTCAGCCTTCCTGCCAGTGGCTCGCTACGTCGAATACCTGACACCCTGCGCCTACATTGACGAACTCACCACCGAACCCTTCGTCATTGACAGCGAAGGCTGCCTGCAGATCCCCGACGCACCCGGACTGGGAGTCACGATTGACCCCGCCCGCCTGAAACGCTTCTGCCCACAACCCATCGAATTTCGCTGACCCCCCACCCCTACCACCCCCCGCCACCCGCCACCCGCCACCCGAAAACCGAAAACTGACAACTGACAACTGACAACTGACCACTGACCACTGACCACTGACCACTGACCACTGACCACTGACCACCGCAGAATTCCCCCGGAGTTCATCCATGACCACCTGGAAAAATGTTTCCGTCGTTGTATTCCTGATCGCCTGCCAGTTCATCGCGGCCCCTGCCGCGCACGCCCAGGCCAAAACAACCCCGGCAAAAAACCAGAAAGATGCCAAGTCTGATACAGATCCGAAAAAATCCCCCACCGGAACTCCGCTGTCCCAAACTGCCGCAAAGGACGGAATTCAGGATCTGGTACTGCCAACACCCGATGGCTGGCAGATCCATTGCACCTACTACGAATCACCCGCCGGACGCGAATCCGCCTGCGTTATCATGCTCAATTCCACCGATGGCGTCGTCGCTAAGGACACTCGCAATCGCCGCTTCTTCCAGCCCACTGCCGTTGCCCTGCAAAAAGCCGGATTCGCTGTCATCACCGCCGACCTCCGCAAACACGGTGACAGCGTTCCAATGTCGCCCGCCGGTGAACCGCTGCCTGTCAAAATCGGACCGGCAGACTATGCCCTGATGGCCAGTGGCGACCTTGAATCGATCAAAGCCTTTCTGATGGAACAGCACCGCACCGAAAAACTGAACATCCGCAAACTCAGCATCGTGGCCTTCGGTTCCAGTTGCATGGTGGCCGCAGCCTTCACCGTCGAAGACTGGGCCAAAACCCCATACCCCGATGCCCCCACGCTTGATCAGAGAACTCCCCGCGGACAGGATGTACGAGCCATCGTGATGTACAGCCCCAATGCCTCAGTCAAAGGCATCAACACAGCCGGAATTCTCAAAGCCGTCAAAGGCCTCGCCGTGCC
The DNA here is from genome assembly GCA_903896675.1 of uncultured Planctomycetaceae bacterium. Classification (GTDB taxonomy): domain Bacteria; phylum Planctomycetota; class Planctomycetia; order Planctomycetales; family Planctomycetaceae; genus SXXK01. Next base: position 5,302 of record CAITYU010000121.1, read on the forward strand.
GATCTATGTCGTCGCCGGTGGTGGCAACAAAACGGATAAGGCGGACGCTGAAAAGGTCTTCAAAGGCATCGAATTGAAAGGCGAACAGTTCAGGGAAAGTCGCAAAATGCTGCTGACCAGTACCCCCACACATGCCGAAGCCTTTCTTGACGGCACACTCGCTGCCACCACCCAGAAGGACATCGTTGACTTCCTCACAAAGAACGCCAAAGACCTCGAACTGCCGTGGCGGGACCGCACGGACCGTCGCTCCAAATGATCCTCACTGCCACCCTGCCCTGCTCAACCACATCTCCTGACCACACGGTGCCTTTATGTCTCTGAATCAGAACGGTGTTTCTGCCAATCGTCGAGATTTTCTGACCGCTGCGGCTGCGGCTGCCGGTACAGCCCTGCTCAGTTCCAGCCCGGCCACGGCCGCTCCTGCCGCTGATCTGATCCCGGCCATCGACACACACCAGCACCTCTGGGATCTGAAGAAACTGCAGTTGCCATGGCTGACAGGCGCCCCCCAGGTGCTGAAACAAAACTACGGGCTCACCGAGTACGCAGCGGCCACGGCCGGACTGAACGTAGTGCAGGCCGTCTACATGGAAGTCGACGTGCGTCCGGAAGATCACGTGCTGGAAGCCGAAACACTGATCAGCATCTGCCGGTCCGGAACAGCACCCACCGTGGCTGCAGTCATTTCCGGACGACCCGGACTGGAAACCTTCGGTGACTACATCCGCAAACTGGCACAGGCCCCGGAAATTCGCGGAGTCAGACAGGTGCTGCACGCAGAAACTGCAGCAGCCGGCATGTGCCTTGAAACTCAGTTCATCAAATCCATGCAGTTGCTCGGCGAACTGAACCTCAGCTTTGACCTCTGCATGCGACCCGGCGAACTGTCCGACGGCGCCACACTCGCACGCAAATGCCCCGAGACACGCTTCATCGTCGATCACTGCGGTAACGCTGACCCCGCAGCCTTCATGAAAACTCCCCCCAAATCAGACACCAAACTGCATGATCCCGCAAAGTGGCGCGACGACATCAAAACACTCGCCGACTGCCCGAACGTGATCTGCAAAATCTCAGGCGTCATTGCCCGCGCACCTGCCAAAGTCCCCTTTGCCGAAACACTGGCACCGATTGTCAATCACTGCCTCGACACGTTCGGGCCGGATCGAGTCATTTTCGGAGGCGACTGGCCGGTCTGCCTGCTGGGCGGGTCCTACAAAGACTGGCTCACCACACTGCGCACACTGATCGCCAATCGACCCCTCGAACATCAGAAAAAACTGCTGCACGGCAACGCAGCCAAATTCTACCGCCTGCCCGCCTTCGCCTGAATTACCCCCACCGCCCACTGACCACCGCCCACTGACCACTGACCACTGACAACTGACAACTGACCACTGACAACTGACAACTCTTACCTCATCCCGCTCAGCAACAACAGCGAAATCGACCCCACTATCCCCACTCGCACGTTGTCGTTGATCTTCGAAGGCACAGATTCCACAATCGCACACAAAACCACCGCCGGTGACGTCAACAACAGCGCTCGACCCATTGACAAAGGAGCCTCCAAAGATTCCGGGTTCTGAGTCTCACCCCAATAGATCCAGCCGGCCATCAGCGATCCGTTGATGATGAAAGCCAGAAATCCGGCCCACGTCTTGCCCTGATTCCACGGCAACGTGGGCCCCCGCAGCATCTTCCCGAAGGCCGTCGCCGAACCATCACCAAACGCCAGAATCCCCAGCAGCGCCAAACCCACTTCCAGCCGGTCCGGAAACAGGACAATCGTTCCCAGCACCGACAACGCATACCCGGCCACTGCCCATAAACCATTCTCTCGCTGCTCTCGCTGGATCCGGCGAAAACCCAGATAAATCTGAGCTGACAGCAGGCAGATCACCACCAGAATAATGCCACGCAAAGTCGGCGACAGCGGATCCGCATGCGAAATGAACTGCAGCGGAAATGCCAGCAACCCAGGCGTCATGTGCCATAGCCGACGCCGCGATTCCCGCGACGACAGCGAATGCAGCATCGGAATCAACTGTCGCCGCGACATGGCTCGAGATCTTCCGCTGGAAATGGACATCGCCCGCACTCCGCTCAATAACCACAGGACCTGACACCATCCTGATTATCGACGAACTGCTGCCCCACTCGGCATCACAAACACACACCGGATCCACCACGACAATCCCACCACACCCCCTGTGCAGCCGGATTCACCTCAGAAACCGGCAGAATCCGCCGGTCCCGATTTTCGCACCCGCTGCCCCTCACGCACTCCGGCACTCACATACCGCAGAAATCCCGATAACTCCTCCGGCAATGCGCTCTCGAAGAACAGCGGAGCCCCTGTGCGAGGATGCTCAAGACCCAGCGACGAGGCATGCAGGGCCAGACGTTTCGGCTGCCACGGTATTCGCGACCACAAATCCGGACGATAACGATCGTCCCCCAGAACCGGATGCCCGGACTCCGCAAACTGTACCCGAATCTGATTCCGCCGACCCGTTTCAAGCTGCACCTGCACATGAGTCACTGCGGGACTGCGCGGGCCTTCCGCTATACGAGTCGCCACCTGGTAATGAGTAATTGCCAGCTCGCCCTGCTCCGCGTCACGCACCGAATATCGCCCCAGATTTTTGCCCGTGGCCAGATAACTGCGAAACGTACCACGGTCCTCCGCAATTGCTCCGGCTGTCAAAGCGTCATAACGCCGCTCCGGCTTCCGCTCCGCAAACTGCCGCTGCAGCTCCTCGGCGCATTCGCGAGTCCTGCCGAAGACCAGCAGCCCGGATACCCCCCGATCCAGACGATGCACCAGATGCACACTCCGCACCGCAGATGTACGCCGTACGTATTCACCAAGGCGGGAAATCAGAGTGTGAGGTTCGCGAGCATCCGTGGGGACCGTCAGAAGTTCTGCCGACTTCTCCACCACAATCAGATCCGCATCCTCAAACACCACCCGAAAACCACGATTCTGCTGCTGCTCAGGACGACGACGCGGCGAATAACGACGACCCTGCTCATAACGCAGCCGCAACTGATCACCTGCTGACAGCAGACGACCACTGTTCTGCTCAATCTGACCGTTCAAATGCACGCAGTCATGGTCAAACAGACCGGTCGCAAACGAACGCGATCCCCCGGTCAGTTGCTGCACCAGACGATCCGCTCGCACACCCGCAAACGGCGAACCCGGTTCCACCAGATAGTCCTGAGTCAGTATCGGCACCCACACCCTCCGCTTTCCACTTCCGCTCGGTCGCTGTTCCCTGGAAATACACTTAACCCCAGCCATCCCAGCTGATCACCTGCACCATCTCACCCGCCCCGTATTCACCCCGCTCCGACTCGAAAATCGCCATCCCGTTGGCGTCGCTGGCGGATTTCAGATCGGCCGAACTGTTCCACGCCAGTGGCTCGGCTGTCAGATGTCCCTCAGAAAGTCGCAGTTGTACCGGCTGACAGACTGTGCGGTCACCACGCACGGTGAAGTTCCGAGTCAGCACGGCTCGCAGTGCAGTCAGACTGGTGCGACCACCCATGCGCTCCAGCACCGGTCGCACGAACAATTCAAAACATGCCAGACTGCTGACCGGATTGCCTGGCAGACCAAACACCAGACACTGCCGACCGGACTGCCGCAGCACTCCCACAAACAGCGGTTTACCCGGCTTCATCCGCACTCCATGCAGAATCTGCTGAACTCCCTCTTCACGCAGCACCTGCGGTACCAGATCCAGGATCCCGGCTGACACTCCACCGGTCAGCAGCAGCACATCAGCTCGCAGCCCCAACTGAATCTGACGACGGAGACTTTCCAGTGAATCACCGGCAGTTCTGAGCATTCGAGGGACAGCTCCGACCGCCGCCAACTGCGCCTGCAGCATCGGAGCATTCGAATTGCGAATACAGCCTGGCGGCGGAGTTTCCGAGTGATGCACCAGTTCGTTGCCCGTCGCCAGCACTGCGGCTTCCACTCGACGGTGCACGGGAATCCGCGCAAAGCCGTGTTCGGCCAGCAGAGCAATGTGCTGGGCGCGAATCTGCGTGCCGGCAGGCAGCAGCACATCGCCACGTCGCGCCAGCGACCCAGCCGAAAGTATGTGCGACTGAGCCTTCAGAAACTCCAGCGGCACACTGACCCGCTCCACAGCACCCCCATCGTCAGCAGGCAGCGAAGTTCGTTCCACCGGCACCACACACCTCGCACCGGTCGGCACCAGAGCCCCGGTCATGATCCGCGCAGCCTGACCGCATTCCAGTACCCGCTGAGGCACCATGCCGGCCGTCACGGTTTCCACCACAGCAAACACCGCCACAGGCGACGGAGCCGGCTCTGAATCGGCAACGGCTGCACGCTCCGCGACCGCAAAGCCGTCCATCATCGCGCGATCAGCAGCCGGCAGATCCTGCGGTACCAGCAGATCCGTAGCCAGCCGCAGACCAGCCGCCTGCTCCAGCAGCACATCCTCCGCGTCCATCACCACCGCCGCCTGCAACGCCAGTTGCAAAGCCTGCTGCACCGTCAATAAACCACCCGCCCCCACCATCACACCCACCCCCCTGCCCGCTCACTCAATACATCGCTCAGAATCCAGCATAGCCACAAACACCTGCACAATCCAAACCAATCACAACTCTGTTTCACATCCTCCCATTCATCCCTGACGCCGAGGACCAAAACCGTAGCCTGGGCTTTAGCCCGGGAAACCTATTCATCCCTCCACCACAAAAACACCGCGTTTTTCAACCGGAGGAAGTCCGTTTGA
>CAITYU010000122.1 GCA_903896675.1 uncultured Planctomycetaceae bacterium
AGAGCCGCAGGATTCAGCTGCCGGAAAAGCAGTTCGGCTCAGCAGGAGCTTCGCCCTCCCGAGGGCGCGAGGCTCAGGCAGAGCCGCGGAATTCAGAAGCCGGACAAGCTGTTCGGCTCAGCGGGAGCTTCGCCCTCCCGAGGGGGATGAGGCTCTTGCCGAGCCGTGGGATTGAGGGGGCGTTGCCCGGGCTAAAGCCCAGGCTACGGGCTTTGTCGTCGGCGTAAAAAGTGCCCGGGCTACTAATTGCCCGTTAATACTCGTTGGCTTCGCCGCTGGTGGCGGCAAGTACGGCGGCGGAATTGCGAACGATCTGACGGATGGTGCGGGCATCCCGCTCAGCCGACAGCTTCGCAATCGCCGCATCCAGCGTCATGACTCCCAGGTCCCCATCAATTCGGCAGCGGACGGCTACGGAATTGGTCTCCGCTTCCTTCGGGCCGACAACCAGCATGTAGGGAATCAGGTCCAGTTGAGCTTCGCGGATCTTGGCCTGCACTCGAGCACTCTGCAGGTCGGCTGAAACGCGGAAACCCGCCTGTCGCAGACGATCGGCGACCTGACCAGCATACTCGTCACTCTTTTCGCTCAACGGCAACACTCGAATCTGTTCCGGAGCCAGCCACAGCGGAAACGCACCCGCAAAATGCTCAATCAGCACCCCACAGAATCGCTCCATGGACCCAAACGGCGCGCGGTGAATCATCACCGGCCGATGCGGTCGATTGTCCGCACCCGTATACTCCAACTGGAATCGCTGCGGCAGGTTGTAGTCCAGCTGCACCGTGCCCAGCTGCCATTCGCGGCCAAGGCAGTCCTTGACCATGAAGTCTGTCTTCGGGCCGTAAAACGCAGCTTCACCCTCGCACTCAATAAAGTTCAGCCCCTGTTCGGTCAGGACTTTTCGGAGCGTTCCCTGAGCCTGTTCCCACAGTTCCGGACTGCCGACGTATTTGTCGGAACGGGGGTCGCGAGTCGACAACTGGACACGGTAGTCATCCAGTCCCACCGACTGCAGCACAAACTTCACCAGCCCGAGGGTCTCCTTGAATTCATGTTCGACCTGTTCCGGAGTACAGAACAGGTGAGCATCATCCTGCGTCAACCCGCGGACTCGCAGCATCCCGTTCAGTTCACCCGACTGTTCGTGGCGATACACCGTACCGAATTCGGCCAGTCGCACGGGCAGATCGCGGTAGCTGCGGGGCAGTGCTTTGTACATCTGCACGTGGTGCGGGCAGTTCATGGGTTTCAACAGGAAGCGTTCCTGCTGCTTTTCCCAGCGCCGCAGAAATTCACGCTTCTGCTCATCCGAACCGTGGCGAGGGAATTCGCGGGAATCGAAGCCCAGCACTTCGGCCGCTTCCAGCAAACGACGCTCGGTCTGCGGATCGGGCGAAGCCAGTTCGGAGTCCTGCGGATCGAGGCAGCGAATCCACCAGTCGATCAGTTGTCCGGCCGAGTGACCGAAGATGGGGGCGAACTGCGAGTCGCGATAATAGGGGAAGTGCCCGCTGGTCTCGTACATTTCCACTCGACCGATGTGCGGGGAATATACGGGCTGGTAGCCACGTCGCAGCAGCTCGGCCTTGATGAACTCTTCCAGCGTTGCGCGAATCATGGCGCCTTTGGGCAGCCACAGGCACAATCCCTGGCCGACGTCGTTGGTGATGGTGAACAGGCCGAGTTTTTTGCCCAGCACACGGTGGTCACGCTTGCGGGCTTCTTCAAGCTGGTCCAGCCATGCCTTCAGGTCCTTGCGGTCGAACCATGCGGTGCCATACACCCGCTGCAGGCGGCGCGAGCTGGCGTCACCCTTCCAGTAGGCTCCGGCCACACTGGTGATCTTGAACGCTTTAATGCGTCCGGCATGGGGGATATGCGGACCGCGGCAGAGGTCAAGAAACTCGCCCTGGCGGTAGAAGCTGAGTGTCTGATGATCGGCGAGGCCGGTGCGAATGTGGTCAGTTTTCAACTGCTGGTCAAGATCCGAGCACAACTGAATGGCTTCGTCGCGGGTGGCGGTGAAGCGTTCGAAGGGTTCGGCAGCGTCGATGATTTTCTGCATCTCAGCTTCGATCCGGGGGAAGTCTTCTTCGCTGATGGGTGTCGC
>CAITYU010000123.1 GCA_903896675.1 uncultured Planctomycetaceae bacterium
CACTGACCACTGACCACTGACCACTGACCACTGACCACTGACCACTGACAACTGACAACTGACAACTGACAACTTTTCGCGTCACTTCAGATTCGAATCCTTCAAAACATCTCCACGTACATTCGTGTGATTCGTGTCATTCGTGGTTGAAAACTCCCCCGCCCAACACCCCTTGCGATTTTCCGTGTCATTCCGTGTCCTTCCGTGGTGAAAAAACACTTTCACAACACCCCTACATTGCTTCCGTCTCACGCCAACAGGAAACTGCCCTCCCCTCCGTGCCCGCACCCCCGACCACTGACCACTGACCACTGACCACTGACCACTGACCACTGACCACTGACCACCGCCCCCCCTCAGCCCCCGAAAATCTCCGCCCGGTTGGCCTCCGTCAGTAACGGCGCCTGCAGACGACGCGGATCCTGTGTGTCGCGAAACAACAAATCACCATGCCCCAGCAGCTTCTCCGCACCTCGCACACCCAACAACATTCGTGATTCCAGATCACGCCCCATCTTCAGGCCAACGCGAGCCGGTAAATTGGTGTCCAGAGGACCACGGATTGTGTCCCGACTGGCCTCCTGAGTCGCGAGGATCAGATGAATACCGGCCGCCCGAGCCTTTGCGCCGAGGCGACATATCTTCGATTCAATCTCCCGACGCTCCCGACGACCACGACTGATCAAATCCCGATACTCATCACAAACACACACAATACGCGGCAGACGTCGCCCCGACTGCAGCGCCGCATCAGCTATCGTGTCAGCACCGTTCATCATCGCATATCGAGCCTCCATCTCGGCACATAACTGCTCCAGCACCTCGCCCACAGGCTGCTCGTCCGGGAACACCAGCGGCTGCAGCAAAAACGGTGAATTCCGCAGCGAATGAAAGGCATTCCGCTTCGGATCAATCACCAGCAAACGCAGGGTCTCAGGAGTATTCCGGGTCATCAGTCCCGCAATCGCCATCCGCAGCCACTCACTCTTGCCGCTGCCCGTCGTCCCCGCCACAAGAAAATGACAATGCTCCGGCTTCGACAAATCCGCACATATCAGCTCACCTGAAAAATCCACACCCACCGGCACCAGAGTACTGCCGAACGACGACCGCACTCCCGACAGACTTTCGCGCACCTCGTCAAACGTGATCACCTGCCGGTCCGGCCGCTGCACGTCCAGCACCAGCCGGCCCCGGCCACGACTGATAAACGGCTCCGCACCCAAACCGAGCCGAATCTGCAGTTCCGCCGACCGCTGCTCAATCGCTGTCACCCTCGTACCCAAACCCGGAATCAGAGTAAATCGAATGAACGAAGGACCAACCACCACCTCGTCGTCCAGTGTCACCAGAACTCCATATTCGCGAAAGGCAGCCACAATGCGCCGGCCCAGCTCCCCACAGTCCGTCGATGACTTCAGATTCCGCCGCGCAGCCGCTCCACTCGAAACCACAGTACCCCCGCCAGCTGCCGACAACACCCCCCCACCCCGCTGCTGCGCACCCGAAACTGCACCCGCAGCACCCGCGGCCGAAACGGCAGCACCCGGCGCACCCCCGGACGAAACACCCGCCAAACGTCCAATCAATGCCAGCAGCTTCCCACGGACAGACTCCAGCTGCTCCACCGTCAGCAGCAACTCATGACGCTCCGGAGCAAAACGGATCAGGGCCAGGGACCCACCGGTATCCAGCGCCAAACCACGCCTTCGCGACAACTCCCCCAAAATCAAATGATACAAACACGCCTGACCCAGATCCGCCTCCGGACTCGTACTCCCCGTTTTGAACTCCACGACACACCAGCGATCCACACCCGCCGGACGACATACCCAGTCCGCAATCCCCACCAGTCGAACCGTATCACTCCACGCAGGATCACTCAGCTCACACTCCACAGGGACCTCTGACTCAAAACACTCCGCCAGCAGCTGCCACACCGGTTGCTCAACTCCCCGACGGCCCCCGACACCGGGCAACTGATGGCCACGTCGCCACTCCAACTGCACATGCCAGGCGAGCTCTGCAAACCAGTCAGCAGCAGCCTGCATTGCCTGCCACAAGACCAGCACCTGCGAAGCAGACTCCCGCAGCAAAGCACAACTGCGAGTCAGTCGAGGACCGACCACAGACTCGTAAAGCCGCGCCCTCGCTGTCAACTTCCAGCTCGTCAGATCAGCCGGACCTGCAGCCAGTACACCCAGCAAACCTGCTGCCGAATCCCGCGACACCAGAAAACTGAGCCCCTCATGAAACCAGCGGCCCAGTAATGCTGTTGTTGCCAGCGAAGGCTCACCACCAGCCACTCGATCCGCCTGATACAAAGCGTCGCGGACCTGACTGACCGTCAACGTCACTGCCATTGTCGTTTCCCTCAGGGTACTGCCACGGAATCATCATCCGCAGCCACCGCCCGAAACACCAGCCTGTCACCATCACCCAGCACACCCACACCATGCGAAAATCTTTGCGACAACGCAATCAGTTGCTGCGGACTCACTCCCAGCTGCTCCGCTGCCACCTGCAGCCGCAAGACCGGCTGCTCCGCTAACAACGCCTGCAGCGACTCAAACAACGCCGTTTCCTGCGACGTCTCATCCCCCGCTGATATCGGCTCCAGCACCTCCCGCACAAACTCCTGCACCTGACCGGACATCTGACCGCGAAACCACTCCTCAAAGACTCCCGGAGACACCGTTTCACCGGCACAGGACAGATCGCCGGAACGAGCATCCGACAGCAGAGCACGCAGCGCATCCAAAGCCGCCAGGACCTCCACCGACGGATGCACCACCTTCGTCCGACCATCCTCCTGCAACTCACGCAGATACTGCTGAGCCCGCCTCGCTGTCCGTGTCACTGGCACACGAGCGTCCCGAATCACCACCAGTCGATCCAGCCGCCCACTGCCAGCCTGATCCCGCAGTCGCCTCAGCTGCGCTGCCAGTCTGGTCATGTTCGAATGAATACAAATGCTGACACCCACACGCCCGGATGCCCCCCGGAACATTGCCGGCACGTCTGCCAAACCCGTATCCGCTGTCACCTCCAGATCAGGCTCCAGCATCCGAGCTACCATCGGCAACGCATGCCGCAAAATCTCCTCTGAACGCTCCGCCCGACTGCCGCGCACTTTCTCTTCAACAACCGTCCCCCACACCTCCTCCAAAAATTCCGACACCGCACGCCGCGAACCACCCCCCGCCGCTGCCGCAGCATCGCCGAGCTCAGGCACTGCCTCCGCTGCTGCCAACGGACTGTCAAAACGATCGGCACAACGGTTCAGCAGCATTCGCGGAGTCACCCCGCCATTCTTAAACAATTGCACCACATCGATATCCTGCAGCGGCCAGAATGCCTGCTGAACACAATCCGCCGGCACCAGCTGACCGGTCGCCTGCAAACGACCGGCAATCAGCTGCCGCGCCTGATCGCCAGTCAACGGGGACAAACTGATCCGACCCGCAGACGTCATCCGATCGTGATCAGCCGCCCGCGCCTCACGCTGCAGACGATCCGCATACGCCGACTGAACCGCCGCTATCAACAGCACATTGCTCGTTGCGTCATGCAAAGTACTGACCAGCTGACCAAAGGCAAACAATGCCGCACGATCCTCCGGCCCCGTCTCCAAAGCCTCCACCTGATCCAAAGCAATCACCACCGGCAAACTCTGACCCGCCAGACGACACAACATCAAAATCGTACGCCGCGCCTGATCCTCCCGCTCCTCATCACCCTCGTCCGCCTCCTCCAGCCCCAAACGGTTCAAAGCCGCTTCAGGCAAAGAATCCCCGCACAGCCACGCCTGCAGATCCCGCCGATGACGACCAAACACCAGATGCTCAAGCACAACATGAGTATTCCGGTCCAATTGCAGGTTTTCCGAAATCCTGCCGACCAGCTCGCTCAAACCCTCCGGATGCTCGTCCAGCATGTACTCATGCCACGGCTCCAGATCACCCTCCGCCACCCGAATTTCCGCCAACCGATGATACAAAATCCGATCAAACTGCGAACGACCATCCGGCAGTCGCCGAAACCAGTCATTCACCAAAGTCCGACGAACCGTCCGCCAGATCATCCGCGGACTCGTCTGCAGACGAACCCACACAAACAACGCCTCGGCACGATCCGATGCCGCAGGTTGAGTCGGAGCAAGCGTGGCCCGCAGACGACTCAGCAGATGAGTCTTCCCGCTGCCCGCTTCACCATGAATCAACAGAGCCGTCGAACGCTCTGATGCCCGCACCGACTGCAGTCCCCGCAAACACTCCAGAAACTCAGCCTCATGGATCGAGGGCACGTCGCCCCCCGGAGTCTCCCAGGGATCCGACATCACCGTGTTGCGAAATGGATTCATCACTGCACCTGCCCGGTACGCAAAGCCATACCCACGAAATACTGACCCTCACCATCCGTCACCAGCTCGTCCCGCTCCACCACACTCAAACTGCTCGCAAAATCATGCCGATGCAACACAATCCTCCCGGCTCGCGACAACTGCAATGCCAGCTCATCAAACTGCTTTTTCTGCAATCCAGCTGCCCCCCGCAACACTCGCGCTGTCACCAGCGCCCCACGATCCGCACCCGCATCCAGCTGACGCATCAGCCGCACCAAATCCACCGACGGAACACTGACCGCAGCGGCCGCAGATGCAGCAGTCGAACCCGTGGTGGCACCCAGAGAAATCCCCGCCGACTCCAGCATGTCCACCGCCGCACGACGCAAATCCGTCGCCGAAACGGAAGCCGCCCGCAACTGCCGAACGACCTCACACAACTGCTCACGAATCGGTTTCAGCCACGGTTCAGGGGAAGGTGGAGCAATCCCCCAGAGCAGCTGTGCGGATTTGCCCGCTTTCATCGCCGGATGACGAAAAATCAAATTCTGCGCAGCCAGACGATCCAGCAACTCCGCGTATCGCACGTCATCCAGCCACTTCACACTCGCCCGCAGCTTCGCCGTCGGTAACGTCCCCCGCTGACGCAGTTCTTCCAGCACAATGGCACTGGCAAACTGCAGCACATCCCGGCCCCAGTACCGCACTCCACCCGCCACAGACTTCCCCGGAATCTCAAAGATCGTTCCGTCTGCCAGCAGTTCACGAAGCAGCGCCAGCAATTCGGTATCAGTGAGCTTGAACGAGCATTTCCAGAGCTTTTTGATGTCCTTCGCCGACAGCGGCACCGCCGCACTGCAAACAAGATCCCGCACTGCGCCTAAACCCGCCGCCCGCAGATCCCGATCCCAGAAACGCGGTTTGCCCGCAGCCGTCTTCGCCGGCCACTCCACCGCCAAACCCGCCAACAACAGCGACCCCAGCAGCACCTCCACCTCCACCGCCTTCGCCGGGCGACTCATCACCGCCTGCTTCAGCAGTTTGGCCAGTTCGAGCGGTTCTGCAGACTGCCGCAGTACCCGCAGCACCTCATGCCGATCCGGCTCAGCCAAAGCCGGCAACTCTGCCTTCTGCTTCCCCGCTGCCTTACCCATCCCCGCTGCACTCGCTTTTCTCGAACCCCACAACCGAAACTGCCAAACCCGCCGCGATCGACACACCAACGGAGGAAAAATACACCGCGGCGAGCCGCGGATCACGCCACCGGCAGCCCAAATCTCCCCAACTCTCAACTCAACCAAACAACTCGCTGCCCCCCCCCTCTCCCCCTCGCCCCTGGAAGGGGAGAGGGGCCGGGGGTAAGGAGTGCGACCACCCTCAAACTTCCCTCTTCAGAACCCCGCGTTTCCCCTCGCGGCTCCGCGTGAGACCAACAATCCCCAGCCTTCTCCTCTGGGCCCTCTGTACCCTCTGTGGTTAAAAAAACGCCCCACCCTCCGCACAATCAGTGCCCTCGATTTTCCAGGATCCCGCCCACCGGAACCTGCGAGCTCCCAAACAACGCTCACCCCAGATCAAACAGCATCACCTCCGCAGCACCCTCCGCTTCAATCGTCAGCTCCCGCTCCTCACTGACCGCCGCTCCGTCACTCGTACCCAGCAACACGCCGCTCAGCGAAACACCACCCCGCAGAACCTGCAGCCACGCATAACGACCGGCCGCCAGCACAGCCCGCACCGCCTGCCCCGCTTCAACCACAGACAAATAAATTCGCACGTCCTGATGAATTCGCAGAGAACCATCCTGACCATCACGAGACGCCACCAGCTGCAGCCGGTTCCGCCGCTCAGACTCAGCAAACCGCTGCTGCTCGTAAGAAGGCTCCAGCCCGCGACGCTCAGGCAGCAGCCAGATCTGATACAAATGCACCGGCTCAGTCGACGAAGGATTGAATTCGCTGTGAGTAATCCCGGTGCCGGCCGTCATCCGCTGAAATTCACCCGGCCGCAGCACTTCCCCATTCCCCATCGAATCCCGATGCTGCAGTGCCCCCGAAAGCACATACGTCACGATTTCCATGTCGTTGTGCGGATGAGTCCCAAAACCGTCTCCCGGACGTAGCTCGGGCTTTCCAGCCCGAGCACCTCTCTCACGAACACCGCGTCTTCACACCCCGACTGCGCCGTCTTTCGGCACAATCGGGCTTTTGTCCCCGGTGTCCTTCCTGTCACTGCTGCCGCAAACACGGCAGCCCGCTACGCACCAGCCATCCCGTCGGTGAATGTCGCGGTGGTCATGGACATTCCTGTGAGATGCTCGTTGACCCATTTGATCCCGGCACTGCAGGCCCCCAGCAGCTGCGGTGACGGCGCAGTAAGCGGCAAAATGCTGTCCTCGGCCTCGCTGTACAGCGGCATCAGATCGCCGCCGTTGATGGCACAGAAGCGGTCACCCACGCCAATCGACAGCAGCATCTTCGCGTAGCTCTCAAGATTCACTTCACCCTCACCGTGACCACAGAACTGATGACCACGCTGCGGCCAGTCCTCGCTGATCATCAGTGTCGAGGCCCCGGTCAGGCGCTTGAAGTTCTTGGCGTGACTGCCCACCACTCGCGGAGCAACAAAGGGGCTGGTGAAACGCTGCGTCCAGTCCTCACCCGCCCAGCAGTGGCTGGGATCACCCCAAACACACATCGAACGGTCGTAATCTGTCGCCATCAGCAGCAGAGCAAAGTCGCGAGCACAGATGGCTCCGGTTCCCGGGTGAATCTCATGCGCCAGATACGCTCCCAGTTCGTTGGCCTTCGCACGAATCTTTTCCGTCTTCCGAACAAACCGATCCAGCCCGGCAGCCATCATGCCGTCCCAGCCGAAGACCCACGGGTAGCCGCTGTGCAGCACCGGATGTCCCCACAAACCCCAGAACCACCCGAAGATGTGAATTCCAGCTGCCGTTCCGGTTTCCAGCATCCCGAGCAGATATTCTTCGGACCAGTCTTCTGCGTACTGCGTCCCCTTCGCCATGACGGAGGCCGGGACGAATTTCTCGGCATACTCCGCACCCCAGATGGCACTCAGATGCGCATAGGCGGCACAGTGAGCACTGACCGTCGGCACAATGATCCCCGCCGCTGACAGGACCTGACGCAGCTCTTTCGGATCGCGGAAGACAATTCGACCATTGTCCCCATGACCCTGACCGTTGAGCAGAAAATTGGAAACCATCGTCGACCGGGCGCCGCATGCCGTCGCATATTCAGCCACCCGCTCCAGCGTCTGGAACGTCCCCACCAGCTGGCCCGTCTCCACTCCCGCCACCAGACTCACCTGTCGACCACAGCCAATATTCAGTCGGGCACGACTCGGGTCAAACCAGGCGTTCAGTTCCTTGAAAAAGAGGGAATTCATGGTGACAGTTCCTGTATGTTCGGTGGAAATTCGAAGGCAATGAATAACCCAGCCTTCATGGTGGCCGACTCACAGATTGACAGTTTATCACTTGCAACGTGGATTGTGAAATACGAACCCGCTCCGACAGCTCACACCTCCCATTTGACCAGCCTTTCTGTCAGCTCAAACTCGTGAAAAAATGCGAAATTCATCGGGAAGCGCCGGCAGAATCGCTGACCAGCGCACTGCGGCAGCAGCCACACCGGCAGGCTGCCCAGGCCCCGCTCGCTGAATCTGCGCAGAATTCGGCGGCCGAGACACGCCCCCGGCCGTGGTTGGCGACTCCAATCTGCCTCTCCCGCACACTCGCGACGCCACTACTCTGCTGTGCAGCACAGCCCATGACGACAATTGAGTGGAATCTGAGCTCCGCACGCATGAAAGGCTGCGCCGACCCCGTGGGAGCTGCGTCAACACCCTGACGCCACCGCTCTGGTGACCTCGAGCCTGCTGATTCTGGCGGCAATGAATGTGCTGTTTCCAGTCGGCATCCTCAGCTCGTATGTCCGCAGGCAGCCGCGTAACGCAAACACAGGGAAGAAGACAGAGAAGTAGATTCAGTGGAGACGCATTCTGCGAAGGAGAGTGCCAGGGAAGTGAAACCATTACTCCCCGCGGGTGCGCGCATCCAACTTGATGAAAATGCGGGCGACGAACGTGGTGTTACCAGCTTTGATGATGCCCCGGAGTTTTGTTCTTTCCAGCTGATCCGGTGATGTCAGTTGCGGCTTCGATCGGAGCGATTCCCTACGATGTGCCCGGTTGTCGAACTGGCTCACGATGGCCCGCTGTGCAGCTTTGACGCAGTCCTCAAGAAGTACAACCTGAAGATCGCTGCCCCCCGGAGAGGTCCAACGATCACTACTATCAGGATTGCCACGGCCCAGACGGATGCCAACTCAACGCGAACTCCTGACCTGTCACGAGTGCCGCTGCCAGTGGCCCCAGGAACTGCCCGAGAGCCGCGACAACCACAGGGAAGTCAGCGGACGCGATCTCCAATCGCGACTTTCGCAAGAATCCCTTCCACTGCGTTTGTTTGATCGGATCGTTCGCGAAGGTGGCAGTCAGCGCGATCGGCACCGCACTCATGGCGGTTTTGCGATTCTCAAAAGTCCGTGCGATCGCCTCAGACAACAAACGACCATCGAATTCAAATTGCCGCAACAAGAGCCAAAGATCGAAGAAGTCCTTCAGACGGCTGTTGAGTTGCCCGAGCTTGACCATTGCCTCGAACTTCTCGGCGACCACGGTCTCCTTCGGGTACGCGCGGAGTCGGGGCTGGGCGTGGTCCGGAATGGTCGGGTAGTCGGCGAACGCGGCATCGGGCACAACCGTGTCACCGAAACCAATGTCGATCTGCATGGGAACATGCGCATTTTCCAGGGACGCTTGAAAGGTGACTCGCACACCCAGGTAGTCCGCTTCTTCCTTAATCAGTTGCCCTGCCACGGTCTCGACAGCAAACACCAATCCATCCGGTTCGACCGCGAGCTGTCAGACATCGCGGAACACTTGAACGAGGGCGTTCACGCTGTTGTTGAGGCGACCAGGCAGGTCAATGTCGCGTGTCGGACGAGATGACGGCGCTCCCCACAGGTTGAACAGGAGCGCTCCTTTGAGAATGAACCGCTCGGCATGCGGAGAATGCGACAGACGACAGAGGAAACGCTTCATTGCGAAGTACTGGAGCACTTCCTGAAAGGGACGCCCCGAGGCTTTGGCGGAATTCATCAGCCGCTGGCGAACTGAGGCTGCGACGTTTTTCAGAGGCCGCTCGGTCACAGCACAGCCTCCAGATAGGGCTGGATGATTCGCTTCACCCGACAGATTTCCGCGTAATGAAGGAGCGACTCGACGTTGATGCGGCCCTGGTGGCGGTATGCCTTGAGTGCTTCCAGGACGGTGTCGAGGCCGATTCGATTCCTGTGCTTGAAGCAGTCTGCCAGCGTTTTCTCGCGGCTGTAGATGCGAACGGGTACTCCGTCGACCGCGTGCGTTTCGATTCCTTCCGAATAAGCAGGGCCGCTGAACCAGAAATGCCGCACCGGCGGATAGGACAGTCGCGGCGGCTCCGCCCCTCGGGGAATGGCGACGCAGATTTCGTGGGGGATCTGGGTGGTGAGTTCGTGCCAGGCGAGCGCCGAGATCAGGCAGAGCACACTATTGGGCATCTTGAGAGCGACGGTGACCAGGTCTGGATTGCCAAGCGACGGTGCATCCGCGAGTCGGTACAGCCCCCGACTGAGTAGTTCGATCCGACCGGAATCACGGAGAGCGTACAGAGTCCGCGGATGGATACCGGCCTCCAGAGCATCGCGAGTGCGGAGCATCCCACCGTGGGCGCGGAAATGGTCCAGCGCCGCTGAGATCGTTCGGAGTTCTTCGGGAGGGTGTTCAAGGCTCATGCGGATAAATATACCAGCACAGCGTGGTGCGTGCCAGTTTTTCTATCCAAGACCGCTCAGGATTGCGAGAAAGCTGAGTCGGATCGGACTCAGCATTCCGAATGCCACGATGGACGGAGGCAGCAGAGCGTCAAAATTCCAACGTGGCCGGAAGCATGAACTGGATTTGCTGACGGGGGATGCCCCCGATCGTGTAGGGCCTCAATAAAAATGCCCGAGCGGGCGGCAACGGTCAAGCGAATCTTCAATCTTTATGCCAGCGGCGGTCATACCTTCAAGACTCTCCGCGATTTGCTGTACGAAGAAGGCCACACATTTCGGCAGAGCCAGAAACGATTCCATCGATCGGCCCTCGCCTGCATCCTGAACAACCGCTTCTACATTGGCGAACTGCATCGGCACGGGCAGGTGTATGCGGGACGCTATGAACGACTGATTGATCAGGACATATTTGACCAGTGCCAGAACATTCTTCACGGTCGCAACCGACGCACCGGAAATCCTGAGTTCCCACTGGCCGGCGGACTCATCACCTGCGCCTTTTGCGAGCAATCGATGACGGGAGAAAGGATCCGACGCAAACGGAAAAGCGGCGGCGTCCGGGAACACATCTACTATCGCTGCGCCAACAATGCACCAGGCACCAATCATCCGACCGTCCGCTGGAAGGCCCATGAACTCGAACAGGCGATTGTGGAAGATCTGGCACGACTAAGTTTGCCAACGCCAGAGATGGTCGCATGGTTCCGCCTGGCGCTGGAAGACAGCCCTGCCGATCTTCTTTCGCACCAACGTCGTCGGGCAGCCACGCTGGCCAAACGGAAGTCCGAATTGGTGGCGATGCAGGATCGGCTGCTGAACGCGTATCTGGCCGGGACTGTGGACGACGATGCGTTCAAGGCGAAAACGGCGGAACTCATGGCCGACACGGCCCGCGTGACCGAACAGATCGACGCCCAGGGCGACGTGGACCCGGCTCGCGGGAAGGCGGTTCTGGCGGTGTTCGACTGGAGCCAGAAAGCGGCCAAAATCTGGCGCGGTTCAAACACTGCCGTTCG
Organism: uncultured Planctomycetaceae bacterium; assembly: GCA_903896675.1. Taxonomy (GTDB): domain Bacteria; phylum Planctomycetota; class Planctomycetia; order Planctomycetales; family Planctomycetaceae; genus SXXK01. Next base: position 11,265 of record CAITYU010000123.1, read on the forward strand.
TCGCCAGATCCTGGATTCGATCTGTTTGAACCGGCAGGTGAGCGACGTAACTCTGGTCACCACAAAGAGAAAGCCGTTCGACTTTTTCGCCGAACGGCTCGATCTGAAGAAAAGTCGGGGTGACAGGACACCGTGAGAACTTTTTCTGCCCGGGTTGCGGGGTTGGGACGGCCCAACACGACGGATGATCGGCGACGAAACAACGCAAACGGATTGACGTTGGGTCAAATCAATTCGGCGAACCTTCGAAGACTCGACACCGTTTGAGCCAGACCCTGAGCTTCAAGGGTGGCGAGGTATTCCTTCACGTCCTTGGGAGGGTTCTTGAGACTTGACCTGTGCCGCTTGGCGGCAGCACAGACGATATTCGGTGCAAGGTCGAGCTGGAAGGTCAGGAAGTCGTCGGGATGCTGGGCTTCGATGCCATAAGGCTTCAAGTCTCTTTCAGGAAAGTCCTTGAGATTGAACGTTACGATGAGGTCAGCACCAGCGCAAATTGCGGCAGCCAGAACATGTCGGTCGTCAGAGTCTGGCAGCGTGATGGCATTGATGAGCGTCTCATAGCCAGTGACAAGGCAATCCCGGACATGGGAGTTCATCAGGTCGCGGGTCCGCTGAAGCTGTTCCGGTTTTAAGTCCGGACGGTCTTTGAGAACGTTCCTCGTCCACTCATCGTGGATGGCATCGGTCCATTTGGCGCGGTAAAGATCCGTGACCGCGACATGCATCAGCAGGTCGCGAAGCGGAGCCGGATAGAGGACGCACGCGTCATACAGAACGGTGAAATTGCTCACTTCAATAGCCCATGCCAAGTTCCTGGGCCTGGGCCGCCAATTCGTCCAGTGCCTTCAACCGGTTGCGATCCATTGCTTCCTTGTACTCCATCAAATCCTTGAAAAGAATGCGACGATGGGTACCGACCTTGCGGAACGGGATGAGGTTTTTCTCCAACTGCTCGACAAGGAAGGGGCGTGAGACGTTCAAAATATCGGCAGCCTGTTGCGTGGTCAGTTCAGCATGAACCGGGATCAGCGTGACGGCGTTCCCCTTCGCCATCTGTGTGAGAATTTCGTTCAGAAGACGGAAGGCTGATTCCGGAATGGAGACAGTCTCTTCCGGAGCGTCCTCGGGCTGAAACCGTAGTTGCAGCGGCTTCTTGCGCTTGGCCGAGACGAAGCGGGCAAGCCGTCGACTGCTTTCCTGGGCAAGAATCGCCTCATCTGCAGTCGGGGTAACGGTTTCCGGAAAATCGCTAAGTAGTGTCGCCATGTGTTTTGCCCCTCCAGGAGAAGCATATCGAATATTCGCAGCAAAAGCAACATTCGAAATAAACGAAACGCTGTATTGAGCAAATGTCGCGGCAATTCAAAGGGTCTCGCGTAGCCCCATTTTGCTCTCGGAACTTGGTTGAGGCGGATTTGGTGTAACCGTACAGCAGGGACATATGGGCTGTAGGTGCCGGGGCACCCCCGGAATGGGTGCATCCCGGCGGCGTTTGGGGGGCCGTTGGTGGGGGTTCAGAAATCTGCTTCGGGCGGGGTTGGGGCAAGACCGGGCTGGCCAAAGGGTGGATACGGGGTGACACAGCGCGGTGGTCTGCGGTTCAGCCGATGCGCACTCACTGGAGTTGTAGGATTCGGGCTCAGCACGGGGATTGCCAGCGAATGCCGTGACGTGGAGACGGCCCGTGAGGCGGGAGTTGCTGTCGTGGCAGGTTTTGTGCGCACGGCTGGGTGGCCACGGCAGAAGCGATGGCGCTGGTCGTTGGCTGGGCGGTCGGCAAAGGGATTGGGGTATCCAGTGCGTCCAACTCAGGAACCGAGGCCAAAAGGTAGCCCGAGCATTCCTGACGCGAGGGACAAAAACCGTAGCCTGGGCTTTAGCCCGGGCAAGTAACGCACCC
>CAITYU010000124.1 GCA_903896675.1 uncultured Planctomycetaceae bacterium
ACCGCCCGAACCCTGTCTGCAACCGTCCACCCCATCACACGCTCCCCGGGACAGGCAACCTGCAATCCCGCATTTCAGTCGCAGGCAATGGCCCGCTTCAGTGCAATCCCGCAGTACTATTCTCTAAGATTTACCGCCGGGTGCAATTCCCCGCTCAGATTCCTCCGAACTCAGCCCACGTCGCAGACTTCAGACTCACGTTCCCGCTATGCCCATCTCCCCCGACACCGCACTGCCTGCTGTCCTGCTTGTCAGAACACGACGCTCACGCGTTCGCGATCTGAAGGGGTTTCGCAAATCGCATCAATTGCCCACCGAATACAATGATCACACGGCGGCGTTCATCGCGCGTATCGCGGGCGAAGACCTTGCAGAACACCTCGAACATCGCTTCAGTGACTTTCGCCGACAGTTGAAATGCCGCCGGACGGACCTCGTCATCACTGAACCCGAAGCAGGGATCGCAGCAATCACCACACCGTGGTTCGAATACCGGATCTGCGCAGCACTCGCACCCGACGACCCCAGCGAAGTTGTCTGGCGCTGGCAACTGGCCGATCTGCAATCCGCCGCGCGTCTCAACTCACCCGAAATCGCCAGCCTGTTCCAGGGCTACTTTGACACGGTGGAGTTTTCTCCGCCAGCGTCCATCGACATCGCAGAACTCATCGATCGCCTGGAGGATCTGCAACCCGCAGGAATTGTGCTGGACTACGACCGACAGGCCACGTGGTGCTCGCTGCAGCTGACTGCCGCCTCCGCAGTACTCACCGTCACCTCTGACCTGCTGTCCTTCACCATCGCCAGCCCGCCAGCGCCTGCCGTGCTGCTGCAGGCCTTTCTCAGAGCTCGCGACAGCTTCGTGCAGCCAGCCGGACCGGCAATCGGGTAAAACAGAGGCCCGTTCAGTCTTTGCTCACCGGTGATCAGCATCCATCAGGCCATAGCGTCCTGGCCAGACGTTCAGCCGATATCCACAAGTCGATTTGCGACAGTCCGGACTACCGGGGCGGTGCCAACTGGATCTGATCGGTCTCCTGCAGCAGCAGACCATCCGCTCCCACCGGAACCTGCCGGCTACCCGTGTCACCCTGCGGGGACACCAGCATCGTGTCCTCCGGCCCCGCAGTCTTCGCTTTGGCTGCCATTGTCGCCACTCGCTCAGCGTCCTGATTCAGCAGCAGAGCACACAGGGCCAAAGCAGCAATGGCCAGTGCCGCTGCCAGGCGCACAGATCGCAGCGAGGCTGCCGGTGAGGAAACGGCCGGAGCAATAGTGGTCAGTACACGCCGCACGCTGGGCGCAGAAAACCCGGACTCCGGCAAAGCACGAGGAACTTCGCTCGCGAAAAAATCACGCAGCAGCAGATCCATCTGCTGGTCCGACAGCTGGCTCTGCGCCTGAAGACTGCGGTTGTCAGAACTATTCATGCTGATACCCCTGTTCAACCAGTATCTCGGCCAGCCGTCGTCTGGCCCGCGACAATCGCATGTCAATCGCCGCGGCCGAGCAGTTCATCACTGCTGCCATCTGCGCCGCTGACCAGTCCATCGAATACTTCATCACCAGCACCCGGCGGTCGTCCTCGTTCAGCTCTGCCAGAGCAGACCGGATCTGCTGCTGACGCTCGTGAAGTTCGGCCGTCTGTCGCGGATCCACTGCGCCGCCGGTGAAGTCATCCAGTCCGGGCAACAGACTGCAGCCACTGCTTTTACGCCGAGCCACATCCCGCAGCCAGTTCTGCCCCACCCGCAGCAACCACGCCCGCAGATCCCGCACCGGTTCACCCTGATGATCGTGCAGGCGCACAAAGGCCTCCTGCACCGCATCATGGGCGCGTTCAGGGTCGCTGCACATGGAGTAAAAAATTGCCCACAGTTCACGCGAATTTTCGCGATAAAAGCAGGCAATCTCTTCGTTCCGTGCCGGCACACCTGCCGCTGCGGATTCCGAACTGGTCATGCAGTCCTTCCAGACGTCAGAAAACGCCACCCGGACGCCTTCGTACGCTCAACTACTGCCAGAAAGACGATGGCGATCACAGATTCCAACACCCGTTCCGCCCGAAAACCCCGGCCCGACAGCCTGCCAGCCCCCACCAACCGCTCATTTCCCACCAATTGCGTACAAATAACGGTCCGACCGCACCAGCAAATGCTGCCCATCGACCGCAAAACTGCCGTTGAACTGCCCACCGTCACGCAGGTCGTTCCGCCCCAGCTCCTCAAATTTCGGAGCGGCCGGTACCACAATCGTGCGACCCTCTCGCGTCAGATAATAAATCCGCCCTCCAGCCAGTAACGCCGATGCGTAAACCTGACCCGCACGATTCACCCGCTGCTCGTACACCACCTCACCCGTTTCCGCCGACAGACAGTACGCAATTTCTCGGTTGTCATTCATGAAATACAGGTGGCCGTCATGAAACACCGGCGATGTCACGTTGGACCCCTTCATGCTGGTCCACTTCCGCAGGCTATCGGTCACGTCCCCGCTGCCACCCATCTGCACAGCCAGACCTGCAACCCCCGACCGACCACCAAGACAGTACACAGTACCACCATTGCACACCACACTGGGCACCATGTACCACGTAATGTCGGTCCGGCACGTCCAGTACTGTTCGCCTGTCTCCGGATTATACGAACGCAGGCTGCCCTGCATTGCCAGCAGCAACTCCAAACGTCCGTTTCCACTTCTGGCGATCACCGGTGTATTCCAGGACTCTTTGATCCCGTCCACCTTCCAGACCTCGCGCCCCGTTTGTCGATCCAGCGCTCGCAGCGTCTCACTCTCCACACTGGCATTGACCAGTACCAGCTTCCCATGCAGTACCGGTGACGCACTTGATCCCCAGCCATGAGTTTTCGAGCCGACATCAGCGCGCCATTTTTCGTGCCCCTCGTGATCAAAGGCAATCACACCCGTCTTGCCGAAAAACACCACGACACCGGCCGAGTCGCAGGCCGGAGTGCTGGCGGCGAAGCCATGATCCCGAATTCGCTCCTCCTCCGGCAGTTTCGCTTCCAGTTCACGCTGCCACAGCACCTTCCCGCTGATCCGCTCCACGCAGATCAGATGACGCCGGAGGTCCGCCTGAGTCCCCCCGGGCTGACCCGGTACGAAAAAGCCCGAGTAGCACGTGACGTAGATATGCCTGCCATAAACTACCGGACTGGACGCGCCCGGCCCCGGCAACTCCGTCTTCCAGGCGATATTCTCAGTTTCTCCCCACTGCAGCGGCAGTTGAACCTGCCCCGCATGCCCCTGTCCGTCCGCGCCGCGAAATGCACTCCAGTCCTCGCCCCGACAATAACCGGTCGACAACTCCACCGGCAGTATCGCCAGCAGATTCAGCAACCCGCTACAGACAACACGCAACCGCTTACCGCCTGCCATCTCTCACCTCCCCTCGCCGCAGTCACTCAGGCACTTGCAGATCCCGACACATCATCGCCCACACAAATCCACAAATACAAGTCAACTGACCGTCTCACGGGTTTCGGACACCCTGACTTTCACTGCAGTCTGCGGACTTCATCGTCGCGTTTCGCAAGGCAGAATGTCACAAACACCGTTGCGGGGCTGACTCCTGACTGGGTATTTCCCGCATGCCTCGATTACAATCGCGCACCATGAATTCCGCCCTGCTCATCATCGCATTGCTGCTGGTCGCCGCGGCCGAGGAAAATGCTGTGCCGTCGGACGAGGCCCTGCTGCCCGACGGTCAGCAGACTTTCGTCACCGCCCTGCACGAACGCCTGCTGTTTGATCTGGCCGAACAGCACTGCCGCAGACAGCAGGCGACTTCCACCAGCCGCAACCAGCAGGCCCTCTGGCAACTGCTGATCACCGACGGGTGCGAACAAAAACTGCCTTTCCTGTCGGCAAAACAACGGCCCGAACTGGTGACCAGGGCGGCCACAGATATCACGGAATTCGTCACCGAGCGATTGCCCGGTGCAGTCACCGAGGTCCTGCTGCGGGTGCGGCAGGTGGAGCTGCTGGCAAGCGCCGCACGCCTCGAATGCCTGCCCGAACTGCTCACCCTTGACTCCGCCCACCCGCCACTGACTCCACTGAACCTGCAGGCTCGTCGTCGACAGTTCACACTCGCAGCCTGTCAGCAGGGCGCTGACCTCGCCGAAGCGCTGCTGAAACATCTCGACGTGCTCCGCGCCGACCTTGACCCCACCCTCGTTCGCTCCTGCCGACTGCGTCTGAGGTTCGCCATCGCACACTGTCTGCACACTCGTTCCCGCACAGCAACGGCCCCTGAAATTCCTGCTCTGCTGACGCAACTGGACGAACAAACAGAACTGCTGGTTCGCAGCAGCGGTGACGCCGATCGTTTTGCGGCCCGACTGCTGCTGGCCGAATCACTCCTTGATCGTCGCGATTTCCCCGCCTGTCAACTGCAGCTCCGCCGATTGCAGCCGGATATTCGCAGCCATGCCGATCAGACTGCAGCCACAACACTGCAGCTGCGTTCACTGCTGCTGCAGAACAAACCCTCCGAAGCACTGCAGGCCTCGCTGGAAATCAACGATGAAGCCCAGCGACAGAATTCTCAGATCCAACTGCTGCGTCTGCATGCATTGCTGCGACTGCACGAACTGCTGCTGGAACTGCAGAACTCTTCACCGCAGCGACAACAGTCCCTGCTGTCAACCGCCACAGAATTCCAGCAGCTCGGCCTCAGGCTGCAGACTCAGACCTCCGGTGTCCTGCTGGAGACCACACAGCGACTGCAGCAGCGTTTTGAACTGTCACTGCAGGTCGGGCCCAAAGCCGCCTCCACTCTGGAACAGATCAGCGAACATATCGCCGCCGCTGATTTTCAGACCGCACGCAGCGAACTGCGACAACTGGCCGCCAACTCCGAACAACAGTCTGTCCGCGCCTATTCCCTGATGCAGGCCGGTGAACTCTCACTGCGACTGGCGGACTGGAACGCAGCACTCACAGAGCTGGAACAGGCTGCCAGTGCATTTCTGCAGCAGCAGAATATCGAACGGGCAGCCAGCGCTGACCTGCTCAGACTGTACTGCCTTGGACAGTTGTGGACCTTCGCTCCTGATCCCGAAAAACAAGCCCGACAAACTGCCTACCGCGATGCGGTCGAACTGCATCTGAAAAACTACTCCGAACAGAAAACCGCTCTCGACGCTCGACTGTATCGCATCCGCTACCTGCGTTCCGAAGCCCCGCTGCGGGCCGCTGACGACGTCGTTCTGCTGCTGCAGAACACCACAGAAACGACTTCAACGCAGCTCGATCAGGCCACGCTGCTGTGCCTGCTGGCCGACCTGCTTATCACACATGCCAGCAGCCCCGCTGCCTCACCCGACAGCGACACCAGCACGCATCAGCAGCAACTGCTGAACACACTCCGCGAATACGCCCGGAGCGCCCCAACCACCGATCACCCGACCTTCACCGCCCACTCTCTGCAGCAGGTCGCCGCTGTCCTCTGGCAGCCGACCACAGACACTACCGCCGTCGACTGGCAACAACTTGCACGCGCTGCCGATACAGCACTTGCACTGCCACTGAGCGCCACCGCCGCTGCTGAGAACCACAGCGCACCCGGACTGCCGGATGACTTTCCTGATCTGCTGCAGCGCTGCCTGACCTCTGCCCGCTGCACCAGACTGCTGGCCGCCTGCAGATTGCTGGAACCCGATACCATCACCACACCTTTGCTGCAGTCACTCACCGACAGTTCCCCCGAACTCCGCACACTCGCCATCCGACTGCTGCTGCCACATACAAACAACTCCGGAATACCCGGCACACCGCAACTGGCCGCACGGCTTTCAAAGCTGCACCAGTCAATACGGCAGCCCACCGATTCACTCGATCAGCAGTTGCAGTGGCTCAGCGAGGAAGCACGTCTGACCAGAACCTCCGGCAGCACAGAAACACTGATCAGACACCTGACCGAACTGCAGCAGCAGTCCCTGACACCGCAGCAACTTGTGCGGCTGGCGGCCATCGCCGCTGCAGTAACGCCACAAGCCGACCGCAAGGCTGCCGACAGGGAATTGATCAGCTTCTGGCAGAAAATACGCAATCAAAGCAAATCCGGTGACGACCTCTGGCTGGAAGCTTCACTGCGACTGGCCGAAGCAGCGACCGTCGATGGAAGCCGCAAAGAAGCGCTCCGCATGCTGCAGGTCGTCAGCGTTCTGCATCCGAACTGGGGTACTCCCGCACGTCTGCAGCGAGCCAATGCCCTGCAGAAGCAACTGGAGTCTGCTCCGTGAACCCTCAGCCGGAATTCCCCGCAGCCGACTTCAGCACCACACTCAGAACGTTGTCACCAACGACGCACTGGTGCCCGCAGATTCATGTGCCCTGCCCCGCATCACAACTCGCACAGATTCTGCAGCAGTTGCGCACACACTTGCCCCACCACAACCCGGAAGTCGCCTGTGATGACCTGACCACGGCCGAAAAGCTGCCGCTGAATCATGCAGCGGACTGCCGACTGCTGCTGTTGTGCCCGATTGTTCGCCCCCTCGACATACCCCGACTTGCAACTCTTGCTGCTGCACATTGCTGCTCTGTTGTCGTGGGACATTTTCGCCATGTGGAACTGGTTGCTGCCGCCGCTCGGACCGCCTGTCAGCGGATTCCCGTTCTGGTCGAATTGAGCATGGGCCGACAACTGTCGGGCGTCACCCCAGGACCGGATGCCTCCAACCTCGCATCCGCAGTCCACAGATTGCCCGAACTCCAGCTGCGCGGCCTGTTTCTCAGGCATCCCTGTCACGGCGTCCATGAACCCGAAGTGCAGCGCCGCTCCCTGCAGTCCGGACTGTCCATGTGTCGGCACACGCTGCAGATGCTGCTGCAACAGCAGCCCGCCACCGAAAATGACGGCACCGACCATGACAGCCGTATTGTGCTGGGAAACCTGCCATTGAGTTTGCTGTCGGATTTTCACGGAGCTGCCGTCTGCAATCCGTGGCCTGCTGACAACAACATGCAGAGGCCGCACGAACTCATTTCCGTCAGTCCCTCAGCCATTCCCGCACTGGTCATTGCTCGGCCCACACTGGACATGTGCGTGGCTGCCAGTTTTACGGCAGCCGCTGCAACCGTCGACCGTCAGTGGCACGTCGCTCGCCCCGCAGGCGCCGTCATTTCCGACCACGTCGGCGGTTACTTCACACTGCAACTGGATGGGCCGGCACTGGATCTGAAAATCGGCGATGAAATTGACCTTGAGCCACGGTCACAGTCAGCAGTTCCGGTTCACAGCCGATGATTACCGCGGGGAGATCGGCCGTGAGCTTCAAAAGCCCCTCGATCGGCACGTCACCCACCGTTCTCAGGTTCGGCCCGCAGCGGGCGTCGCAGCAGCATCCAGACGGTTGGCCCCAGCACCATCGCAATTCCGGTCAGCGTCGTCAGCTCGTACGTTCGCTGCCACAGAATCGATTCGATCACCATTGCGAACGCCACCTGCGATAATGCCACGACACTGACACGTGCCGGAGCCCCGGCGGCAAAGGCCCGTGTCAGCATCAATTGACCGACTGTCGCCCCCAACCCCACACCCAGCAACAGCCAGCCATCACTCTGCAGACCTGACAGCACCACCGAAAATGGTCGCGCCCCCGGCTGCACCAGCAGTACCCCCAGCAGAATCACTACCGACACGGCCGAAAAGTGCACCACAACAGCATTCGCATCAATGTGTTTCAGCCGATGTAACCCCATCAGTGCCACGGCACTGGTCACTGAACCCGTGGCAGCCAGCAGAGTCCCCAGACCACCCTCACCCGTCGGCTTCAGCATCAACCCCACACCCACCATCGCACAGAACACACTGATCCACACGTCACGTCCGGGAGCCCTGCCCAGCACAGGCCACGACAGCACAGCGATCCAGACGGGGAACATATTGGTCAGCGCCAATGCGTCGGCAACGTTCAGATGAGCCAGTGCAAAGAAGTTGCACAGGACGCTCAGACTGCCCGCAATGCTGCGGATCCACAGTGTCCGAGGCCGGAGGAAGACCAGTTCTGAGCGAGCGGCGGCGGCCAGTGACAGCGCAATCACCAGCGCCGTACCGGAACGCGCCAGGGCGATGATCTGCCAGTCAAACACCCGACCGGCCGCATGAGTCAGGATGCCCATCAGCGAAAAGGCAAAGGCCCCGGCCAGCATCAGCAGATAGGGTCTCATACCCGCCCCGATCGCACGGTCGCACCGCACTCAAGTGCGGCCACTGCCGCCATCGACAGGCTCACGCTACAACTGCTCCCGAACTGCAGCAGGCTGCCGTCGCAGTCGCTGCCACAGCGACCTCACAGGAGCAGAGAACGCGAAATACCCGAACAGCACCGGCAGAGCCAGCTCACGCACGATAAACACCAGTACGAGGCTGAACACAATCTGCAGGATCTGCAGTCGCCCCCTGCGGCCACGCACCAGTTGATTGAAAACGTGTGCGTACTTCAGGCGAGACACCATCAGAACGGCAGCGGAAAGCGTCACCAGCGGAACGATGACGACCAGCGCCGACCAGATGTACTGTTCGAAAGCTGCCAGACCGTGCAGATTGCCACCCGGTCCCAACTGCCCCTTCAGCTCATTCATCCCGATCGGCAGCGATGCCACCACGCCACCAGCGGCGGGTGATGGCAGGCCACTGAAAAACTCGTGCGAATCCTCCTCGTCCGTTTCCACGTTGAAACGCGCCAGCCGCAGAATTGCGCAGACCATGAACAGCACGGCTATCGCCCACAGAATTCGTGGATGAAAATGGAACGGAGCGATTGCTATTGTGTCCATCAGATGATGTGCCGGATGAGCCAGCTGCAGAAAAATGAACGCCGGTGCGACGCCGAAACTGATCGCGTCGCAGAGACTGTCCAGTTGAGCCCCGAAGTCAGAGGTCTGATTCGTCAGTCGAGCCGCGCTGCCGTCCAGCATGTCAAACAGCATCGCCAGAAAAATCAGCTGCGACGCCGTAAACAGCTCGCTGCCGCCAAAATGCTCTGGACCCACCTTCGCCGTAATCGTAATTGCTCCAAAGCCACAGGCAGCATTGCACAGCGTCAGCAGCGTGGGCAGAACTGCAAAAACCTTCTGCCGTCGAGTCCTGCGGATGGGTGTTTCCACCACATCCGCCACGCCCCCTGTCTCAACGCCTGCAGATTTCATTTTGATGCTTCCTGGTAACGTGCCAGTATGGAACTTCCCGCCTGCACCTTATCACCCGGACGCACCTGAATCTGCAACCCGGCCTCCTGAGGCATCACCAGCTCCGTCCGCGACCCCAGCTTGATCATCCCAAACTGCTCGCCCCGCTGCAGCGCATCACCCGGCTTCAGCCAGCAGACAATCCGCCGCGCAATCGCACCCGTGATCTGACGCACAATCATGCCTCGATACGGTGCATGATTTTCCTCCAGCAATACCGCCAGTTGCTCGTTCTCCCGAGCAGATTCCGGACGCAGAGCATTCAGATACTTACCCGGTCGATACCTCAGACCGATCACTCGACCAGCCACCGGCGCACGATTGATGTGTACGTTGAAGATCGACAGGAAGATGCCAATCTTTACCGCCGGGCCACCAATGTACTCGTCGTGCGGCAACTGCTCGATATCCACGACCTTGCCGTCTGCAGGAGACACCACCAGTCCTGGCTGGGACGGAATCTGTCGACGCGGATTGCGAAAAAACCAGGCAATCAGCAGTCCCACCACAGCGGCTGCCGCAGACACCAGCCAGAGCAGCAACTGCTGCCAGCCAGCAAATCGCTGCGCCAGAAAAAAAGCCGCCACGCACAACAGCGCGGCCGTCAGCGTCATCACCAGCAGTTCAGCCAGACCAACCCGGGCAAACGGCAGCTGATCCCGCCAGACAAATGGATCATCAGCCGCGTCCCAGTACCAGCCACCCTGATTGCGATGAAACTTCAGGTCTCGCGGATCCAGCACCTCGTGCGGACAGGGATTGAAGTCACCCCGGCGACAGGCCGCCATCCGCCGCACATATCCACGACAGAATGTCTTCAGCAGAACCCGCCGCACCGCGCCCCAGCGCTGCTCCAGATGAATAATCACCCCTCCGCCCGGCTGAATATCCTTCAGCTGCGGATCCATGGGCAGCAGGGCACGACGACCAGCACCATTCCCGGCAGCCATATCGCCGGACGCCGTCCGGTTCTCTTCGGACATCAGCATTCTTTCACAGGAATTACCCGAGCTCAGCCGGCCGGACAGGTTCCGGCACAGCCCCATTATCCGGGTCGGCGGACAGATTGCAAATCGCCTGCCGCGAACCCGGGCCGTTTTCGGAGCAGCGGGAGCCTGCCGCAGCAGAGCTCCTGCCCAGCCACATTCAGCGGGTGTTGAACGTGTTCCTCGGGTCCTCGGCCGTGCGATACTCCTCGCGATCCATCAGCGTCACCGCCAGCATCGCCATCTGTCGACCACGGAAAACCTCCAGATCCACCTGAACTCCGATGTCCGACAGACTCACGAGGTTGATCAGGTGATTCTCGTCCAGCACTTCCACGCCGTTGAATTTCAGAATCACATCGTCCGGCTTCAATCCGGCTCGCACCGCCGGACTGTTCTTCTGATTGTACACTCGCATGATACGGGCACCGCGAGCCCTGCCGAGCCCCAGACGCTTCGCCGTCGTCTCGTTGAAATCGTTATCCAGTTCCACTCCCAGATACGCTCGACGCACACGTCCGTGCGATACCAGCTGCTCAAATACCCGCCTCACCATGTTGCTCGGAATACTGAACCCGATCCCCTCATTCCCACCACCGTTCGAAGCAATCGCCGTGTTGATCCCCACAACTGTGCCGTACATATCAATCAGCGGACCGCCACTGTTCCCCGGATTGATGGCCGCATCCGTCTGGATGAAGTCCTGATTGGTCACCGACTGATCACTGGTGAGCGACAGATCACGTCGCCCCTTGGCACTCACAATGCCCAGTGTCACCGACTGACTCAGTCCGAACGGACTGCCTACGGCCAGTACAAAATGACCGATCTTCACTGACTCACTGTCACCCCAGACGGCCGAAGGCTGGCCACCATCCGGAATCTGCAGAATCGCCAGATCGCTTTCCGAGTCACGATAGGACCTCAGAGGATTCACACGCGTTCCATCAGCCAGGATCACATCGACGGAGGGCAGCTCCGCACCCCGCACCACGTGCTGATTGGTCACAACAAACAGACCACGGACACCGGCCGATCGCATCAGCACACCGGAACCGGTCTCCTCGACCTTCCGCTCGTTCTCAGAACGAATCGCCTGAATATGGGCGACCGAAGGCAGCACCTGGTCAGAGACCTTTGAGATGTGTTCACCACTCTGCATCAGCGCCATCGCGATGGATGGTGCCGTCGGACCCCGATCACCCTCCCGAGGCACAGCGTTCAGTGGCTGCGTCAGTGGCAGCACGCCAAATTGACTCCCGATGGCCAGACCAATGGACAGCAAAGCTGCCGATCCCAGCACTGAAATACTTCCGCGCGCCATCCAGGGATACTCCCTCTGGAGATCTGTTGTTTTCGGCGCGAATCCGTCCGCCTGTCTGCCGTACCTCCTGCTACCTCAAACCCGTCTGCGACAGGCCTGAGACCGCTGGGAAAATTCATCCTGAATTCACCCACAGCCCCTTCGATATCGATCAGCGATTTCCGCAAAAGCAAGATGATTCCGGTGGAATCTGCCGAATCCACTCCCCAGCCTGCCAGTTCTGCAGACAGTCGTCAGAATCGACACGTCAGGGACACACGGAACGCTCACCCGAATTGCACCAGCCAGCACATTCGCAACGCAACAACTCCGCTCAGACAGTTCTCACCAATGATTCCAAACTGCTATGCTGCAGACCCACAGGCCGCCACCCAGACTTTCAGGAGATCTTCCGGTGCATCCCGACAACGATCCCGATATCGGCGTCATCGGTCTTGGACTGATGGGAACAGCCATCACTGAACGCCTGCTGCAGTTCGGCTGGAGGCCGCATATCTGGAACCGTTCGCCCGAAAAAATCGGGCCCCTGGTCGAACGCGGTGCCCTCCCCAGCAGTAATCCCATTGCCGATTGCCGCCGCGTCATCATCAGCCTGTACTCCAGCGAAGTGGTCGAGGACGTGCTGAGCCAATTTCTGCCCGCTCTGCGTCCCGGACAGATCCTGATCGACACCACTACCGGCAGTCCTGAATTCAGTGAACAGCTGGCGGCCCGCCTGCAGCAGTCCGGAGCCTCGCTGCTGGATGCACCCATCTCAGGTTCCAGCGAACAGACCCGTCGCGGCGAAGCCTGCGTGATTGTGGGTGGCGAACAGGCCTGTTTTCAGCAATGCGGCAGCCTCTGGCCGGTCCTTGGCAGCAGTGTATTCCATGTTGGCAAATCCGGCAGCGCCGCTCGCATGAAACTGGTAACCAACCTCGTACTGGGACTCAATCGCGCGGCCCTCGCCGAAGGCCTCGTTTACGCCGCGTCCCAGGGCATCTCCACCTCAGCCGCACTGGAAGTCCTCCGCGGCAGCGCTGCCTACTCCCGCCAGATGGACACCAAAGGCTCAAAAATGATCGCCGCTGACTACTCAGTTCAGGCTCGTCTGTCACAGCACCTCAAGGACGTACGCCTGATCGTGGACACCGCTGCTGCCTCCGGACTGTCGCTGGCCCTGACCAATGCTCACCAGCAGTTGCTGGAACAGGCAGAAACCCTCGGGTTCGGAACCAGCGACAACAGCGCTGTCATCGAAGCCGTGCGCGCTCGACAAAAACTCCCCAACACACCCCTGTAAACCCCTGCAGACCGATACGCCGGCGAAGCGGGCACACCTGTCAGCCAAAATGTCACTCCACAACCTGCTCCCCGCTCCCCCACAACTGTGGCGTACCATCGACAGTACCTGGGAATTCTATGGTCCCTCTGTTAAAACCGCAGCCGTATCAGCTTTCCCACGACCGTGATCCGCACCACCTCCACTGACCTGCCGGAGTGTTTCTGCATGCTGCTTCGCACCCTCACCGCAGCCCTGCTGCTCTTGCCCACCACCGCACTGGCGCAGTCTGACAGCGCACCCCCCTCCGCCTACTGGCCACTCCGCGATTCCCCGGCAAACACCCTGCAGCCAGCGGCCCCGGTCACTCTGCGGGGAAAAGCAACTGTGACCGACGCGGCCGACTTCCCCGAAAGTGGATCATGGATCGAAATCCCCGCCAGCCACGCACCAGATCCCGGCACCGCAGATTTCACAATTACCGCAAAAGTTCACTGCCCGCCAAATGACGGCCCCAGTGGCGATATCGTCAGCCAGTACGATCCCGCCACTCGCCGCGGCTTTCATCTCACGCTCAAGACGGCTTCCGGAGTCACCTCCAGTCAGGCATCTCTGCGGCAACTGCACTTCGGTATCGACGACAACCAGCTTTCCCCGTGGACTGATCATGGCAGACCCGGCAACGCCCTGCTGGGATTCGCCATGGCGGTACATAACAACACACTGTTTGTCGGAACCTGCGAACCCGACGCCGGTCAATCCGGACGCGTCTACAGGCTTGATGCCAACGGTCAGTGGATCGACTGCGGAGCACCCGATCAGTCAAACAGCGTGACTGCCATGGCAGAACTCGCAGGTCAGCTTTACGTCGGCACCGGAAAGTATCGCGTCGCCGGATCCAGCCTGCCCGAATCACCCAACACCAGCCCTGGTGGTCGAGTCTTCCGGCGAATTGCCGATGATCGCTGGGAAGACTGCGGGCAACTTCCCGGAGTCGAAGCGATTGGCGGTCTGGCCGTGTTTCAGGGACGACTGCACGCTTCCTCACTCTACAAACCCGCTGGCTTCTTCCGACTGGAGGAAAACGGCAGCTGGACCGCATTACCGGTTCCCCAGGCCACCGCCCCGGACCCAGGCACCTCAGCAGACCGCCGCGTGGAGGCCATGACCGTCTGGGAAGGAGCTCTCTACGCTGGCAGTTATGACGGTGGATATGTCTATCGCTGGGATGGTACCAGCTGGACCGACCTCGGCAGACTGGGTGACAACACTCAGACCTACTCGTTCGCACAATACGACGGACAACTGCACGTCGGCACGTGGCCCAGTGGCCGAGTCTATCGATATGCAGGGCCGCAGCAGTGGGTGGACTGCGGACGACTGGGGGAAGAGCTGGAAGTCATGGGCATGCTGGTGCACAACGGCAGACTGCTGGCCGGCACACTGCCGCTGGCCGAGATGTACCAGTACGAGGGAACTGCGAAGTGGCAGAAACTGACGCAGCTGGATCGGACTCCGGATGTCAAGTACCGCCGCGCATGGACGCTGGCTGAGCTGCATGGTCGCCTGTATTGCAGCACCCTGCCCTCCGGCCACATCTGGTCCGTCCAGGCTGGTGCTTCCGTGCAGCACCACGCAGCCTTCCCGGATGGCTGGCACGACATTGCTGCCGTGCGAACCGGAAAGCAACTGCTGCTGTACATCGATGGGAAACAGGTGGCGAAAGCCGACATTCCCGGAGGCAGGCCCATCGATCTGCATTCCACCGCACCACTGCGAATCGGCGCAGGAATGAATGGCAGTCTGAATGGAAGATTGAGGGATCTGCGGATTTACCCGCGAGCATTGACGGCGACTGAGCTGCAGCCGCGCCAGTGAATGCGGCTGCTGAAATAAAAAAGGCGACCGGTATTCGCCCGGTCGCCCTGATCTTCTGCTGACGCACCGAAGCTGTCACAGCAGGCTGGCGTCTTCCACGTCCACAGGCTCTTCTTCAATCACTGGCAACTGGGCCGTATCATCAACATCCACGAAGCCCTTCAGGTGAATTGCTCGAGTGTGATGCTGGAGCTTCTTCAGGGCCTTGCTTTCAATTTGACGGATACGTTCGCGAGTCACTTTGAAGATGCGTCCGGTTTCTTCCAGCGTGTAACTGTAGCCGTCGCCCAGACCATACCGCAGCTTGATGATTTCACGCTCACGGTAAGTCAGACTTTTCAGCACATGATCAATCTTGTCCCGCAGCATCTGCTTGGCTGCAGATTCAGCCGGACTGCTTTCATGGTTGTCTTCCAGAAACTCGCCGAAGCTGCTGTCTTCACTTTCACCGACCGGAGTATCCAGACTGATGGGATGCTTCCAGGTCTTCATGATCCGCTCAGTTTCCTCAATGCTCATACCCACCGCTTCGGCCAGCTCTTCATTGCTGGGCTCGCGACCGGTGGCCTGGCGAATTTCTTCCGCCTTGGCTTTCAGCATCGAGATGCTCTGGAACATGTGCACCGGAATGCGGATGGTGCGAGCGTGATCAGCAACGGCCCGGGTAATTGCCTGACGAATCCACCACGTGGCATACGTCGAAAACTTGTAACCCCGACGGTACTCGTACTTCTCCACACCACGCATCAGACCGGCATTGCCTTCCTGAATGAGGTCCAGGAAGCTGAGCCCACGATTGCGATACTTCTTGGCAATCGAAACCACCAGTCGCAGATTGCCGCCAGACAGCTTCTGCTTGGCATCCGTCCAGCCCTGCATACGACGTCGAATTTCCCGACAGCGTCGCAGAAACTGGTCCGGCGTCTCGAGGAGCATCTGGACGTATTCTTCCAGTTCCCGTTCCAGCGCCTCACGTTCCGTGTCGGCCGTTCGCATGCCCCGCAGGCAGGCGATCTCATCCTGCAACTGCTCGATACGCTCTCCGATCTGCAGCATGCGCTTCATCACCGGCTGCAGGCGGTGAGTCCTGACGCTGAGTTCTTCGCAGAGTGTGCACATCTTGCGACGACGGACCAGGATCTGCTCACCCAGAGAAGCACGTTCGCGGGAGCCTTCGGGCAGAGTTCGCCAGTGCAGGAACTGGTTCTTGTTGACTTCCATCAGGTGCCTGAGCGTCCTGAGGTTGGCCTCCATGCGACCCTCAATCTGCTCCTTGCGGACTTCCTCAGTTTCCGACGTTCGCAGGGTTCGCTCAAAAGGCAGCTCGCCCCGACGAACTTTCTCGATCGTTTCAACGGCGATGTTCAGAGCAAAATCGGATTCCAGCACGTGCCGACGCATACGCTTGCGAGTTACCTCGATCTGCTTCGCAAGAAAAATCTCACGGTCCCGCGTCAGCAGCGGAATGTTGCCCATCTGGCTGAGATACATGCGGATGGGGTCACGCGAGGACAACGCAGAAGTTTCAGGACCCAGCAGTGCTCTGGCGGTACGCTCGGCCTGAGCCTGCTTCACCTCTTCTTCCACCGGCTCAGGCTCGAGCCTGATGTCCGGATCTTCAATGAAGTCCAGACCTGCTTCGTCCAGTGCAATGATCAGGCTGTCAACCATTGCCGGATCGCCCCCTTCATCGGGGAGCCACCCATGGGCCTGCTGGACGGTCACGAAACCACGATCCCTGCCCCGGTCAATGATCGCCTTCAATCCGGTATTCAGACGATACACACAATTCCCCTTAAATGCAGCGTGGCCTTCCAGATTTCAATCACCGCCAACAGCCGGATCCACAAACCCAGCCTGACAACACGATCACCGCAGAGCACCCGACAGAACACCGGTGAACACGATGATCACTGAAATATGAAAAACCATGAGGCCCTGCGACCTCAATATTCCTAGACGAGTGTCCGTGCCTCCGTGTGAGACACACGCATATCTGATCACAACCCCGCCACCAGAGGTTCAACCACTGGCAGCTTCAACTTACGGCGAATTCGACCGCCCGCACTTCACGCTGAACAGCATACCGGCGAATTCCAAAAATCAATCCTGCACGCTGGCAAAAAAATCAGGTTCGCGGGAATCGCAGTCACCCCGAAACAGTCGGGAAAACATCGCGTGCCCGTGGAAAAATCCCGCCAGATTCACTGCTCAGTGCGGATTATTCGCTGTTCATCACAGAACGTCAACTTTTCCAACCACTTCCAAACCAGATTCCGCAACGTTCCCCAAAACACCATCTGCACCCACCCCAAAACCAAAACAGGCCACGCAAAACAGCATCTCGCCGCTTCGCATGGCCCGCTTGCCACTGTCTCTGATTCGCAACACGACCGCTGCCTGGGCTCAGCCGTTCACGGCGTACTCCGCATCCGCATCTGCATCCGCATCCAGATCGATATCCGCATCCAGTTCAATGTCCCCCAGCAGCTCGCCGGACTCATACGCCGTCATAAATGCACGCCGATGATACTCAATCTGCTCACTGGGAGTATTATTGCGGATATCCGCATCCGTCAGCACAAATCGATCCGCATCAGCCTCTGCAAAGAACATCCGGAACCACAGCATTTGCCGGACATTCGCCTGCGGCCGAAACAGAGCAATCTCCAGTCCCGACTCATACCACTCAAACAACATCCCGAAAAAACCGCTCGGAATGTACTTCACCGTCGTCAGATCCACACCCAGCGAACGAAAACCGTCCTGCTGAATCAGTCGGTTGAGCACGTCACGCAGCAGCGCCAGATCCGCCCCGTCCCAGATCTCCATGTCGTCCAGCTGCACAACCGCCGTCTGACCGTCCACCCGGCAGCTCAACCGCTGCTTGTTTCGTGTGCTCATGAGCCTGACTCCTGAATTTCCTGGGCCGGGAAGTGCACTGCATCCACCGAATGCAGTCCTGTCTGCTGCCCAAAATTACCCGCCGGAATTCAGTTGAAAAGATCAGCTGCATACCTTCACCACAAAGAATTTCGGTCTGCCGTTGCGTTTCGGAGATTGTTGATTCGAGGCACCAGAATTCGACCCGCATGATGCCTTTCGGCAACGCTCGGAATGAAGATTTTTCCGCACATCACATGTCGCAGGCTGCGGGACTTCGGACAACTCGCCTTAACTCGGACTCCGCTTTTCGCCACAATCCGCCCCCGGCAGCGGAAATTCGTCCCTGCACCCCGGTACCCCGGACCAGACTCATGCAGCTACCAACCCCCGCAAAGGACCCCGCCATGTCGTGGAAGCAGCTGTTTTTACTGATTCTGACCATCTGGACAGCAGAAATCTTCACCCGGCTGCTGTTCGATGCCCTCGTCACGCCCCGCATGGAATACATGACCTACTATCTGGAAACCGACAAGGACGGTGATTTTCGCGGCAGTAATGTTGTGCACGACGTTGGAGCGCGCGGCTGGCAACTGGTCAGTGCTGTCCCCAACCCGCAGAATTCACAGGAAATGATCCTGTTCTTTCAGCGTCGCGTCCTGTACTGAGAAAGACTCAGCCCGACACTGTGGCCTGCTGCGGCCCGCCCAGCAGCTTGTCCACATCATTGCTGACTATCACGCCGTAATTCACGGCCCCCAGCCAGCCTGACATGATGATCCCCACACTGCCGGCATGATACAGCCCATGCACCTGCTGCGGCAGATCACGACTGACCTGCAAACCTTCAAACTTCGTCCCGAACGATGCCCCGGCGGGATGACGAGTATACCGCTGGAACGTCAGCGGTGTCGCCGCCTCCACATGATCCAGCACCTGCCGCACGTTCGGTACATACTGCTGCAGACAGTCCAGCGTCGTCTCAATCAGGTCCCGCTTCGCCTGCTCATACTCCTCTTCAGACAAACACGCCCAGTCCTCGTAACGCGCATTCGTGGAACTGACGATCAGCCAGCGATCGCTGCCAGGGCGAGTCTCCGGGTAGTAGAAGCTGAACGTACGACTGCTGACGTCACGGCTGAGCATCGCGTTGATGTCAAAACCACGATGCTCGGAATGAAACAGCAGATCACCGCAACCCGGATCAAAACCCTCGCCACGACGCAGCGCCATGTAGACCTGACACGAGCTGTTGTTCAGCCGCACCGCCCGCGCTGAATCCACAAACTGCCGATCAAAATGCTGCTCTCCTGCCAGCTCCAGAATCGTACTGCGAATACTGGCATTCGAAACCACCGCCCGACAGCCGATCCGCCGTCCATTCACCTGCACCGCCTGCACCCGCCGATCCGGACTGACCTCGATCCGCTCCACCAGACAGCGAACTCGCAGATCCACTCCGTTCTTCAGCAGCTCGTCCCGCATGCGAGTCACGAGGGAGTCCGTACCGCCCTGAAACGTGTACACGCCCTTCTGCATGAAATTGGAGAACACAATTCCGTAGGTGATCGCCGGATCCTCCAGAGTCGATCCGTTGGCGTACGTGATCGGTTCCATCAGCATCCGCACCACGTCATCCCGACCCGGAAAAAACTGTTCAAACAACTGCCGCGTCGTACGCGACTGCTCGTCGTAAAAGTTCATCCCGCGAGCCGTATCAAAAAACTGCTGTACCGTCTCAGGCAGAATCCCGAATCGCTCAATCAGCAACCGCGTAAAATCCTCCCGATTGAAGGTCGTCCGAATCGAAAACTGAGGATTTTCGAAACGAATTCCCTTCAACTGCACAATCGAATCGGCAATGTCCTGCGACCAGTACTTGCGGCAGCTTTTGATCATCCCATACGGAAATCCGTGCAGGGAAATGTCAAAAATATGGCCCCGCGATCGCTTGAACCACGTCGCCATGCCCCCCAACTGATAATGGTGCTCCAGCAGCAGCACACTGTACCCCTGCCGCGCCAGAATATTGGCAGACGTCAGACCGGCCAGCCCGCTGCCAATCACAATCACGTCGTAGAAATCCCGGGCACCCTTCAGAAAATCACGAGCCATGCAGTTTCCGCGTCTTTCGGCTGTCTCTGAACAGGACAATACTGCCGAACAGCCGCTGCGGCCGCCCGGAATTCACCCCACCCCCCTTCCTACCCATTCACTCACGCAATCTCAAGCCGATCCGCCCGCACTAACCAGTCTTTACCCGATTTGAAATCCTGTAATAGAATACCGAGTCAGCAGCCGGAATTTGTCCGGCATCCCCACAACAGATTTCGGTGAACCATGATGAAACTCATCACCCGCCTCACTTCCACACTCGCCCTGCTGTTCCTCTGCACCAGCCATTCCAGCGCCCAAACCCCTCAGGACTCCCGGATTACCATCCAGCACCCCGGTTTCGAGGTGCTCAAGAAAGATCTCAAGTCCCTGCTGGACCTGGGAACACCCGCAGAACAGAAACAGTGGTCAAATATCGAGGATTTCATTGATACATTTGTGGCCGGAATCGACAGTAGCCGACCATTCCAGGTGCAGCTGCTCGCCGGCATGACACCCTCCGGATACCTCGCCGCACTGCCGCTCGATGGTGGCTTCCAGACCTTCCGCGACAATGTCGAAGGACTGGGCTACGAACTGAAACGCGACGCCAAAGACACCTCGCTCTACCAGTTCAATATGACCCTCGATTCCGAACAGGAATCCACTCCCGGAACCGAAGCCGTCGAAGATGTGGGCTGGATGCGAGTCCTCTCAGATGTTGAATACCTCGTGCTTTCCATGTCCTCCAGGCGCAGCAGCCTGCCACCGCTGAAGGAACTGACACTCGCTGCCAAAACCGGCGATTTCGCCGGTGGCACCGCCGCTGTCATGCAACTGACAAATCCGGATGCCACAGAAGCCGGACAAAAGCACCGTCGCACCATTTTCGCCGGCAATCGCAGGTCCACCATGGATGCCCTGAAGAAACGCCCCGACGAAACTGCAACCCGCTTCGAAATGCGAAAACTGTCCAGCAACCTGATGCTGGATGAGGTGGAACGAGCCGCTGCCGAATCAGAGGATCTGAAAATCTCCATGCAGATGGATCATGCCACCGCAGGAGCCCCCAGTCTGAGCGTTGAGGGTGACCTTGTCGCCATTCCCGGTACCGGACTGGCCACCGCACTGCAGCAGTTCAACTCACGCCCCGATGCCTTCGCCGGCATCACCCGACTTCCCGGTTCGGCCCTGTCACTGCGCATCAATCACCCGGTTGACGACATGCGCAAAGCCGGTATGGTCTCCTTCCTCAACCTCGTCCGCGACGAAATCTCCGCCAAGCTGAAAAATGTCAGTCAGCGACCAGCCTCCGAAAAGGAAGCCATCGACAAAGTCGTCACCGACATCACCACGCATCTGCGTTCCGGCATCGAATCCGGCTGGATGAACGTCTTCGTTGAATCCGTTCCCGACGGCAAGGGAGGCTTCACCAGCATTGGTGCCTACAACGCCGCCAATGCCGCTTCACTGACCGACATCCTGCCACGCATGAAGGACATGCACCCCGGCACACAGGTCGAACTCAACGTCGACAAAGTGGGCGATTATGCGATTCATCGAGTCCAGTTGGGTGAAGGTCTGCTGGACGTCTTTGATCGACTGTTCGGAGTCCGCCGCGACACCTTCGTCGCTGTCGGCAGTGACTACGTCTGGCTGTCCTCCGGTGACAATGCTCTCGAGTCGCTGAAAAAGTCCCTCGCCACACTGGCCCCGCCAGCAGCCACCCCCGCTGCCGTGCACCTCGAAATCACAATGCTGCCATGGGCCCGTCAGATGAACGACTTCTACAGCAAACAGACACCCCCGAAGGAACGTGAAGCACTCTCCGCATGGAAAGCTGCCGAACGCAGTCGCGCACGCGGGCTGGAAGCCTTCGAAAAAGGCAATGATTCCATCGTTGTTGATGTTAAAGCAGAAGCCGGTCACCTGCTGACCTCCGTCAGACTCGACACCGGCATCCTGCGATTCATCGGCAAGGAGATGGCAGCCTTCTCCAAAGAAAACCTTGAAGCCGAGTAATCCCCAGAGACTTCCGGACCCGTCGCCATGCCGCTCTCGGATCACAACCCGGACGATCCGGCAGATCTTCTGCCGGATGACGGTGATGGCGAACAGGATTTCGACTTCAGCGACATCGAACTGGCCTATCGCCAGGCTCTCGAAGCACTCGATGCCGCTGAACAGCAGATCGGCTCCGCACTCGTCGACTTCGCCGAACCGGCCACCGGCGATGAATCGCACGGAGCCCCCGGGTTGTCCATCGGAGCACAGCTGGCCGAAGACCTGCAGACTCAGGCCGCCACCGAACAGCAGTCACAGACGATGCTGGTGGAAGGTGTGCGGCGAGTCACTCCGAGGGAAGTCATTGAAGCCGCTCTGTTCGTCGGTGGCGAAGTCGCACTCACCGCCCGCAGACTGGCTTCCATGATCGGGCAGGACGTTGACAGTCGAGTCGCCGTGTCCATCATCGACTCGCTCAATCAGACGTGGTCCCGCGAAAATCGCCCCTACGAAATCCGCATGTACGAAGGCGGATACCGCCTCGACTTACGCGAAGAATTTGCTGATGTCAGCACCCGCACCTTCGGCACCGGTCCACGCGATGTCAAACTGGCTCCGGAAACCCTGGAAATGCTGGCTTTCATCGCCTGGAATCAGCCGGCCAGCACCGAAGACCTGCAGCAGGTGCGGAAACCCACGGCACAGACAGCCCTGAGACAACTGCTGAGACTGCAGCTGGTGGCGATCGAACGCACCGGAGCCAAACGCTCGGATATCGCCTACCGCACCACCCCGAAATTCCTCAGCGTGTTCGGCCTGAAATCCCTGGAAGAACTGCCCACAGCAGACATCTTCCAGTTCAAATAACCAGCCACACAATCACACAAACAGCTCGTGGATCTCGCGATATCCAAAATCCACCAGCGGAAACGGACGACCAGCCGGACCAGGCAGGTGCGAGTCCAGCTTCAGCCCCAGACTATGAAAAATCGTGGCAATCACGTCTCCCGGCTGCACCGGTCGGTCCGCCGGAACACCACCGATCGGATCACTGGCCCCCACCACCTGACCGCCTTGTACACCACCGCCGGCAAATCCCACCGTGAAACACTGCGGCCAGTGGTCACGACCACCCGCCGGATTGACCTTCGGAGTCCTGCCGAATTCGGCCAGATTGCAGACGAGCGTATTGCCAAGCAGTCCCCGCTGATGCAAATCCTCAATCAGCGCGGAATAGCCCTGGTCGTACAGCGGGGCCACAATGTCACGCATGCCCTCAATCGAAGTAAATGGCTTCGAACCGTGTATGTCCCACGTCAGCTCATCAAACACCGTCAGAAAGGTGTTGATCGTCACAAAACGCACGCCCGCTTCCACCAGCCGACGTGACAACAGACAGCACTGACCAAAACGGTTCAGACCATAACGCTCACGAACACTCTGAGGTTCCTGCTGCAGATCAAAGGCATTCCGCGCGGCCGGGCTGGACATCAGCCGCCACGCCGCCTCAAAGTTCCGCCCCATCATCTCTGCGTTTTCGGTTGCTTCGAAATCCTGCACCGCCGAATCCACCAGATCCCGCAGCCGACGACGACGATCCAGACGCACTTCCGGCAGTGTCGATGGAGGCAACAGGTCGGGCACTTTGAAATCCGGCTTCGATGGATCCGCCATCAGCGCGAACGGATCATTCGCCTTACCCAGAAATCCACCCGCCTGACCGTTGGGAAGATTGCCACCACCACGACCCATGGTTTCCGGCAGCACCACAAACGGAGGCAGATCGGAACGACGGCCACGCAGATAACTGACCACGGAACCGGCATGCGGAGTATTCACGCCACCCTGAAACTGACGCCCCGTCTGCATCATCTGCCAGCCCGCATCATGCACCGCCGCACCCGTATGATGACAGCTGCGAACCAGTGACAGGTGCCTGGCAATCTGCGAGTGACGCGGCAGAATCTCTGACAGATGATAACCACCGCTGGTCGAAATCGGCTTGAAAGGCCCCCGCACTTCCAGCGGTGCCTCAGGCTTCATGTCAAATGTGTCCAGTTGACTGGGAGCCCCCAGGTTGAAGATCATGATGCACGAACGCTGGTCATGACCACTGGCCACTCGGCCCTGCTCTTCAGCCTGCAGGTAATTCGCCAGCGACAGACCGCCGACACCCAGAGTCCCCACCTGCATGAAGTCCCGACGAGTCGTACCGTCACACGTCTGAGCAGTCCCGTTGCCGGTCAGATTCAGCATCGCCACGCCCTTTTCTGTAGGTTTTACACGACCCGGACAACCGCCCCGGCACCACCACAACATACCACGCAGAACGACTATGGGCAATAACCGGGGAATTAAGAGGCAAAATCCGCGGCATCTGGCATCCGCAGGCCGGATACGGTAGGCTGTTCACCTGAGTCTGTACTTCCCTGCCATCGGAGACCCGCCATGCTGCGTACTGTGCTGCTGCTGACCACCGCCCTGCTGACTCTGACCACAAACACATTCGCCTCTGACAAAGACGGCGAATGGAAAACCATGTTCGACGGAAAATCACTGGATGGCTGGAAAGCCAGCGAAAACCGGGATTCATGGAAAGTGGTCGACGGAAATCTGGTCTGCCACGGACCCCGCAGCCACCTGTTCTACTCAGCAGAAAAAGACACCTTCAAAAACTTCGAATTCGAATGCGAAGTGATGACCACCCCCGGCAGCAACGCCGGCATCTACTTCCATACTCGCTACCAGGAAACCGGCTGGCCACGCTACGGCCTCGAATGCCAGGTCAACGTCACACAGTCCGATCCGAAAAAATCCGGCAGCCTGTACGGAGTCGTCGATGTTCCGAATCCAGGGCTGAAGGACAACGAATGGTACAAAACCAGCATTCGGGTGGAAGGTCGGCATATCGTGATCAAAATCAATGACAAAATCACCGTCGACTACACCGAACCGGAAGGCAAACCCGCCTTCTCCGCCGAATTCGAACGTCGCCTTGGTGACGGGACCTTCGCCCTGCAGGCTCACGACCCCGACAGCAAAGTCCACTTCCGCAACCTCAAAGTCCGTCGGCTGAAGTGAACAGGTGGGGCAGTCAGCCAGTGAACAGGTGGGCTGGTGGGCCGAAACGGGGAATGTCCACCAGTGGCTGTGATCGCTGGTGCTGTCTCCGGTAACAGACTGGTCTGCTCTCCCCCACCGGGTTCACATCAATGCTCACAGCCCCGCACCCCCCACCCCCCACCGAACATCACCCATCTGCCACGTATCAATGCACTCCACACACTCCACACACTCCACACCTACTGACCACTGACTACTGACCACTGACCACTGACTACTGACCACTGACCACTGACCACTGACAACTGACAACTGACAACTGAAAAAATCCGGAGCCCTTTTGTGTCTGTCCGCATGGAACTTTCCCGCATCGTTGACTGCGATCTGAACGATCAGCATTGGGTTCACCTGACCGAAGCAGGAGGAACTCGTTCGCTGCAGATTGTGATTGGTCAAACCGAAGCGGCTGCAATCAATCGTCGCCTGCTGGACAGTCCACCGTTTCGGCCCCTGACACATCAACTGATCTGCAACATTGTGGAAGCATTGCAGGGGCATTTTGAAGAGCTGATGATTTCATCACTGAAGGATCACACCTACTACGCCACGTTGAAGATTCGCGTGGGCGAAGAAGTGATACCGATTGACTGTCGTCCCAGTGACGGACTGGCGATCGCGGTGCATCATGCACCGATCCTGCCGATTTATGTGGAAGAATCGGTGCTGCAGGCCGCCGGTAGCTGACCGCCTCAACAGCACCAACAGTGACAAACCCGCTCCCTCATGGTACTTCCGTGGCCAAAAACTGCGGACCACACCCTGCGCAACACACCCCGCAATGACAGCTCAGGGTGATGTCACCTGCACCTGCACCACCCGGCCTCGATACTGACCACCTGCAACTGATACGACCGGCTGGCCATTGTCCACGCCCACACAGAAATCTTCCTGCGGCTGACGCAACAGCAGTCCCGCCCCCACAGCTTCCTGCCACACACCACCATCAACCGACAACCGCAACTTCCCGTCCCGCTGCAGCTCGGCCACCAACTGCACCGATCGTCCCGACTCAACCCGCTCACCACGCACCTCAAACAACTGCTCACCCTGTCGCACTGAAAACACCGGACGACCCTCCGACAACCACAGTGACCAGCCCACTGCGGTGCCACCCTGGGCCGCCAGCACGCCACCTTCCGACTCCCGCACAAACTCCACCCGCACCCGAAACGCCCGACCAGCAATCTGCGGCGCGTTACGGCCACTGCGAGTTTCACCGAGTGGCGGATTGGTCAGTTCCAGAGCCCGGAATGGTCCCACCGCAGACTGCTTCTGTTTTTGTTTCCCCGCTTCAGCCTCCATCTCATACAACGTCCGCGGCTGCGCCACGACACCAGCCGGACGCCGCTCAGTTGCCGTCTCACCACCAATCGCAGCCACCTGCGCCTGCGCCAGAGCCTGCAGCTCACGCACCAGCTCCGGATGCTCACCAGCCACATTCTGCTGCTCACCCATATCCGTAGCCAGATTGTACAACCGAGGTACCACCTGCGGATCATCCACCACCGCCCCGCTCGTCTGCGGCTGCACGGCCACCGCCAGTTTCCACGGACCACGACGCACCGCCTGCAGATTGTACCCGGAGAAGTAATAGTGCTCCTGCCGCCCCGAGACCTCCGCAGTGGCCGCTTCCGCAAACAGCAGTGGCGTCAGACTGCGACCATCCACCGTTCGCTCCACCTCCACCACACCGCCCGCCAGCTCCACACACGTCGGCAGCACATCAATCGTCCCGGCGATCCGGTCAGTGCTGCCACCCGCCGGAATTCGACCAGGCCACCACGCCACCGTCGGCACACGCACACCACCCTCCCACGTACTGCCCTTGCCACCACGCAACGGTCCTGCACTGCCACCATCCGCACCACGAATCAGCCACGGGCCATTGTCACTGGTAAACAGCACCAGAGTCCTGCGGTCCAGGTGTCGCTGACGCAACTCGTCCAGGATCTGCCCCACACTCCAGTCCACCTCCTCCACCCAGTCACCAAAACGACCGTTGCCCGAGCGACCGCGAAAGGCCGATCCAGGCCAGATCGGAGTATGCACGGCCGTGTGCGGCAGATACAGAAAAAATGGCTGATCGCCAGCCTCGCGGATAAACCGCAATGCCTCTTCCGTGTACAACCGCGTGATATCACTCTGGTCCGCGTCCCGCAGCAATCGGTCCACCGCATTGTCCCGCAGCAGTGGCACCACCGGCTCAGCACCACCCTTCGCCCGACGCTGCATGTCATTTGAATAGGGTATACCCAGATACCGATCAAAGCCCTGCTGCAATGGCAGAAACTCGGGCTGGTCACCCAGATGCCATTTGCCGAAACAGGCGGTCCGATAACCCCGTTCCCGCAGATACTCGGCCACCGTCTTTTCCGCCGGATTCAAGCCCTGACCACCGCCCGGAAAATACACCCCCGGCACCGACACCCGCACTCCATAGCAGCCCGTCAACAACTGCGCTCTGGCAACTGAACAAACCGGCGCCGAGTAAAAGGATGTCAGTCGCAGACCTTCCGACGCCATCCGGTCGAGGGCCGGAGTCTTCTGCAGCGTCGCGCCATAGGGGCCAATGTCACCATAACCCAGATCATCCACCAGAATCACGATGATGTTTGGCTGCCTGTCAGTTTGACCGAAGCCATGATCCGACAGCATACACCAACTGCACAACGCAAGACACACGTGGACTACGCCGTTCAGCCGCATCGAATTCACTCCCCAATAACCCAGCACCGGCTGGCCCCACAGTTCTGTTCTGCATGCCGGGATGCTCTTCTCGCCATGGATGCAGAGGCAGGGCCGAGGTGTTCCGGGGTCAACCCCCGGACGCTTGCTCCTCAAAGCCCAGCTTCATCTGCCGGTCTTCTCGCTGTGCCAGTTCCTTGAACAGGAAGCTGGGCTGAATATCCGAATTCTTCTGGTACTTGCCACCGTGATATTCAGTGATGTCACCTTCCACCGTGTGATAGAAGATCTGACACACCTGCACGCCCGGATATATTCGAATCGGCTGGATCGCAATCATCTCCAGCGTCCAGTAACCGCAGAACCCAACGTCACCGAACCCGGCGGTCACGTGCACAAACATTCCAAGGCGTCCGATCGAGGAGCGGCCCTCAAGCATCGGCACCAGGTTGCGCGTTTCGGTGTACTCAATGGTGCGACCCAGATACATCTGCCCCGGCTGCAGCACCAGCCCTTCTGCGGGAATCACCAGACGCCGAAAACGATTGGGACGACGCATGTCCAGTACAATCTCTTCGTACACCAGCAGCTCGTTGTGCAGCCGCAGATTGTAGCTGTTCGGATTCAGTTGATCCTCGTTGTATGGCTCGATTTTGATGTCGGTACCAAGTCGAGCCCTGATTTCGCTGCCGCTGAGAATCATGACGTGTTCCGAATGAGACACAGTCCGGGAAGGAAGTCTGCGGTGGTTCCGTGAAGGCACAGAGTAGGCCAGCGAGACTGCAGATTCAACCTGTCAGGGGCAGCGCCTGCATTCCGCCGTCCCCTGTCGATCCGTCTGCAGACCATTGCTGAGCCGTCAAAAACTGTCGCTTCGGCAGAAAATGCCGCTGTAAAACGCGGAATCTTCCGAATTCCATGCCGCCTCGAGCCCGGTTTCGGCTGCCGGACACACCCGTATTGACACCTTTACGAAATCTGCCCGATACTGTCGCCCGCCTGAGTGATCACAGGATCGCTCAGGTTCTGCGGCAGCGCAACGCTGCCACCAGGATTTTTCCGCTGTGAAATGACAGGATCCAGCGAGATGTCGGCCGCCAGGTCTCTCTCACCAGTCGCTCTGGAAATTCCACGCTCCTCCGCCTGCCGCACGGCCTGCTGTCCGGCCTGCGGCGTGCCAACGGGAACTGCTGCGCATGCATGGCAGTTCGTGAATGCGCGTGGTGAGACCAACTGGCTGCATTGCAGCAACTGCCACTCGTACTTCATGGACCGGGAATATGCGCTGGATTCCGAGGTCGAGCACACGCAGCAAATGACCTGGGGTGACACCGAACAGGGTGCCCAGCTCAACGAATTCAAGGATTTGATGTATCAATCCATTCTCCGCAGTATCTGTCAGCTCGTCAGTCCAACGGGTTGCACGCTGCTGGACGTGGGCTGTGCTTATGGCGGATTTCTGAAGGCGGCCGCGGCGGCTGGATTCCGCGTGCTGGGCTATGACATCGTGCCCGCCGCCGTCAGGCATGTGCAACAACTGGGCTTGCAGGCCCAGGTGTGTAGCCACGCTGCGGACTTCAGTCTGACCAATGAGCCGCTGGACGTAATCACGGTGCTGGACGCCAACATTTACTGGCCTGACCAGCCGGCTGAGCTGCGACAGATCTATGATCGTCTGAAACCCGGCGGGCTGCTGGTGATGCGAGTTGTGGACAAGTCGTGGCTGGCCACCCTCGGGGCTCTGCTGCAGCAGGTGACTCCGGCTGCCGGCCAGAAACTGCTGCGACGAGCGGTCAATGATCATCGCTTTTCGATGCCGCTGGGCAGTCTGCTGGGGCTGCTGGAGAGCACGGGATTTCGGATTGTGAGTGCTTCGCCGCGAGGTGCGGTGCACAGCGAAAAAACCAGTCTTCCGGTAAAACTCAGCTTTGGACTGGGTACCGCACTCTGGCACACCTTGGGGATTTTTCTGGCCCCGGGTGCCGTTGTCATTGCCGAAAAGCCCTGACGTGGGCGTATCCGCCGCATTTTTCCGCACAATCGGAAAAATCTGAGCAGAGCGGACTGGCAGACCCTTGCCCGCGACTTGCGGACTGCGTATTGTTGAGGTCATTGTGGGAAACAAACCCAAAATGATCTTTGAAATACTGTTGAAAGTGGGTTTTCTGCCCGTTAGGCTGGGCCAAAGCCAGTCCGGGGGTTCCTGACGCCAGGGACAAAAGTCGGTTCAGGGGTTTGGTTTTCAACCAAATAAACTCGGCCTGATGCCCAGTCCTTTTTCGGAACACCAGCCATGTTTATCACGGGCGAGCATTCGCGAACGATCGACGATCGTTTTCGTCTGATGTTGCCGGTGGAGCTGGCGGAGTTGATTACGGAC
Source organism: uncultured Planctomycetaceae bacterium (assembly GCA_903896675.1). Classification (GTDB taxonomy): domain Bacteria; phylum Planctomycetota; class Planctomycetia; order Planctomycetales; family Planctomycetaceae; genus SXXK01. The sequence goes on from CAITYU010000124.1 coordinate 29,838, forward strand.
GACAGTGGCGACGTGATTCTGGCGAAGGAGCGAGCGGGTTGTGTCAGTTTGTGGCGTCCGGCGGCGTGGCAGCAGCGTCTGGACAGCGGGATCGCGTTATTGAAGCAGAAGATTGAGGCGGGCCGGATGGAGCAACGCTGGGGCGATGTTCAGCGGCTTGGTCGTTTGTTGTCGACGCGTCACCAGACGGTGCGTCTGGCGAATCGTTCGCGGCTGTTGATTCCCGAGAGTTTTCGGGGGTTTTTGGGCTGTGTGGCGGGACAGGATCTGGTGGTGGTGGGTGCGGTGATTTGTGTTGAGATCTGGCAACCTGACGCGTGGCATGCGATGCAGCGAGACGAGATGCCGGAGTTTGGGGATTTGTTTAAGCAGCTGACGCAGTGAATTGGCAGAGGACCCGTTTTCACCTGGACGCAGAACGGATCGAAGCAGAAAAGGGCGACGAAGCTCGGGGAAACCTTGATTTTCCGCAGCTGGCTCACTCAACAGGAACTGGCGGCGGCCAAAACGGTCATTCACGGATGGCATTTTGGCACGGAGGCTGCTCTTTTCTCTTCGATCCGGTTTTTTATGCGCGGACCTGTGGCTGAGTTTGCGAATCCGGCGAGCTGTTCTGGTCAGCGAGCCCCTGATTGATTAGGCTTCGCGGTCCGCTGTTTTGCGGTCATTCAGCCGGTGGGACAGGACGTCACTGGTCCGGCCCTGAGTGGCAGCAGCAGCAGCGGACAACGGGTGTCAGCAGCGTGTGTTCTGATTGCGTAATCGACAGGCGTTGCTGACAGGGCGGGTGTAGGTTTGTTTTCAGCAGCCTCCACAGAATTCCAGGGGTGCAGTCATCGTTTCGTTATGAATCCGTGATTGTGTTCCCACTGATACAGATATTTGCTGACCTATGACACTGGCGGAGCTATTGCAGTCGCGATTTCGGGCGGACCTGCGTCATCGCGGTGCGGCTTACATCGAAGCAGAGCGTGTTTCGCTGATTCGCGTGACATCAGAAAACGTGTTCGGTGTGGTTGTGGACGGCGCTGAGTATCAGACTCAGCTGCGTTACCAGCCCGAGGACATCAGTTTGTTCTGCACCTGCGAGCAGTTCACGAAGAGCAAATCGTGCAAGCATTTGTGGGGCACGATTCTGGCTGCTGATCAGCGCGGTTTCGTAAATCCGGCGATTCGTCCCGGTCGACTGCTGCCATTTGCTGCGCCCACTCTGACGCAACCGCTGACAGCGGACGATCTGGATTCCGGTGGTCCGGACCCTGACGGTGAATCCCGGATGCCTCGTGGTCGTGCGAAGGTGCGACCTGCGGCCCCCGTCCGTCCGACTCGTCCGTGGGAAGCACGTCTGGCCGAGCTGTCCGGTGAGATGAACGGTTCTCCGGAAGCCCGCGGTGGCAGTGATCCGGAAGAGCGGCAGATTTTTTACGAAGTGGACATTGAGGCCAGCCGTGAATCGGGCAAGCTGGTCATTCAGGCTTCGCAGCGGCAGCGACGTGCGGGTGGCCAGTGGGGCAAGATCAAACCACTGAAGGTTCGTCCGGGCGAACTGGATCAGATTGAGCACGAGGATGACCGGACTTTCCTGTCGTATCTGGCGGGGGCGATCCCGGAGCGCACCAACTGGTCGACTCAGCAGGCCGAGCTGCGTACTTCAGCGCACCGATTTCAGGTGCCGTACGAATTGGGTCAGCTGATTCTTCCGGACATGTGTCGCAGCAGTCGGCTGCGGATCCTGGGCAGTGACGAGGCTGGTCAGCAGCATTTGTCGTGGGACGAGGGTGAGCCGTGGGAGCTGACCATTCGTGTGCGGCGTGACACGGAAGCTGAAGGCTGGAAGGTCAGCGGGCTGCTGGTGCGGAACGACGAGACTCTGGAACTTTCCGAAGTGCCGCTGGTGATTCCCGGTGGCTTTGTGGTGACCAGCGAAAGTATTTCGCTGCTGCGCGATTTTGGTGCACCGGAGTGGATGCGGGGATTAACGGCGGCGGGTCCGCTGCACATACCGCTGTCGGATCAGCATGATTTTGTGGATCGGCTGCTGGACATTCCTTCGCTGCCACGTCTGGATCTGCCAAAGGAGCTGCAGCTTGAGGAGGTGCGTGTGCAGCCGCAGCCGATGCTCCGCATTTCTGCCCCTCCGATGACTCGCTGGCGCAACGATTCACTGAATGCGGAAGTGATTTTCGAGTATCTGGGACTGCCGGTCTCAGGCAGCAGTGCACGCTGGGCCGTCGTGCAGCGTGAGAACAATCGCTGCATCATTCGGGATCGCAGTTTTGAGGGCCATTGCTGGGAACGACTGCGGCAGACGGGTTTCCGTCGTCGCATGGGCGATCTGAAACAGACCGTCAACGTCGAGATCGCCCGCCGGGATCTGGGGCGAGCGGTGCGCGAACTGGTGGAAGGCGGCTGGAACGTTTTCGCTGACGGCAGCAAAGTGCGTCAGGCGGGTGGACTGCGTTTCCGAGTCAGCTCGGACACAGACTGGTTCGATGTGCACACGGAAGTGGACTTCGAAGGACGTTCAGTGTCCTTCCCCGAACTGCTGCGGGCTCTTGAACGTGGCGACTCGACCGTACGTCTTGACGACGGTTCGCTGGGGATACTGCCCGAGGAGTGGCTGGAACAGATCGGCATGATTTCGGGTCTCGGCACCACCACCGAGGATGGTCTGCGATTTTCCACTTCGCAGGCTGCCCTGCTGGATGCCCTGCTGGCATCTCAGGAATCCGTGGAAATTGATGCCGGGTTTGAGCGGATGCGGGAACGGTTCCGCAACTTCAGTGGTCTTGAGCAGGTCGAAGTACCGTCGACCTTCGTCGGACAGCTGCGCGGCTATCAGCGCGAAGGCCTGTCGTGGCTTAAGTTTCTGGGTGACTTCAACTTTGGTGGCTGCCTTGCGGATGACATGGGTCTCGGCAAAACCGTGCAGTTCCTCGCAATGCTGCTGCGACGCCTGGAAGACGTGAAATCACCGCCACCATCACTGGTGGTGGTGCCGCGATCGCTGATGTTCAACTGGTCCAGTGAGTGCGGTCGGTTTGCTCCGGGGCTGCGGGTGATGGAGTATACGGGTCTGGAGCGTGCGACTTCGCGGGCAGACTTCAGTCGTCACCACCTGATCCTGACCACCTACGGCACGGTGCGACGGGATATCGCGGTGCTGAAGGACATCGATTTCGATTATGTCGTGCTTGACGAAGCCCAGACGATCAAGAATCCGTCCTCCCAGATCGCCCGTGCTTCCCGATTGCTGAAGGCCAACTTCCGACTGGCGCTCAGCGGTACTCCGATTGAAAACAACGCCGGAGACCTGTGGTCGATCTTTGAATTTCTGAATCCCGGTATGCTGGGCCGCAGTACTGCCTTCAGGACTCACATCGCCGACCCGGACAGTCGCGAATCGCGTGAGATGGTTGCCAAGGGGCTGCGGCCTTTCATTCTGCGACGCACCAAAAAGCAGGTGGCGGCCGAACTGCCGGATCGGCTGGAAGAGACCATCGTCTGCGATATGGAACCGGAACAGCGCCGTCTGTACGACGAGCTGCGTCTGCATTATCGCGATTCACTGCTGGGGCTGGTGCAGGAACAGGGTATCGCCAAAACGCGAATGCACGTGCTGGAAGCTCTGCTGCGACTGCGACAGGCGGCCTGCCACCCTGCCCTGCTCAAACGCGGCGACGAATCCGAACCATATGCGAAGCTGGACGTGCTGGTACCGCATCTGCAGGAACTGATTTCCGAAGGCCACAAGGCTCTCGTATTCTCTCAGTTCACCAGTATGCTCAGCATTCTGCGCGAACATCTGGATCGACAGGGAATTGTCTACGAATACCTCGATGGCAAGACTCGTGACCGCAAGGCACGTGTCGAGCATTTCCAGGACGACCCGGCATGTCCGGTATTCCTGATCAGTCTCAAGGCCGGGGGTCTCGGTCTGAACCTGACTGCCGCAGACTACGTCTTCCTGCTGGATCCGTGGTGGAATCCGGCCGTGGAAGCTCAGGCAATTGACCGCGCTCACCGTGTGGGGCAGACTCGCACCGTATTCGCCTACCGCCTGATCTGCCGCGACACCGTGGAAGAGAAGATTGCCGAGCTGCAGAAGCAGAAACGCGAGCTGGCCGATGCCATCCTCGCCGGCGATGACAGCAGCAACGTCCTGAAAGACCTCTCCGTCGAAGACCTCGAACTGTTGTTCTCCTGAAAGATCATGTCTCTGCTGCCTGGACAGCCCTGATGACCATAAACCGTCGCACCCTGCTTGCCGGACTGACCGCTGCGGCCGTGGGGCTGGGCGAGCGATCACAGGCCTGTCAGGCGGCAGACGAAGTCCTCTCCAAAACTCCTGCAGACGACCCCGCCATGCCGGACCCTGAAGAACCCGCAGACACCGCGCCGCAACCCGGCCTGCCAACCCTCGGTGGGCGTCAATTCTGGGGCGATGTCGCCTTTCGAGCAGGCTTTCGTATTCAGCGAAATGTGTTCACCCGTCATTTTCGACTGCTGGATGCCACAGACCGACGATACGCCTCCGGTACCGAAGCCGAATGCCAAACCGCTCTGGAAGCCCTCGTTCGCACTCGCCAGTTGCCACCAGACACGGGACATGCCGTAATTCTGATTCACGGCATCGGACGATCGTCCAAATCCCTCAATGCCGTCGCTCGCAGCCTGGCTGATCTGCCCGTCTTCTGCGTGCCCTTCGACTACCCCAGCACCCGAGTCTCACTGGCGGACTGCGCCGATTACCTGCGACAGTTGATCCAGTCTCTGAAATCCGCCGAACGCATCAGCTTTGTCGTGCACAGCATGGGGGGCCTGGTTGTACGCCGCATGCTGCAGGATCTGCCCGATTCCCGCTGCCACCGCCTGATCATGATGGGTACCCCCAATCATGGAGCCGAACTGGCCGGGATGCTGAAGAAGTTCTTTCTGTTTCGAGCCATCTGGGGTCCGGCCGGACAGGAGCTGGCGGGTGGCACCGGCAGTGCACTGGCCAGTCTGCCCACGCCGGCGTTTCCGTTCGGTGTCATCGCCGGAGGACGTGGCGATGACGAAGGCTACAATCAACTGCTGCCCGGTGATGACGACGGCACTGTCACAGTTGCCAGCACCCGTCTGCAGGGTGCCGCAGACTTTCTGAGGATCCCCAGACTGCACAGTTTTCTGATGTCCGATCAAACGGCCCTCGAAGCCATCCGCTGCTTCCTGGAACACGCCCGCTTCTCTCTGACCAGACAGCCCGCACCCATCAACTGACCGCGTCAGTGCACCGACACAAACTCGCTGCTGTTCAGATAGGCCCACAACATGTCCTCAGCCGCTGTCTTCATGGCATCCTGAGCCGTCATTGTCCGAGCCAGTGTTCGGTAGCGATTGCGGAATACCCGCTCCTCCTGCTCCGTCGGCTCACGGTTCAGAGTTCCCAGAGCCAGATGCCGCAGCGAAGCAGCAACTGCTGGACCATCACCCTGACCCCCATTCACAGCGGTGGCCGCCGCCTGCGGAATGGACTGTTCCAGATCCCGGCCGTTCATCATCAGCAGCGCCTGCGAGATATCGCTGCCAAAGACCAGCGACTCTTCATTGTCGTCCGTACCCCACGCTCGCACAAACTGCTCCACCCACTCACGACGATGCCGAATACCCCCACCCTCTGCACCCGCCTCACCACGCCCGGACAACGACACAATCGCAGTCCGCAGCGAATCATACACCTGCTCAGGACCCATCGGACGCGGATAGATGCGAGAAAACAAAGGCATGCCACCTTCCTGTGGATCATCCACTGCCACCAGCGACTCCGCCTGCTCACTGGATAACCCGAATGCCCGCGACATCGCGACCCAGCTCATCAGCCGCCGCATGTCGTAACCGGATTCCGCAAATGATCTCGTCAGGTAATCAAACAGCTCCGGATGACTGGCCGGATTGTGCGGACCAATATCGTCAATCGGATTTGTAAACCCATACCCGAAAAACATCGCCCATACCCGGTTCACCATCGCGCGCGCGACCTGCAGCTGGTCGTCTTCCGCCAGCAACCGCGCCAGTGCCGCACGACGGGAACCCGCAGACTCCGCCACACGACCATCAAACTCCGGCAACACGGCCTTCTGCTGACCACGCAGGTTTTCGTAAAACGTCATTCCCTCGCGACCATCATCCCGCAGCGACCAGACCGCAGAACCCGGCAGAGAATCGGGACTTTCCACACGCTCACGCACAGCCTGCTTGAAGAACGCATTCAGCGACCAGAACTCGTCCTGCCGTCGCTCTCGCGCAAAAGGATGATCGTGGCACTGAGTACAATGCACCTGACGCCCCAGAAACAGCCGAGCCGTTACGGCGGTTGCCGGAGTCGCCTGATCGTTCAGATGCGCCAGCAGAAAATTGGTCTCACCCTGACGATCACTGCGACCCTCCGCCGCGATCAAACGGCCCACCGTCTCCATCCACGGCCGATTGCCTGCAAACTGCTCCCGCAGAAAACTCCACAGAGAATCCTGATCCACTTTACGAGCATTGCTGCGACCAATCAGCAGATTGGTCCACAGCTCAGCCAGATTCTCTGCCGTTGACCCATCCGCAACCAACTGACTGATCAACTGCTGACGCTTCCGCGAATCCTGCGACTTCACAAAATCATCCGCTTCCGACTCCGTCGAAATTCGCCCGGTCAGCACCAGATGTGTTCGCCGCACCCACTCATAATCATTCGCAGACACCGACGGTTGCACACCGTTCTCTGACCAGCCGCGTTCCAGCAATCGGTCAATTTCTGCGATGACAGCAGTATCCGACAACAGATCCGAAGGCTCAGTTGACTGCACCGGAGCAACCTGAGTGGCGACTTTCTCTGAATCGTTCGCAACGCCTGACGCCTCACCCGCACTCAGGCCATGCAGCTGCAACGGCGCTCGCTCCGGAACAGGCAAAGTATCAGCCGCCTGCGAGACAACAACGTCGGATGGTGTCGCCTGCTGAGACGGAACCGCCACCGGAGCTGTCTGCACAAGCACCGCAGCCACATCATGCTGACGCCCCGCCAGCCAGCCAAACACCCCCGCCAGCAACAAACAACACACCGCCCCTGCCGCCATCAGCCAGCGACGCCCGGCCGACAGCCGAACAGGCTCCGGCTCGGCAAACAGCAGCTCCGGGTCTGACACACAGGCCACCGCAGCAGCTTCCAGACCCAGTCTGTGATTCGGATCCACCAGAATGCGACCAGCGTCCCACGCCAGGCAGGCATGCACCTGCATAAATCGCACAAACAGGGACAACAGCGCACCGTCACCACGCAGCAGTTGCTGCAGTCGCTGAAACTGCTCGTCCCCCAGATCACCTTCACACCACAGATTCGCCAGCCGCAGCAGCTCATCGGATTCCGGTGACTGACCGACCGGCTCGGCACTCTGCGTTATCATGTCGCACCCCCACCCGCCAGTCGCCGCCGCACACACTCCACAAGCATCCGCCGAATTCGACCCAGAGACTGATACACGGAATTTGCTGGACGACCCAGATCACCCGCCACACGGTCGCCACTGGACCCCGCCGCATACCTCCGACGAATCAGATCCTGATCCGCCTGACGCAGTCGACCCACACAATGCACCAGAGCCTCGCGGTGCTCATCCAGATCCAGTTGCTCCGCTTCCAGCTTCTCTGCAATCAACTCCATCACATCGTCATCCAGCAACTGCACTCGATGGAAACTGCGTCGACGAAATCGCAGCACTTCCAGACGAGCAATAGCGCGAGCCCAGGCAAGAAAGTTTGTGCCGGAACGAAACTGAGCCCACTTGCTCAGAATCACGACATTCGCTTCCTGCAACACCTCTTCAGCATCCGCTGGCGAATGCACCATCGGCAGAATCGTCATGTAAAGCGGGCGCTGCACCGTGGTAAACAGACGCACGAACTCTTCGTTGGGTCCGCCTGCTCCCGCCCCGGACGATTCGCTGCCGTCAGCTGATGCGCCAGTCATTCACCGCTCGCTGATTCCAGACAAATGCCCGGTCTCAAGCGAGACCGGGCATGCCCGAATTCCTTCAAAATTCGCCAGCCGTCATGCCGACGCTGTCTGACAAACACCTCAGCCAATCAGTTCCTGAATCGGTGTCCCACCATTGGCCAGTTTCATCGGACGACCGCGCTTCGATGTGTGCACCGTGTTAATCGGAATTCCCATCGCATGCGCCACAGTTGCCCAGATGTCGCCCGGCAGATACGCCTTGCTGCCGTCCGCAATCTGCACACCGTCCTTGTCAGTTGCACCAACCGCCTGACCATTCTTCAGACCACCACCACCCAGCATCACACTCCATGATGCCGCCCAGTGGTCACGACCGACGTCCTGATTGATCCGCGGAGTACGTCCGAATTCACCCATCCACACCAAAACCGTGTTGTCCAGCATTCCACGAGCCTTCAGGTCGGCCGTGATCGCTGCGATACCCTTATCAAGCTGCGGCAGACGCTGGTTCTTCAGAGTATCGAAGACGCCAGCATGCAGGTCCCAGCCACCCATGTTCACTTCCACAAACGGTACACCCACCTGCACAAGGCGACGAGCCATCAGCAGGCCCTGGCCAAAACCGTTGCGTCCATAGGCATCACGAGTCACATCGGACTCGGCTTCCAGGCCCAGCATCGGATCAGATTTTGCCACGTCAAAGGCCGCCATCTGACGGGATGTCATCAGGTTCACGGCATTCCGGTAAACGTCCTGATGAGCCTTCGGGAGCTCGCCGCGACGGGAATTCATGAATCCCGCTTCGATCTCGTCCAGCATCGTCAGGCGAGCACCCAGACGCTGACGGCTCTCCTCTGATGGCTCGTTCCGAATCCGACCCGTGTTGTCAACGACGAACGGAGCATGAGTCATACCGAGGAAGCCAGCCTGGCCGGCACCACCGTCCACAGACACGAATGCCGGGATCTCCAGAGCCTTGCGGTTGCGGCCAATCTCGTAGCTGACCACAGAACCAAATGTCGGATGCACCACCGTCGGATTGGGCACGTAGGAAGTCTGCATGTAATAACGGCCACGACCGTGGTCGGCTTCCCGAGTACTCATGGAGCGAACCAGGGACAGGTCGCCGAACACCTTCGCCGTCTCCGGCATGTGCTCGGAAATCTGCACGCCCGGTGCCGCTGTGTCAATCGGCTGAAACTCGCCGCCGTTCTTCGAACCCGGCTTCAGGTCCCAGATGTCGATCGTCGGAGGACCACCGCCCATCCACATCAGAATACAGGACTTCTGACTGCTTTTCAGTACGTCAGCGTTGGCCTGCACATGCGACAGAAAATTCATGGCCGGGATCGTTGCGGCTGCCGTCGCCATGTGCTGCATGAAATGGCGACGATTCATTCCGTAGTTGTTCCAGAGTGACATTCAAACACCTCTTGCTAATCCCGGAAAGGTAAAAGAAACACCTTGAATTTCGACAAATCCGCGACAGACCAATGCTCAGTGAATAAAGATGAACTCGTTCGAATTCAGCAGTGCCCAGAACATGTCCTGATATCCATTCAGCTTCGCAGCTCCATAACGAGCCAGAGCCTTTTGCATTTTCGTCATTTCAGCTCGAGTCGGCTTGCGAGTCAGAGCGGCAAGATACAGGTCGTTGATCTTCTGAGTCTCTGCACCAGGACTGCTCATCTGCTCAAACAGAAAACTGCCACGCTCAACGCTGCAGGCCTTATCGATCAACTCACTGTTCATCATCATCAGCGCCTGAGGAATCGTGCCGTTGAAAGTGGTCGACTCGTCGTTCTCGTCGTTGTCAAACGCCACCACAAACTGCTGCATCCAGCGACGTCGCTGCTCCTCCTGAGCACTCCAGCTGCCATTGCCCGACTGATGAGCATTGCTGGCCACAATCAGCGAATCATACAGCTGCTCGGCCTGCATCGACTTCAGATACATGTGACTGAACAACGGCATCTCACCAGCCGCCGGATCATCAATCCGGTTCTTTTCACCGTACTGACTGCTGAGCTGGTAGGCTTCAGTGGAGACAATCCAGCGAATCAACTGCTTCACATCATAGTTGGCCGCCACAAACTCCTGCGACAACCGCTTCAGCAGCTCAGGATGACTGGGCGGATTGTGCGGACCCATGTCGTCGACCGGGCGAGTAAACCCGTAGCCGAAGAAATGACTCCACGTGCGATTCACCATGGCCTGTGCCAGCTGTGCTGGCTCGTCGCCAGCAGGCTCCGTAATCAACTTCGCCAGCTCAGCACGCCGGTCCACACCAACACCCGGATCCACCTCACGACCCTGAAAACGCGGGAAAGCCACCTGCATCATCCCACTGCGCTTTTCGTAATACACCGGACCAGTGAATTCCTTCCACACAACCTCCGAGTAATCATCGACCTGCCGACCCGTCTTCGGATCCAGCTTGCGGTGATCACGCTTGTCAACCTGCCGAAAGAAACTGTTGAACTCCCAGAACTGATCCTGCTGCCACTTGTTGAACGGATGGTTGTGACACTGAGTACACTGGACCTGCAGGCCAAGAAACAGCCGAGTCGTCATGGCTGTCAGCTGCACTGCATCGTCCGGCATCTGCATCTGAGCCAGAATGTAGTTGACAGCACCGTTCTCTTCGTAATGACCGGATGCCGTCAGAATATCGACCACAATCTCATTCCACGGACGATTCTTCGCAAACGCCTCACGATAGAACTTTTCCATACCCGACCGACTGACACGCTGCGGTGCACCCCGACCGATCGAATTGTTCGCCCAGATGGTTGTGAAATTCCGAACATAGTCCTCGTTTTCCAGCAGAACATCCACCAGCATGGCACGCTTACGAGGATTCTTGTCGGCCAGAAACTGCCGCGCTTCAGTCAGAGTCGGTATGCGCCCGACCAGATCCAGATACACCCGCCGAACCCACTCCTCATCAGAGGCCAACGGTGATGCCTCGATCTCGTTGTCCGTCCAGCCCTGCCGAATCTGCTGATCAATAAACTCACCCAGCGAAACCTCCGCACCCGCCACCCCGGACTCATCCGCCGCCTTGCCCGCCACCACCTTGTCAGCCGCCAACTCGTCAGCCACCAGTTCGCCATGCAGCGACAGCAGCGCAACCGCAGGCAGCACCACAAATGAAAACCACACTGCGGAATTTACCGATCGCCGATTCATACCAGCTCCACGCACTGCACGTGACTTCAATTCCTGAACCACCGCGACAACGCACTTCTTACCAGCTTACCCATTAAAACAGCCGCCGTTGAACAATTCTTCGCCAAAATCCACCGCGATTTTGCCAAAAAATCCCCTTTTTTTGCCTGCTGCCGCAGCGAAAACACCGCTGCACTCGAGAATAACGACTGCATTGACACTCACAGCACCAAACCAAATTCGCCCCACTTAACGCGCAACCCCGTGCGAATGTTCGCCGAAATGTTGCAAAAAAACCGAGTGAAACCGAAATCTGATCAAAAGTACACACTCCAGAAAGCCCCAAACACGGGCCAAATCAGCAAACATCCTGAATTAAGGAATTGCGGATCATGAAGTTGACATTTTGGGGAGCCGCAGGGGAGGTTACGGGAAGCCAGCATCTGCTGGAAACCTCCGAAGCCCGCATCCTGCTCGATTGCGGCCTGTTTCAGGGACGCGATGACGAATGCCGACCCCGCAACGAACAATTCCGCTGCCTGCCCCGCAAACTGGATGCCGTGGTCCTGTCCCACGCCCACATTGACCACTGCGGAAACCTGCCGGGGCTCTGGAAAGCCGGCTTCCGGGGACCGATCTGCTGCACTGCCCCCACCGCTGACATTGCCGCCATCATGCTTCGCGACAGTGCGCGAATTCAGGAGGAAGATGCCGCCTACGAACAACGCAAGCGGTATCGCAGCCGCGACCACGTCCCGGGACCGCTGTACACCGAAGACGACGCGCGACACGTCGCCAAACTGTTCGAACCGCAGCCCATGCACGAGTGGCAGGACATTGTTCCCGGTGTCCGACTGCGTTTTCTGCATGCCGGTCACATTCTCGGAGCTGCCATCAGCGAGCTGGAACTGCAGGATCAGGGCCAGATTCGTCGCGTCGTCTTCACCGGCGATCTGGGCCGTCGGCACCAGCCGGTGCTGATGGATCCGGAAACCATTGAACGCTGTGATGTGCTGATCTGCGAATCCACCTATGCCAATCGTCAGCACCCCGACACATCAAATGTCAGTGCCGAACTGCAGCGGATCATCTGCCGCGCCTCAGAGCTGGGTGGGCGGGTCATCATTCCCGCATTCAGTCTCGGTCGCACCCAGATGCTGGCTTATCTGCTGAATGAACTTCGGAATCGCAATCAGCTGTGTCGCGTGCCGGTATTCATCGACAGCCCTCTGGCCACTCGTCTGACGGACGTTCATCGGCAGCACACTGACGACATGGACAGCGATGTACAAAACTCGCTGCGGCAGGACGACGATGTGTTCAGCTTCCCCGGGCTCACCTATGTCAGAACCCAGGACGAAAGCATGGCGCTGAATCGCACCCCGGGCCCGCTGGTGATCATTGCAGCCGGGGGAATGTGCGAGAACGGGCGGATCGTGCATCACCTGAAACACGCCGTCGGTGACGAACGGAACACCGTGATGATCATCGGTTTTCAGGCCGAGCACACACTGGGACGCCGACTGGTGGAACGTCGCCCGGAAGTCAGTATCTTCGGCCGGCGGATTCCCCTGCGGGCTCGCGTGGAGGTGGTCAATGGACTGTCGGCACATGCCGATGCCGACGACTTTCGCTGGTGGTTCGGCGAGCTGCAGCGACGCGGCGGAACCGGCGAAACCTATATCGTTCACGGAGAACCTGAAGCTGCCGAGGCCCTCGCCGATATCGCCGCAGACTGCTCGGACGAACTGCCCGTGATCCCGCGGTATGGCCAGAGCTTTGTGATTGAGTGATGACGGCGTGCGGCCTATCGACCGCAGGCCTTCAGCACGGCTGCGGCTGCGTCTGCAATCTGCTGCTCAGTGTGTTCGCTGCAGACAGACAGCCTGAGCCGTGACGTGCCGTCAGCAACCGTGGGCGGGCGAATCGCCGGAATCAGAAAACCCGCATCCCGCAGCCGTGCCGCAGCTTCTATGGCTGACTGCTCGTCGCCCAGCAGCACACCCACAATCGGACTGCCCGCCGGATTCAGGCGTGCCTCAGCGGCTGCCGTCCCGCGGTAACCCGCCAGTACCAGCCCACCCTCCTGCAGCAGTCTCCGCATCTGACTGGCCCGCTGCTGCAGTCGCTGTCGCCGCGCAGTATCACTCTGCAGGATCTCCAGTGCCGCCAATGCCGCAGCACAGACGGCCGGCGGCAGAGCTGTCGAAAAGAACTGACTGCGAGCTGAATTCCAGAGCCAGTCCGACAACTGCTGACTGCCAGCCGCAAATCCGCCCAGACACCCCACTGCCTTGCTCAGCGTTCCCAGACACACCGCCACATCCTGCCGCACCCCCTGCAGCTCACAAACCCCGTGGCCCTGGGCTCCAAACACACCCGTGGCGTGCGCCTCATCCACCACCAGCACCGCCTGCCACGTTCGCGCCAACTCGGCCAGCAGCGGCAGATCCGCCAGCGATCCATCCATGCTGAAGACGGAATCCGTCACCAGAAAAACCTGGTCGAAATCGCGTCTTCTGCGTGCCAGGCTGCGCTGCAGACGCTCGGGCTGCTGACGGTCATACACCAGAAAACGAGCATCCGCAGCACGGCAGCCATCGACCAGACTGGCATGGTTTTCGCGGTCGCAGAACACCGCGTCATGGCTGCCAGCCAATGCCATCAGCGTCCCCAGATTCGCAGCATAGCCCGATGCAAACAACACCACGGCTGCACAGCCCTCCAGCTCTGCCAGACGCGTTTCCAGCCGCTCATGCCACAGGCTGCGACCTGCGACCAGCGGGCTGGCTCCGGATCCCGCCTGCTGCAGTGCCACTTCGGCAAAAGCCTGACAGACCCGCGGCTCACAGGACAGACCGAGATAGTCGTTGGTGGCAAAGCTGATCAGCGACTGGCGGCCGTCATGGCAGTGTACAGCCGATGTACGCTGCAACACCGCACGGGTTCGCAACTGCTGCCGGTTCGCCAGACTTTCAAGTCGCGACTGCAGGCGGGCAGAAAAAGGCTGGAAATCGGGCAACCCGGATTCAGACTGGGCCATCGTTTCAGCTGTCGGACAACGAAAAAGCCCGCACGGAGGTGCGGGCCACAAGTCTGGTAACAGCGATAAAAACGGAGAGAGAGGGATTCGAACCCTCGGACCCCATTTCTGGAGTCACATCATTAGCAATGATGCGCATTCGGCCACTCTGCCATCTCTCCAACCGACATCGTCAGGCCCAGTATACTCGGATTTCACACGGAAACAAGTACAGACTTTTCCGGGGAACCAGTTCCGAAAAACCGCGATCAATCGGACGACCCACGACTGAAACTGCGGATTTTCCGATTCTGCGGATTACAGGGACTGCCGACATGGAAGACACTCGAACTGCCGCTCAGGTTCGGTCGATTCATCCCTCGATTATCGCGAATACCGAGCTTCGGCGGTGGGAACCGTCTCAGCAGCTTTTTTTGCTGCCGTTCGCCGCACGGCTGGCGGCGGAGTCTCAGGGGCGGGTTCCGACTTGTCACCGGTCAGCATTTCCATCAGCCACGGCGAAGCCCGCGGAATCACAATCACCTTCTTCTGCGCTCCAGGCAGGCGATCGTCTATGATCACAGTCACCTCCGGACCCGCAGCGGCGGCAGCCACTGTCGGAACCGGCTCAGGGGCCACAGCCGAATCACCACTCTGAACCGTCGCCGGGAAATCGGAGTCCTGCATGAAGTCTGCCAATGCACCGTCCAGCTCCGCGGACTCCTGTTCCGGCTCTTCCTGAAACGGCTCTTCCAGCAACTCACGAAACTCATCACCAGCTTCCGCCTTTGGCTCAGCCTTGACGATCTTCACCTGCTGCTGCTGAGCCAGCAGATCCTGCAGCCACTTCAGACGGTCGCTGGCCAGCAACTCATCCAGCGCCCCGCGGGACATGTACAGACCTTCGGCATGATTCCGATTGGCACAACTGCAGACCCCCACAAGATTACCGACTGCATCATAAAGTCCGCCGCCGGAGCGACCACTGGCAGGTGCTTTCGAACAGATCAGGTTGCCCGGGCCTTCATAGCGATCCCTGTCCACGAGGGTCACTTTCAGAGGCGTTGGCGTTGCACCCTCGTCACAACCATAACTGACCAGTTCCTGCCCGCTGGTCAGTTCGTCAGGCCTGGCCGCGAGATCAACGGCTGGCAGAATTCGCTGCGTCTTAATCCGCAGGATCGCGAGATCGAGGCGATGGTTTCCCAGCACCACCTCAGCCGGCAGTCGCAGCACCTGACCCTCAGCGAACACTTCCACGTAAGTCCGCGTGCTTTTGATATTCAGCCCCTGGAAGAAGTGCGAGCATGTCAGGATCACGGATTCCGTCGCAGTGCTGTGAATAATGGTCCCGGTGCCGGTTTCACGCACCTTCGCTCCCTCGTCCTCCGTGCTGCCCTCCACTGTGACTCGCACCGTAGCCGCTTCTGCCTGTTCCAGACCAGTCAGAGCCGCACCGATTTCCGGCGACTGACCGCGAATGATCGGATCACGCTCTGCTCGCCCCCAGCGCGGAAACATCTTGCCAAAGATATCACCCAGCGATTTTCCGCCGGACGGCTCTTCCGATTTGTCAGCGGGCTCGGCAGGCGCATTCTGTGCCGGCTGCTGCTGCGCCAGCTTTTGAGCCGCCGCGTTCATCACTCGCCGCAGCACAGCTTCTTCCGTCAGTCCCACAAATCGCTCGGTTTCCCTGCCGTTGACCAGCAGAATCAGGGTCGGCACAGCCTCCACTCGATATTGCCGAGACACTTCCGGCTGCTCCGAAATATCCACCTGCCGAATGGGAAAACCGTCGTTTTCCATGCGTTTCAGGATGGGCAGCATCTGCTGACAGGGCTTGCAGTAGCTGGCAGTGAAATCCAGCAACTGGACAGGCGGTACCGGTTCGTCAGCGAGAGACGCCGCCGGAATCAGGACCAGCAACAGCAGCAGCAACGTTTTCATAGGCGGCTTCCATGCCAGAGTTTTCGGTTGCAATTGTTACAAGGACCGAACTGAGCAGGCTGTAAGACTTACAAACGCCAGTCGCTGAACTCGCAAAACATCCGTTTTTTCGAGCATTTCAGCGAGCTGCCGAGCCTTGACTCGCGATCAATCCCCTGTGAAGCAACCCGTATGCCACTCCGGCAGAATCCGTCGGATTCAGGTTCCGACCGGCAGATTCTGCCGCAGCGCGGGCGACAGCATAATCCGGCCGGGGCGATCGGGGAAAGAGCAGTTTTCAGGGGGGGCTGCCGGGTATGGTCCAGCGACACAAATTCAGCGTCGTGGCAGCGGAATTGAAACCGACTTCAGTTGTCCGCGGGCAGTCGGCAGGGGAGTCTCTGCACCAGTTTCGTCGGCCAATGTCCCCTGAGCTTTCATGGCGTCAACATCCGGAATGCGACGCTCCTGAATAAAGCCCCGTGTCCGCGCTGCAGCAGCATTCTTTGTGTCACGACCGGGCAGCAGAATCTCGGTCTCGCGCGAAGACACAACGTGGCCATCATCCTGCACCAGATCAACTCGCAGGGCACAATTGACCTGATTGCGGTGCTTATTCACATAGGGCACAAACACGCTGTAGGAATGCCCCAGTGTCCCCTCACCCCGATGCACATCCCAGGCCTCGGGAGTGAATTCGAACTGATGCAGTGGTTCAGGCTCCTCTTCGGCCTCCGGATCATATTCGTCGTACAGCGTGATACGCACCGTCCCGTGCACCTGCACACCCGTCTCAACCTTCGGCCCGAAGAACAGGACCTGGCCGGCAAATCCGCGACAGTTTTTACCGTCCATCCCCTTGCCGTGAGCTGCTTCCCAGAGTGCCACGACCTTGACCACATTGCGTTCATAGGCCGGACGTCCGATCAGCCGTCCCGGATCCCGAAACAGGGTCGCAGAACTTTTGAAGAACGACCCGCTGGGCGAACAACCGACGGCCGACACCACAACCGCCAGCAGCAGGAACTGCACCGCATTCCGCAGTCCTGCCGCCGGTTGTGGTCGCCACTGAGTAAGTTCCGCACTGTCAGTCATGATCATCTTCCACTGTGGTCAACGGGCTGCTCAGGGAGTCCGGGGGCGCGGTCCCGGATCGGGCTGCGGCACGGGTGGGACCTGTGTTTTACCAGGCTCCAGCAGCTGTTCCACCGGACTCTCCGGAGTCAGCACATCGCCTTCGCGAATCTCACCATCAGCGGCCCCGGCAGCACCCGGGACACTGTACAGTGGACCATGAATGGCTTCCGCATCCGACTCAATGAAGTGCATCCGCTCAGACTCAACCTGTTTCACCAGTTCCGAATCCAGGTCGCTGAGCACGATTCGCGGCGTCAGGAAGATCAGCAGTTCCGTACGGGCCGAGGTCGTACCATCGTAGCGAAAGGCACGGCCCACAATCGGCAGGTCACCCAGCCACGGCACCTTGCGTTCCAGAGTCTCGTCCTTCTTCGTGATCATTCCGCCGATCACAATCGTCTGTCCGTTGGGAACGTTGACAGTCGTCACGGCCTGTGACTGATTGATGATCGGAGACTCGATCGTACCGGTGGCCGCACTGGTAAAGATCGGCACACCCTGCCCGGCCAGCGAACTCTTGTCGGCGAATACACTCATGGCAATCACGCCATCCGGAGTGATTCGCGGAGTCACTCGCAGAGTAATCCCCACCTGCTGCTGCTGCAGGTTCGGGTTGGCAGTGCCCAGACCGTTCTGGGTGACACCATTGACCACCGGTACCAGCTGGCCAACGGTGACGAAGGCTTCGTTGTTATGAGTGGTGCGGACCTGCGGGCGACTCAGCACCTGCACCGTACGGCGGGATGCCAGCGCTCGCAACAGAACACTCACAGCATCCGACTGAGCCGAAAACACGAACCCGCCGAATCCGAGGTCGCTGTTCTGTCGACCCAGAGAAAAGTTGGCCAGTCCCTGAGTTCCCACATTGCCGGACGTATTGCTGGCCGAGTTATTTCCGAGGGCCACGCTGGTCTGGTTGAAGTTCAGACCGGGGTTGCCGCTGGTGGACGTGGTGGCAGTCAGGCTGCGGCGGTACAGCAGCGGATCCTGAAAGCCCAGTTCAATCCCAAACTCATCCGTCGCATCCAGGCTGACTTCCACAAGCAGCGCCTGAATCACCACTTCCGGCGGCTGAGCATCCAGCTGGTCGATGATCTGGATCACCTGATTGAAGTACTGCGGAGACGCACTGACGATCAGCGAGTTGCTGTTGATATCCGGCGCCACGAGCACTTCCTGGCGGATGCGTTCGATATTGCTGATCAGGTCTTCCGAGCTGGTCTGCAGGGCCTGCTGCTGTTCAAGAAAATCCAGCAGCGACTGAGAAACCAGGTCCGCCGGTGCATTCCGCAGCGGGATCACAGTGGTGGTTCGCTGGCGAGTGTCGTCTGAATCCAGTCTCAGCAGCACCGCTTCCACCACGCTCAGCGATTCCGCACTGCCGATCGCCAGCACTGTATTGGTGCGGATGTCGGCCGAAAATCGCAGCGGGATCAGACTGCTCGAGGAACCCTCGGTGCCGGCCAGCTGAATTCCCAGTGCATCCTCTGTGTTGCTGCTTTCGAACAGGGTGGTCAGCAGGTCCACAGACTGCTGAGCATCTGCATTCTGCAGCGTGAAGACCTTGATCTCAGAGACCGCTCCAGGAGCCTGATCCAGCTCACGCACCAGCGCCTCCAGCAGACCCATGCTGGCTTCCGGAGCAGTGAGAATCAGACTGTTCGAACGAGCGTCAAAGCTGACTCGCACGTCCGCCAGAATACCCGATCGAATCAGCTCCTCAACACCACCCGCTGATGACAGAAATTCCACGGCTACGGACTTGTTGTCACGCAGCTCCTGGGATCCCTGAGTATTCCCGAAACCGGCTCCACCCTGAGTTGCATTCTGCTGGGGTGGCGAAATCACTGCCTGCAGGGCCTGATTGATGGTCGTACTCAGTTCTTCAGCCACCGCGTTCTTCAGCTGAATGACCTTCATGCGGGATGCCGAAGATGGCTCATCACGGTCAATGCGTTCAATCAGCCGACGCACTTCCGCCAGCTCATTGGGCCGAGCCTGCACCACCACCGAGTTCGTGCGGACATCGGCAAAAGTCCGCAGGGAAGTGCCCAGACCCGGGCGGTCTGCGTAAAACGTGCCCAGCGAAGTCACCACCTGCGAGGCAATAGCGCTCTTCAGCGGAAACACCTCGAACTCCAGATCCGGCATCAGTGGCTTGTCCAGACTGACTGCCAGCTCAAGTATCGATTCACGTTCCACTTCCGAGGAAATAATCAGCAGGGCGTTGGGCTGCACGACGGGCAGGAAGGAAGCGGTTTTCTGATTGTTGCCGGTCGTCCGCTGACGCAGCTCGGCCAACTGCTCATAGACATCCGTCATCAGCGTGGCCAGAGCTTCCGAATCCACGTTCTCCAGTGTCAGCAGGTGAACACTGGGCAGTGAACCCACACTCACCTTCTCCAGTTGCTGAATGATCTTTTCCACTCGCTCCACGTCCGCCGCATTGCCCTTCAACAGCAGCAGCTTGAGGTCTTCCAGAGCCTGGATCGTCACATCGCCACGCAGGTTGATGGCCGGACCCTCATCACCATCGCCGGCCAGAGTGCGGGAACGCGGCTCATCCGCCGGAGCTTCCTGCCGCTGCTCGTCAGCCAGCGACACAAGCTGATGAATCTGCTGACTCAGCTGCTCGGTCGTCTTCGTCGGAATATTTTCGTTCGGTACCACCTTCACGGCGGACTCACCCGTCGGATCCGCCGGACGATCAAGGTCCGTCACCAGCTTCCGCAGGTGGGACAGACGCTGTGCCGGAGCTTCCACGATCAGCGAGTTTTCGTACTGGTTGATGCCTACGCGAAACATCACTGCGGCTTCGGCAGCACTGCCGTCTGCCGGATTACTGCGAACCACGAAGCCCGGCAGACCATTCAGGCCTGGCTTTTCCAGTTCAGCCCGATCACGGAAGACCACAAACAATGTCCGCGCAACATCCGCAGCATTGCTTTCCTTCAGAGCCAGAGTTTCCTGCTCCATGCTGGCAGCGGCAGCTTCCTGCAGCAGTCCCTGAGTCGTACCGGAAACCGGACGAATGCGACTGCCCGCTGCCGCCGACTGCCGGCCACCCGCAGGCTGTACACGTCCACTTTTCGCTGCCGGACCGGGCGCGGAGCTGCGACGCTGCGGTGCTGCCGCCCCGGACGCCGATCGCTCGTCGCCTGATTGCACTGCCTCATCAGATGCCGGAGCTGCAGCGCGACGACGGGACGATTCTTCCGTCAGCCGCGGCCGCGCATACTCTGTACGAGCCTCGTCCAGATCCAGCACAATCAGAAAACCATTCTGATGCAGCAGCCGAAAACCCTGCGGCTCAAGTTCCGCATTCAGAATGCGTATCGCCGAATTCAGATCGTAACGAGCTTTATCGCGACGGGCAAAACGCCCCGGCGGAACTCGCTTCATCACCAGAGTCAGTTGCTGGCTCTCCGCAAGGTTCTGCAGCACCTTCTCCCAGCTCGAATCAAAGTAGTTCAGGCGGACACCGTCCTCCTGCTCCACCGTCTCCGGCGTCGGGCTCTTCCGCACAGCCTCCCGGAAGGAACGCTGACCTTCTTCGGACGCCCCCAGTCGCATGTGCTGACTGAACAGCACACAGATAGAGGTCGCGACTCCGATTGCCCCCGCTGCAACAATGCCCTGACGCTTCACCGTCGTATTCCTTATAGTGGGCAGGCTTCCCGTATCATGCTGCCTTCATCGCAGTGCCAACTGCCCGGCGGAAATTCCGCAGAGCCGCGCCCGATCGCCGACGGTCGCTGATGTCAGCCTGCAACGACAACAACAGTTAATCCTGTTTATCGGATTACTCAGGCTTTACCGTTGAGTAAGGTTGTGTCGATTGTGCGGGATTTTCCCGAAGCGCGTAAAAAAACGCCGATGGATTCACCGGCGCTATCGAAAAATCCTCTGGCTTCAGCAAACACAGCCTGAACTCTGCTCATGGGCTGGCCGGGGCAGCATCGTCGTCCTGCGAAACAGCGATCACAGCGGCTGTACCGCCCGCTGCCAGCAGCAGTGCCGCCACGGCCAGATTGCGCCGCCCGGTGGCTGAGCCCGTCACACCGCCTTCACCACAACCTTCACCACAGCCCTCGGCACAAACCTCGCCACAACCATCGTCCAGCGGCTGACCCCGAACTGTCACCTCATCCAGCACCAGCACCAGCTGCCGGGCTGCCGTTTTCGGAGCCCGCTGCTGATCCCAGAACCGGACGGACGTTTCCAGATTTTCCGGCCCGATTCCGTGCAGCCCGTTTCTAAGCCCCTGCACTTCGAAACGGCCCGCGGCGTCAGTCACCACTTCCGCCACTCGTGTCACCCCGAAATACAGTGGAATTCGCCGACCAGGCAGTGGAACAGCCTGACGATTGATCACCACCCCCTGCAGCCTGCCACCGCCCTGCAGTGCGATATCCCGGATCTGCCCGGCTGCTCGTTTCTGATTCTGCTCAGCCGCAAGCAGCGAATTGCCGGCAACCAGCATTCCGCAAATCACCCAGACCGTAACCCGTCGCAACCTGTTCATTCCTGTTTCTCTCAATCAGCCGGTGGTCAGAACCTCACAGGATCAGCATCGCATCTCCGTAGCTGTAAAATCGATACTGTTTCTCTATTGCCCGCAGATATCCATCCATCACCAGATCAAAACCGGCAAATGCTGCCACCAGAGCCAGCAGTGTCGAACCGGGCAGGTGAAAGTTTGTCAGCAGTCCCTGCACGGCACGGAATTCATACCCCGGCCGAATGAACAGAGCGGTGCGCCCTTCCCACGCTGTCGGAAACTGTACACCGGTGGCTGCCGCTGCTGCCTCCAGTGTGCGGACCGAAGTGGTGCCCACGGCCACCAGTCGCCCCGCGGCTGATTTGCTGCCGATGGCAGTTGCAGCCGCTGCAGGCAGACGACACCACTCCTCGTGCATGACGTGCTCTGACAGCCGCTCAGCAGTCACCGGACGAAATGTGCCGGGACCAACATGCAGCGTCAGTTCAGTTCGCTGCACTCCCCGTTCACTGCATCTCTGCAGCAGTTGAGGTGTGAAGTGCAGTCCGGCCGTTGGCGCAGCAACCGCCCCCGGCTGACTGGCATAGGTGGTCTGATAACGCTCGCGATCCCCTTCATCCGCAATTTTCCGACCCATGTATGGCGGCAAAGGCAGTGAACCATTTTCTTCCAGCAACTGCACTGCAGGTCGCGAATCGTTCGGCCTTGCAAGCCAGCCGCCATCTGCCAGACGACTGACCAGCGTCAGGGTCAGCCGAGAAAAACTGCCGGCCGATTGTGGACCCAGATCGTCCCGCAGCCAGCAGTCTGCCGGTACCACCTGAATTCGCTCACCGGGCTGCAGTTTTCCGCGAGTTTCGCAGAGCAGTATCCAGTTGCCGCCGCCGTCAGACTCCACATACAGGCCTTCCCACCGCCCCCCGGTCTGCTCGCGATAGCCAAACAGTCGGGCCGGAATTACCTGTGTATTATTGAAGACCAGCAGATCTTCCGAATTCAGCCTGTCCGGCAGCTCGCGAATCCATGCGTGCTCGATGGTTCCCTGTCTGCGATTCAGAATCATCAGACGAGAATCGTCTCGTGAGGCCGCAGGACGGCTGGCGATCAGATGCTCCGGCAGTTCGAACTGCCACGTGGATAACAGGTCCGGATCAGGAGTTGCCATACGGGAAAAGCTGCAGAGGTTTGGCTTGCATGTGCGCGGTGCTGACAGTGGGCATCGGTGACGATATCATAGCCCCGCAGCGCTCAGATCGCAGTCCTTCCCGGATTTTTTTCGCCTGTCAGCAGTCGGCCCACCACCACGTGCCTCAAAAGAACTCTCGCAACCCCGCACTCTGCATGGTCATCACCGAACTGGACATCGGCGGTGCCGAAAAGGCATTCGTCCGTCTGGCCCACGGGCTGGCCTTCTCCGGCTGGAGCGTGCGAGTCATCTGTCTGCGTGGCCCGGGGCCGCTGGGTCAGGAGCTGCAGGATCGCGAGATTCCTGTGGAATACCTGAACTGCCGTGGATTCGCAGACGTACGCGCACCATTTCGCCTCGCCACCAGCCTGCGGAAACAGCGTCCGGACATCGTGCTTTCGTTTCTGCATCAGGCCAATGTGGCCAGCCGGATCGCCTGTCGGCTGGCCGGCGTTGCTGTGCAGGTTTCCGGAATCCGAGTGGCGGACCGCCGCCTGTTCGTCATGCTGACCGAGCGGCTGACGGCCCACTGGACAACCCACTGCGTGGCGGTCAGCGAGCACGTGGCCACGGCCCATCGCCGCATCAGCGGACTGCCGAACTCGCAGATCTCAGTCATACGCAACGGCGTGGACTGGGAGCTGCTGTCGCAGCTGCCGCCAGCCAGCCGCCGCCAGTTTGGCGGCGATGACAGCAGCTTCATCATCATCAGTGTCGGGCGGCTGGAACCGCAGAAGGATCCGGAAACCCTGCTGCAGGCCTTTCGCATCCTGCAGGCTCAGCAGTCCGTGCTGCCTCGCCAGATTCAACTGTTGTTCGTCGGCGAAGGTCCGCTCCGCAGTCTGCTTGAACACCGCGTCCGGATGTACGAACTCGAAGACGTTGTAAAATTCACCGGCTGGCGCTCCGATGCTGCCAGCCTGATCCGCATGGCAGACGTCCTCGTACTGGCCTCCCGCTGGGAAGGTCTGCCAAACGTGATTCTGGAAGCTCAGGCCGCCGGTACTCCCGTCATCGCTTCAGCAGTGGACGGCTGCCTCGATCTGGTCGACGATCAGCTGACCGGTCGACTGTTTGAGCCCGGCAACGCCGAACGCCTCGCAACCGGTCTGCTGATGCAGATCACTCAACCCCACAAAGCCGCTCGCATGGCACATGAGGCCCGCCAGCAGATTCGCCGGCAATGCAGCTGGGATGTGTGCATTGACAGCTATGACCAGTTGCTGCAGCGACTGCTGCCGGCAACTGACGCATCAGGACAGCAGTGAATTCAGTCCGCAGTCGAATTCCCGCTGCAGCAATTCCAGGGGTTCCAGACCCACCGAAATCCTCAGCAGCGAATCACTGATCCCGGCCTCAGACCGCGCTTCCGCCGTCAGAAATCGGTGGGACGTCAGTGCCGGATGCGACAGTGTGGTACGAGCATCTGCGAGGGTCGGTGAAAATGGCAGTTGCGGCACGGCCTGCATGAATCGGTTCACCAGCTCCAGTCCGTCCCTGCCGTTCGTCCGCAGCTCAACGGCGATAATACCACCCGTGCCCCGCGGATAAAGGCGGGAAGCCAGCGCATGCGAAGGATGCTGCGGCAGCGACGGATGATAAACCCTCTGCACCGCCGGATGCGAACTGAGATACCGTGCCAGGCCACAGGCCGTGCCACACAGCTGCTGCATCCGCAACGGCAGCGTCCGCAGGCCCCGCTGCGTCAGCCAGCATTCGAAAGGATTGGCGTTCTGACCGAAAATACTGGCCGTCTCATTCAGCCTGCTCATCAGCTGCTGACTGCCCGCAGCCACCCCCAGCATCACATCGCCGTGACCATTCAGATACTTCGACGCACTGTGAATCACAGCCGCAGCACCCAGACTGCACGGACGGATCAGCTCAGGAGTGGTAAAGGTGGAGTCCACAATCAGCGGCACCGCACCGGCTGCGGCCGCCAGTGCTGAAATGTCAGCGACCTCCAGCAATGGATTCGCAACCGTCTCCACGAGGACGAATCTGGTATTGGGCCGCAGTTGTGCCCGCAACTGCTGCGGACTGCAGACATCAAAGGCCGAAACAGACACTTCGAATCGCTGCATCCGGGATGCCAGCTGCAGCGTCTTCCCGTAAAGCGACTGAGCCGTCAGCACATGATCGCCTGCCGACAGCAGCGTCAGAAAGATACTGCCCAGGGCTCCCATGCCGGACGCAAAAACCGACCCAGCCTCGGTTCCCTCCAGCGCCGCAATCGACTGCGCCAGTGCACGCATTCCGGGATTGCTGTCCCGAGTATAAATATCGCCGGTCACATGACCCGCATACAACTGCTGCAGCACATCCAGATCCGGCACATCAAAGGCCGTCGTCTGATAAATCGGTGACACGCTGGGACGAGTCACTCCCGCCTGCGTTTCACCCATCCGCACTACCGGTTCTTCTGCCACCACACGCTGCTCCGAACCCACCAGCACTAATTCTGAAATTCGTCATTCCGAAAATCATAACCCAGTTGCTGAATGATCTCACCGAATTTTCCCAAAGCCCGACCGTAACGTCTGCGAGACGCCTCTTCACTGATACCCAGTCGCTCAGCAATTCTGATGTGGGATAATGATTCGTAGTGCACCGCCAGCAGAATCTGCCTTTTTTCCTCCTCCATCGACTCCAGCGCCTGATGCACCATCAGGATTTTTTCGGCCTGCAGCAGACTCTGAGCCGGGGACAGGATGGAATCCGCCAGCAGCTCTGCCAGTGCCAGCGTCGATGAATCCCCTTTGTCCAGAGACCTCTCACGCCGAGGATCGCGCTTCTCTCTGTCCAGATGGTATCGACAGATCTCATACAGACGATGACCGACCAGTAACTGCAGACACCGCAGCGGACTCAGCGTCCGCAGATAGTCCGCGGCCGACCCCATCCCCTGCATAGCCACTTCCTGGATCACGTCCGAACTGTCAATCCGCGGCAGCAGAAAACCACAGATTCTGCTGCGCAGATAATCCTTCAACTGCGGACGATACTTCTGCACCAGGCGCGCGAAGGCCTCATGGTCACCCCGCAGAGCAGACTCAAACCACTGACTTTCATCGTCGCCTTCCTCGCCCGCTGTGATATTCGGCACTGGTCACCCCGACTGAACTTTGAATCTGTCGCGTCAAAGCTGCTGCAGCCAGGCATCCTCGCAGCAGACCGCGGAATTCACAATCCCGCAAGCGCCAAAAATCCCGCAGCAGAACACACCGCGACGGAAAAATCGGAAAATCCCCGGATCCTGTTGCGAACGGCCACCAGAGCACACTGAGCTGAACCTTGTATTTCCCAGCACACAGCGTAGGCTGCAGGGGTATGTGCACCATGTGTACTAGTCCCTGCTGAAGGTCCGCCATCATGTCTGCAACCTCCTCATCCTCATCCAGCGACCTGCTCATCGACCAGATCACCGAGGAATACGTGCAGAGGCTGCGCAGGGGTGAACAACCGCAAATCTCTGAGTACACTGAGCGGTACCCTAAAATCGCAAACCAGCTCAAATCACGAATCAAATGTCTGCAGATGCTCGAACAGGTCGGCAGCAACAGCCGCCGCCTGCAGCTGCTCATCGATGAAATTCAGCTCAACAATCCCGACCTGCAGAACCCCGAGTTCATTGGCGTCGGTGGCATGGGAGCCGTCTGGAAAGCCACCCAGCTCAGCCTTGAACGAACCGTCGCCATCAAAGTTCTGCAGCAACAGAACTTTGACTGGGAACAGTCCCGCGAACGCTTTCTCGAAGAAGCACGCATCGCCTCAATGCTGTCACACGAACACATCGTACCCGTTCACAATGTGTTCCCCGACGCTGCCCATCCCTATTACATCATGCAGTTCATCGACGGCTGCCCACTCTCACTGGTGATCGAAGCCTGGAAACAGCAACGCGACGGTACACAACCCACAACCGCTGCACCGGCATCCGCCCCTTCACAGCCCGCCAGCGACCCGCCCCGCCGCCTGCTCAGTTGCAGCAGTATCCCGGAACGCAGTTTCAGAAAAATCGCCGAATGGATGCGGCAGGCCGCCACCACCGTGCACTTTGCTCACCAGAACAACGTCCTGCACCGCGACCTCAAACCCTCCAACTTCCTCATCGACGAACAACAGAAAATCTGGCTCACGGACTTCGGCCTCGCCAAACGCCCCCGGAAAACTCTGCATACCGCAGCCGGACAGGCTCCCGGTACTCTGCGTTACATGTCACCGGAACAGTGCGACGGCCGCGCCACAACACTCTCCGATGTCTATTCACTTGGCGTCACACTGTACGAAATGCTGGCACTCACGCCCGCGTTTCAGGATGACAGCTCACTCAGACTGCAGCAGCGGATTCGCTCCGGCAGTTGCCCGCACCTCCGCACACACGATCCTGCCATACCCCGCGATCTCCTCGTGATCACCCATAAGGCCATGGCCGTTCAGCCTGAAGATCGCTACGAATCCGCAAAGGCACTGGCTGATGACCTGCAAAGATTCCTCGACGGAAAACCCATCCTCGCACGACCGATGTCCGCACCCGAACAACTGTGGCGACTGATCGGTCGACACAAACTGGTTTCCGCCGTCACGACACTCGCCGCCGTACTGCTGATCGCCACCAGCACTATCGCAATCTACAGCGAATACCTGCGCGTCATCGGACTGGAAAGTGAAATCGGCAGACTGCTCTCAGAAGCCATCGATCTTGCCAAATCACAACTTCCCGGACAACGCACCCACGCCCTGGAAAAAATCAAAAACGCCATCCGGCTGGCCGACCAGACGCCCGATCCAACAACATCCAAAACCCGGATTCGAGACACCATTTCCACAGTCCTTGGCACCCCTGAAATGGTGCTTTCCGAACCCCTGCCACAGATCAACAATCCCTCGCTCAAAGCCTTTGTCGTTGCCCGCGACCGAACCCGCCTCGTCGTTCAGGCCGATGACAACATTCTCGAAGTGCGGGACGGCAACACCGCTGCACTGCAGGCACAGATCACTCTCGGCGGAGATCCCCTCGATTTCGCAATCTCCGCCGACGGCTGCTGCCTGCTGGTCAGCAGCCCCGCACCCGACACCAACCCCGCCAACCCTGCCAATCCACTCAGTCAGACCACTCCCACGCAGCAGCTCGCCTGCTGGGATCTCACACAACCCCAGCCCACACTGCGCTGGACCATTCCCGGACTGCAGGCCCGGGCCATCACGCTCCTGCCCAACCACTCGCAGCTTGTCACCGCCGACCACGCTGGATCAATCCACCGCATCGAACTCAGCACCGGCCGCCTGCTGCAGTCTTACCCCTGTCCCGGTCCGGCCACGGACATCCAGTTGCGGCCGCACCCCCAACAGCCGATTGTCGCTGTCTGCAGTAAGTGGTTTCACGAAATTCAATTCCTTAATCTCGATTCCGGACAGCTTGTCGGACACATTTCCCGAAATGGTGTATCAGGCTTCGACTGGCACCCCCAGGGCCACCTGCTGGCACTGCATGATCAACTGCTGGAAGTCGAACTGCTGCACTGGCCATCCATGCAGCCACACAAAACCATCCTCAAGGGTGTCGGCCTGACTCACTGCCACTTCTCACCTGACGGTCGCTGGCTGGCTGTCGCAAGCTGGTCCACCACAGGGACCCAGACACAACTGATCGCCATCCGAATCGAAGATCAATACACCCTGACCTGCCCATGGCCATATCTGCCGGACGGCAAATCACACCAGTGGAACAATGACGGTGACGAGCTGGCCACACTCTACTACGCAGACAGGATCTACAGGGCGACACTGCATGACCCCCAGCTGTTCCAGTACTTTGATCCGGATCACAGCATCGCCGATACCCCCCAGCTGGCTCCCGCAACAAATCTGCCGCTGATTGTTGCCAACACACTGGGAGTTCCAGGACAGGTGCTGAATCTGCACACTGGCACCACCCTGACTGCCCCGCTGCCTGACAAACGAAATTCCAGCCTGCCGTACCGCTCCCACGTGGCGTGGAACACAGACAGAATCACCTCACTGGATGCTTTCTCCGAAAAACTGTGGAACATTCAACCGCACTTCACACAACAGGGTGATCTGCTGCTGAACACAAAGTCCCGCATCAGGTTGCCCCTGTCGCATGCCCTCGCGGACCTTACCTCGGATGGTTCACGCATCTTCTCCGTCAGCCCCGCCGGACGAGTTCTGTACAGCCCAACCGATGACCCACTCGCTTTCCGCAGCCTGCCCCGCAACTTCACAGATCTGACAGCCACCAGCCGCACGGGACGACTGGTCTTCTGCTGGCGCAAATCCGATTCAGTCCTCTACGACTGTGAATCCAGACAGATCGTCGCAACCTTCCTCAGCAGGAGCAATGCGATGTTTTCATCGGATGAACGCTTTCTGCTGGTTTCCTCGGACCCACAGGCCCCCGACTCCAGTGCCACCCGCTTTCTTTACGACATCAGCAACCGCAGTATTATCCGTTCGTTACCGCACGGGCCGGCCTTTTCCAATTTTTCCGACTCCGGAGAGCTTCTGGCCATCCGCTTTCTCAGTGAACAGTTCATCCGGCTGATTCAGACGTCCACCGGAACCACCCTGCTCAGGCTGCCCATTGAAGCCGATAATCGCGGTACCCCTTATTTCACAGACAACGATCGCCGGCTGTTTATTCACTCCGTCGGCCAGACATCCAACCGCCTCTACAGCATCAACCTGCAGGCTCTGATGACGCAGTTCGACTCACTGGGACTGCCGGTCCCAGGCCTGCTGCCAGCACCGGAACCTGCCCAGCGCAACCCACAAGCCGGACTTCGGGACAGGGCACTGTCGGCCCGCACACTCACTTTCTCGTCATCCACCACGCCACTGCATCGCCACGTCACCACCGCCCTGTGCAATTCCCTCCTCGACCTGGCTCACCGCTCACCCACCCCGAAGCGACACTTCGCTTCGCTGCTGACCAGTCTCTGCTGTGACGCTCTGGAACTGGGTTGCCTCGATGCTGCCAGCCTCGCACTCGACTGGCAGCAACGGTTCGGTTCGCCTTCCGCCGGCGTCACTGCCATCCAGGCCTCACTGCTGCGGCGGCAGCATCAACCTGCTCAGGCCCTGCAACTGCTGCAGACACTGAATAACCCAGCGGACTGCGATGCCACCGCTCAGTTCAACAAATGCCTTGCACTGCAGCAACTCGATCGCTTCGAGGAGGCACAACAGGCAGCAGACAAACTGCTGCAGCAGACCGATTCTGGCACACTGAAATTTGCACTAGGACTTGTTATGTCACCGCCTGCCAACTCCTCCCTGCAATCGTTTTTAGCTGACACCCCCAAACTGCTCGTCCGCGCTCAGGACACCCGATCACACCAACTGGCACTGCTCGCTGCACAGCAGGCCACTGCCAGTTGGCCCGACGTCGCCGACTGCTGGCAGATTCAGGCTCTCGCAGAAATCTGCAATGGCCTGCCCGCTGCAGCCACCAGCTCACTGGCGAACGCTCGCCGACTGAAACAGAACCGCAATGATGCCACACTCCAGCTCATCGAATCTGCCATTCACCTGCACAACGAAGACTTTCAGGCGTGGTTCATCAGTCTGCTGAAAACCAACCAACTGCTCGATCAGCAGGACGTCGGACTCATACAACTTTACTGGTTCGGCGTCGACCTGCCCCTCGCCATCACTCTGCAGGTTCCGGTTCGCGCTGGCAGCATCAATGGGCGCCTGTATCGCTGGCTGCTGCTGGCTGAATCACAGCTCCTCGGTCACACACACATCGACGTCCTGCTCAAAACCCGCACCGGAATGTGAACACCCCCGCATGCTCCAACACAACTCACTCCTGCTGGGCATCGACGGTGGCGGCACAAAGACACTGGCGCTGCTCAGCACCGCTGACGACCCCGATCAGATCCTCGCCACCGGCTCCGCCGGACCCTCCAACCAGCGCGCTGTCGGCCCGCTGCTGGCCATGCAGAATCTCGATCAGGCCGTCCATTCCGCCTTCGAAATCGCCGGCATTCCCCGCTGCACCGCCGCCGCTGCCTGCCTCGGACTCGCCGGAGCCGATCGCGACTCCGATCGCAGTGTCATCCTGCAATGGGCCGAAGAAGCCCGACTCGCTCACAAAGTCCGCGTCGTCAATGACGCCGTACCTCTGCTGTCCGCCGGCTCCGGAACCGGGATTGGTGTCGCACTCATCGCCGGTACCGGCTCACTCGCCTGGGGCTGCAATTCCAGCGGTGACTCCGCCCGCGCCGGCGGTTGGGGCTGGCTGATGGGAGATGAAGGCAGTGCGTGGGCCATCGGCTCCGCCGTCCTCAAAGCCGTCGTCTTCGCCGCCGACGGACGCGGACCGCAAACCTCGCTCTCTCCAGCCGTCTGCGAACATCTCCGGATCAGCACCGCACCGGAACTCGTCGCCCGCATTTACTCCGCCGAAATTCCCCGCGCACTCATCGCTGAACTCGCACCACTCGCCTTCACACTCGCACACGCCAACGACACCGTCGCCGCTGCCATCGTCTCCACCGCCGGACACGAACTCGCACTGATGGTCCGCACAGTTGCCGATCGACTGCAACTGCCCCGACAGCTGCCACTGGCCGCCACCGGAGCCGTCCTGATTCAACAGCCCGCTCTGCTCCAGGCCATCGTCAGACACCTCAGCAACGACTTCCACTACAGCCCCGACGTTTCCGTTGTCCGGAATGCTGCCACAGGAGCCCTCAGGCTGGCCGCCAGACTGCTGCAATCCAGCTGACCCGACAGCAACTGCTCACACCCGACTCACAGACGCAGAAATGTCCGAGTCCTGTACAGCCAGTACAGAAACAACCACTGCCCAGCCAATGCACCTGTCGCCAGCACCACCGCACCCCACTGAACACCCGCCAGACGCGCTGTACCACCCAGAAAGAAAACTGCCATCCGATCAAAGTCCACAAACCGCGGCACCATGTAAATGGCAATCGCATTCATACCAATCACCGACCAGAAAAATGCCGGACGACGCAGTCCCACCACATCAATCAACAGATAAAACACACTCAGCAGCAACAGACTGAAACCACCCGCCACCAGCACAAATGAACTGGTCCAGATGTTCTTGATGATCGGGAACCACCGCGACCACTCATAACCGCCGGACACCAGCAACACGCCCGCAACCGCCAGACCACCCGCCTTCACCAGCCCCGACCAGCCACTCTTCAGCCACAAGCCCGACAACACCCCCAGTAATACCGTCGACACCGCCGGAATCGTTGACAGCAACCCCTCGTTGTCGCCAAATCCGTACCACTGCGCCGGTATCTGCCCGGGCAACAGCCGCCGATCCAGCCAGCCGGCAAGGTTTCCAGCCTTCGTATAATCACCACGCATACCACCCGGAGCCGGCACCAGAGCCAGCACCGCCCAGTATCCCAGCAGAATCGCCAGCGTGATCAGCATCAGACCACGCACCCGAAACTTCAGAAATAACAACGCCGCCAGCCCGTAACAGATGCCAATCCGCTGCAACACTCCACAGTAACGCAGACTGCCCGGTTGCAGACGCAACAGACCGTTCGCTATCAGACCCAGCAGCAGCAGCAGCGAAACCCGCCGCAGAATTCGCCACACCGCCGCACTCGGCTGAGACTGATACTTCCCCAGCGAATACGGAATCACACAACCCACCAGAAACAGAAACAACGGGAAAATCAGATCGTAAAACCGGAAACCAGCCCACTCCACATGCTCAAACTGCTCCCGCAGTCGCACCGCCCACGGCTGGGGAAAAACAGCCAGCACGGCATTGGCCAGTGTATCGCCACCCATGATCCAGAACATGTCAAAGCCACGCAGCGCATCCAGAGACAACAGCCGCTGCTCACCCGACGCTGTCACTGCCCCGTCGCGTTTCTGGTCTCGCCGCCCTGCCTTGTCCATATCTCCACCCCCCCACACCAACCCCCCACACCAACCCGGCACACCACCGCCGCATTACGCTCGCACAGCACTGCTGCTCACACCAGCTCCACTCCCCGCTGCCGCATCAACAGCTTCATGTCTTCCCAGACATCCTTCTTGGCCGCCGGAGTCCGCAGCAGGTAGGACGGATGATAGGTCGCCAGCACCACAGCCCCCTGATACTCAAACAGACGACCGCGCAGCTTCGAAATCGGAGTCGTGACTCCCAGCAGGTTCTGCGCCGCTACCGCACCCCAGCACACAATGTATTTCGGTCGGACAATCTGAATCTGCGCATCCAGAAATTCCCGGCAGTTCGCCGCTTCCTGCGGCGTCGGAGTGCGATTGCCCGGAGGACGACAGCGGAGCACATTGCAGATATACAGATCCTCACGCCGCAGACGACAGGCTCCGATAATCTTGTCCAGCAGTTGACCCGCCGCCCCCACAAACGGCACACCCTGCTCGTCCTCATCCTGCCCCGGAGCTTCCCCGATGAACATGATCTCCGCCGTCAGACTGCCCACACCAAATACTGTCTGAGTCCTGCGGTCCGCCAGCTCCGTACAGCGACGACAACCAGCCACCAGCTGCGCCACCGCACAGGCTGCGTCCTGACGCTGACCCGCCGTCTCCAGCGGACCAGACAGCAACCGCTGAATCTCAGGCAACGCCTCCGGACGACGCACCCCACCCGCGCCCTCTACACCCTCCAGACCCGGAATTCGTCGCAGCGGCGGCACCACTGCAGTCGCTCCGGTACCCGCAACCGGCTTCACCGGACGTCGAGTTCCCGTTGCCGCCGGAACCTCAGCCGCCGATACCGCCGCACGCGAAACCTCAGCCACACCACGCCGCACCTGCAACTCCACCTTCGGCAGATGCGTCACTCCCAGACCCGTCAGATGCTTCAGCAGCTGGGCCATCGCTCGTTTGCTGTTCATCAACCCGCCCCGTACTGACGCCCCCAATACCCGCCGGCACTGCAATACACACAACAGACAACCGGCACAGCCCCGCAGTATACCGCCCGGCAACGCAATCACGAAGTGCCGACCGCCGACGGGATGTCACTTTCCGGAGCCCCGGCCGACCCACGGCTCCGGTTCCCGCCAGATCACCAGCAGACACACAAAACCCACCAGCGGAGCCAGTCCCACCAGCGCCAGACCCTCGTCAAATCGACCCGTCCGATCCACCACCAGCCCAAACAACTTCTGCAACGGTGATGCCGTCAGCCAGCCCACCGCACTCAGCACTCCCGCCGCCTTCCCCATGTTGCGACTGCTCAGATCCTGCGACATCGAATAATAACAGGGAAACAGCCCCAGTGAGCCGGCCGCCACCAGCAACAGCACGGCGTACAGACCCCAGCCCAGTGGCAGCACTGCCGCCACCACCGCCAGCGCCGTCAGGATCGCACACACCCCAAACACACACAACCGCGCACGATGAGTCGATAAGCCGCGACCCGACAGATACAACGCCCCCGCACCTGCCGCCAGACAACCCACATCCGCAGCCACAAAATACAGCGAATTGAAGTACAAGGCCGCTGACTCCGTCGCCCCACGACCCTCCTCCAGAAACTTCGGCAGCCACGCGCGAATCAGCTGCCACGTAATGTTCAGCACCATCACCACCGGTACCAGCGCCCAGAACTTCCGACTGGACAGACACTCCTGCAGCCAGTGCCCTCCCGACTCCTCGGACCCAGGCCCAGCCACACTCGCCGACGGCAGATCCTCCCGCCGCACCGAACACAGCCAGATCACCGCCCACACCACACCCAGACTGCCAATCACCTGAAACGGAAAACGCCACGCCCCATAAACTTCACTCCTGCCCACCATCGCCAGTACCAGCAGCGGAGTCACTATCGCTCCCAATGCGCCACCGCTCTGCAGAATACTGTTCCCCATCAGCCGCTGACTGCCCGTCTGAATCGTCTTCGTCGTCCGCAGCGCACACGGCCAATGCCCCGACTCAAAGAAACCCAGCAGCATGCGACACAGCAGCAGCGACTCAAAACTGCTGCACCACGCTGTCAGCACTCCCATCGCTGACCACGCCAGCAACACTCCCGGATACAACCACCGCACACTCCAGCGATCCGCTATCGCTCCAAACACCAGCGATCCTGCCGCAAAGGCCACACCAAAGCCAAACTCCAGATCTCCATACTGCTCATTCGTAATCTGCAGCTCCCCGGTAATCCTCTTCGACATCACCGACAATGCCTGCCGGTCCATGTAGTTCAGCATCGTTGCCAGCAGCAGCAGCACGCTGATCCACCACGCCCACCATGCACCACGAGACTGCCCACTGACATCCGCCTGCCCGCCAGCCATACAGACTCCCCCGCACACCCGACTCACCAAAACCCCGAAATCAGCAGCACCCGACAACTTCACTGCGTCAGCATAGAGCCCGGCACCCGCAAATCCAACCACAGCACATCCCGCACACTCAACGCAGTACGCCTCACCCCTCCGCAACCGCAGCGGTCAGCAAACAGGTTCCAGAACTGACAGATATGACGGCTGCAAAGAACAAGCGGGCAACCGAATTTCTTTTTCCCCGTTTTCCACTGCCCCCTCGGACTTCGCCCAAAGTCGCAGCCCAAACGCGTGGTAGGTTTGTCTCGCATCTGCCACGTCGCGTCCCCCGCAACAGGCAGATCCTTCCACAGACTGCCTCCCCGAGAGATCAGGAAACTCCCGTGAGCAGAACCAGATCCTTTCTGATCGGCGCCACACTCGGTGCGTCGACCATGTTCTTCTCTCTGCAGTTTCACATCCTGCGGACGGACTCCGGCTTCAAGGTCCTGCCCAGAACACCCCAGCAGTCCCTCGGACTCACCTACTCCGATATCCGCGGCTGGCCCGCAGACCGCTGGCAGGATCGCCCGGAACTGGCCCGCGCCATTCTCGCCAATGGCTCCGGCGAACTGATCGCCGACTCCGTCGCCGGATCACTCCGCGATGCGCTCACCGAAAACACCGCCACTCTCGACGAGCTCCGTGGCTTCCTCGACCGCACTCGCCCGCGAAACTCCACCCGCAACCCCGAAAACACCTTCGTACGCACCCAAAAACCCGTCGTCGAAAACAATCCCGATCCAAACGAGCGGCCCATCCCCTTCACCGCGGTGACCCCGCGTCCA
The DNA here is from genome assembly GCA_903896675.1 of uncultured Planctomycetaceae bacterium. GTDB lineage: Bacteria > Planctomycetota > Planctomycetia > Planctomycetales > Planctomycetaceae > SXXK01. The sequence continues at coordinate 65,876 of CAITYU010000124.1, forward strand.
TTGCCCGGCGGAAAAACTCCAGCCGACCCGTTCCGCAAAGCCAACCCCCCGGAAAAGTTCTCCCGCTTCTCCGATACGGACGTACAACAGGGCCTGACTGGATCCGCCACAACATCCCTGCCGCAGACCACTCCCGCCAAACCCGCCCGCCCCGAAAATGCCCCGGAAAGCCCAGCCGCAGCACTCATCCGCCAGCAGGCCGAAGAAATCGAAAAACGCATCTTCGGAGATTCCAAAGCAGAGACACCCTCCGCTCCTCGATCCGGAC